>LUZF01000008.1 GCA_001602865.1 Bacteroidales bacterium Bact_14
CTCACCAACGCCGATGGTACTGCCCCACCAGGTGGGAGAGTAGGAAGCTGCCGTTTTTACGCGAGGGTCCGACTGAGAAATCAGCCGGACCCTTTTTTTTGCTTTTTTGTCATTGGTCAGTGTGTCGCAGGTGCGAAAATAGCGGGGGTACCTGCGACGGTATATGGGCTGGAGAGCGGTATTGCGTCGCAGGAGTCGTACGTTTTTTAGCACCTGCGACACGCAACCTTTTTTGGAGCCGGAGCGAAGGTCTATGAGCGCCGGAGAGGCTAGAAGCGGGGGCCGAAGCCGCCGCCACCGGGGCCGTTGGTGCCGCCGGAGGAGGAGGTGTAGGTGGAGAGGGTGACGGAGGAGCCGCCGGAGACGGTGGAAGCGAGGAGGACGAGGCCGGCGAGGACGGGGGTGCCGCCGGAGGCGGTCACGCCGGACTTGAGGGTCGGCTCCGTGGAGGCGGAGACGACGAGGCCGCTGCCGCCCTTGTCCGGGGTCTGGAAGGCGAAGCTGGTGGCGCCGGCGGTGAAGGAGTACCACTTGCCGCCGCTCCAGGAGGAGGCTTGCCAGCAGTCCTGGGACAGGCTGGAGCTGCGCTCGAGGCCGCCGACGGCGATGAGCGTACCGCCCTGGACATAAAGGTGATAGTCACCTTCCGTGTTGGCGTCGATCGCGACTTCCGGGGTGCCGGAGCAGGAGGCGTAGACGAGGCCGCCCTTGATGAAGCAGTTGCCGTTGGCATCGATGCCGTCGTTGCCGCTGGAGAGGGCGCAGACGTAGCCGCCGCGCAGGGACATCGTCTTGCCGGAGTTGATGGCGTCGTCGGAGCTCCGGCTGCAGACCGAGCCGTCGGTGACGGCGAGGACGCCCTTGGCCTCGATGCCTTCGTGGTTCTTGGCGCTGACCGTGACGGTGCTGCCGGTGAAGTAGAGGTCGCCGTCGAATTTGATGGCCTTGGCGCCGACGGAGTCGCTGTCGCTGCTGCCGCCAAAGCTGTTGGAACTCTTGCCGTAGTTGGCGCCGGTGACGGTGACGTCCACGGTGCCGCCGGCGAAGATGCCGAGCGCATCGCCGCTGATGCCCTTGCCGCCGGTGCCGGAGTTGGTGATGACCAGGCTGCCGCCGTTCATTTCGAAGCGCTGGTCGGCCTTGACGCCGGCGGAGCCTTTGTATTCCTTGTCATCATCGTCGTAGGCGGTGCCGCCGGTGACCTTGATTTCGGTCGCGCCGCCGTCGAAACGGACGAGCGAGTCGGAACAGACGGCCTTCTTCATATCGGCGGAGACGGTAGCGTAGAGGGTCCCGTCGGAGACGATGACGGCGTCCTTGCCTCGGATGCCGTGGCCGGCGGAGGAGCTGACCTTGACGGTCGGGCTCGCCATAAAGCGGATGTAGTCGTCAGAGGTGATGCCGGCCTTGCCGGTCGCCGTGACGGTGAGGGTGCCGTCGCCGCTGAAGATGAGCTGGCCTTCGCTGAAGAAGGCTGCCTTTTCGTCCTCACCGGAGGGGGTGAGGGTGTAACCGGGGCCGTCGGCGAGCTTGTTTGTGCCCTGGACGACGACGAAACAGCGTTTTTTGCCCTGGTTGTTGATGGCGGCGCCGCGCTTGTTGGTGAGGTCGAGGCCGTTGAGAACGAGGGCCTGCTTCTTGGAACTGTAGATTTTCAGGAAGCCGTCGGAGGCGGTGCCGCTCAGTTCGTAGGAGATCTTGGCGTCGGTGGTGTTGTTGACGGTGACGTCGTTGCCGGAGACGCTGACAATGCCGTCCTTGTCACCGGAGACGGTGGCGCCGTCCGCTTCGGAGAAATGAATGTTAATAGTATAGGAGAACTTGGTTCCGGCGATGTCGTCCTCGCTGTCGAGGACGGCGCCGGAGTCAGGGATGGAGGTGATATCGTCCTCTGCGTCCGGCACCGTCTGTGAGGTGGTGTCGGACCAGGGGTCGAAATCTTCCGGGAAGAGGGTGTCGCTGTTGCAGCCCGTGGCTACAACGCCCAGCAGGATCAGGTAAATACACGTCTTTTTCATTTTGCGACACTTTTTTTTAAGATCAACACTTTATTTTTGATTGCATGGCATACGTTTTTCAAGAACTTTGCCAGACTTAGCCGGCATTTCGCCGAAAATGGTTAAATTGCTTTGTTTATGAAAAGGATTGTACTCATCGCCGCCGCGATGCTCCTCGGATTCTGCGCTTCCGCCCAGGAGGTGCAGCGGCCCGACCGGAAGAACCTCGTGATCAAGGAATGGAATACGGACGCCCGGACCAATGCCCGGGTGATGGACCACGTGACGACCTACAACGCCGACGGGATGAAGATCGAGGAGATCGAGAATTACAGCAACGGCAGGCAGAAATGGCGCAAGCGTTTCGAGTACGGCCCGAACGGCAAGGTCAGCCGTGAGCTTGTTTACGACGAAAGGAACCGGCTCTACTCCGTCAAGAAGTTGGAATACAACGAACAGGGCCAGAAGAAGACCCAGTACAACTATGACGGGAAAGGGAAACTGGTGTCCGTCAAGGTCTTCGAATATATCGCCGAAGATGAATGAGATTCCGCAGTTCGCGCCCGTCTCCCTGGAGGAGATGGATTCCGTAAAGTTGATGAATCGTGTTGATTCAAAATACCTTACGGACGAGGCGACGCTGGACGGAATCCTCGCCGATGCGCTGGCGTCCGGCTACCGGGCGCTGGTCGCGGACGGGCTGATGGTGAGTCCTTACGATACCGTTTATTATGACACGCCGGACCACCGGATGTTCCTGGACCACCGCAACGGCCGCCTCACGCGCCAGAAGGTCCGGACCCGGGAGTATCTCGCGTCGGGCCGTGCCTTCCTGGAAGTCAAGCGCAAAAACAACCACGGGCGGACGAAGAAAAAGCGTACGGAGATCCCCTCGGATGCGTTCCGGGACTTCGGCGCGTGCCCGGAGGCCTGCAGCTACCTGGCGGAACGCTCCGATTTTCCGGCGGAGCAGCTGAGCCCTTCCCTGGAGACGCGTTTCCGCCGGATCACGCTGGTGAATCCGGCGATGACCGAGCGCCTGACGATCGACCGCAGCGTGGCTTTCACGAACCTGCGCAACGGGCGGGAGGCGTCCCTCGCGGACGGCGTCGTAATCGAACTGAAGCAGGACGGCCGGGCGGAGAGCCGGATGAAGCAGATCCTGCTGGACCGGCGGGTCAAGCCCGTGCGCGTCAGCAAGTACTGCATCGGCCTCGCCCTGACGGATCCGGAGATCCGGGCCGGCCGCTTCAAAGAAAGAATCCGGATCATTGAAAAACAAATACATACGACAATCAGCATATGATTCAACTTGACGAATTGGGCGAGTACAACCTCGCCGACGAGAACGTCTTCGACGTGCAGTCCATTACGGACGCGATGATGACGACGGCCCAGAGCATTACTGAACTGGCGGTCCGTTTCCTGCTGAACCTGCTCGTCTGCTGGATCCTCGTCCACTGCTTCTACTACCGCAAGAGCCGCCGCCGGGACTACTATTTTACCTTTATGGTGTTCTCCTCGGCGATGCTGCTCCTCCTCTATATGATGGGCAACGCCGAAGTCGGCATCGGCCTGACCCTCGGCCTCTTCGCCATCTTCGGCGTCATCCGCTACCGGACGGAAACGGTGCCGATCCGGGAGATGACCTACCTGTTCGTGATCATCGCCGTCGCCGCCGTCAACGGCCTGACGCCCATCTTCAAGATGGTCGGCAGCTTCTCCGACAATCCCCACTACGCGCTCAGCGCCGGCAACCTCGGCGTGCTGGCCCTCTCGAACCTGCTCGTCGTCTGCCTGGTCTGGGTCCTGGAGAACAACGTCCTCGTCAAGAACACTTCGACCAAGCTGGTCCTCTATGACCGTATCGAGCTGATTACCCCGGACCGCCGGGAAGAACTCATTGCCGACCTGGAGAAGCGCCTCGGCTTCAAGATCGACGCCGTGGACATCGGCCACGTCGACTTCCTCAAGGATGCGGCGTACATCAAGGTTACCTACACGCTCGGCAAGGACCAGACGGCGACCATCGACCAGCTGACCCGCGCGCGGGATTATGCGGAGAATTAAGCCTATGAGACGGTTTGCATTGGCCCTGCTGGCGCTTTCCCTCCCCTGGCTTGCCGCCGCCCAGGTGACGACGGAAGACCTGGAGAAGGACTTCACGACCCGCACCTCCGTCCACCTGAATTACCGGATCGTGGACGGGTTCCACGCGGTTGCGGCCTACGAGATCCGCACGGAGGACAACCTCTCCCGGATCGACCGCCACCAGGCGACCCTCGGCCTGACCTGCAAGCTCACCGAATGGCTCAAGGCCGGCGTGGACTACACCTACATCTACCGTCACACTTCCTCCGCCTGGGAGCCGCGCCACCGTTTCAGCGCCGACCTTACCTTTTCCCGGAAACTCGGCGACTGGCGCCTCTCCTACCGCGAGCAGCTCCGCCTGACCCACAAGACGGCCGAACTCAACCGCTACCAGGAGGTGCGCAACGTCCTCTGGCTCAAATCGCGCCTGAAAATGTCCTACAAGGGCTGGCGCGCCATCGAGCCCTACGGCTACGTCGAGCTCCGCCACACCCTGAACGACCCCTCCTACAGCGCCACCTGGAACGCCTCCTCCGCCAGCTACACAGACTACACCTTCGGCGGCTACAACGCCGTCTACATGAACCGCCTCCGCGGGACCCTCGGCTTCGAATGGGCCCTCTCCGACCACCATTCCCTCGACATCTACTACGCCCTGGACTACTACCGCAACAAGGCCATCGACACCAACAAGGCCGGCACCAAACTCAAGTCCGTCACCTGGAAGCCCTCCCTCGACAGCGTCATCAACCTCGCCTATACATTCTCCTTCTGAATGAAGATATGACAGCAAGATGCCCGGTTCAGCCGGGCATCTTTCATTTAATTTGATTATATTTGTTAGATGTATAAGTAGAAAGGTATGTCAACTGTCAGCGGTAACATTTCCCAGATCATCGGCCCGGTGGTCGATGTCCATTTCCAGCGGGTGGAGGAGCAGGACCTCCCTGCAATCCACGAAGCCCTCGAGGTGACCCGCAGCAATGGACGCAAACTCATCATTGAAGTGCAGCAGCACATCGGCGAAGACACGGTGCGCTGCGTCGCGATGGACTCGACGGACGGCCTCCGCCGGGGAATGGAAGCCCGCTGCACCGGCGCGCCGATCTCGATGCCGGTGGGCGCGCAGATCCGCGGCCGCGTGATGAACGTCGTCGGCGAGACGATCGACGGCCTCCCGGAGCTCTCCCGGGACCATTCCCTTCCGATCCACCGCGAGCCCCCGAAATTCGAGGACCTCACGACCTCGCAGGAAGTCCTCTACACGGGCATCAAGGTCATCGACCTCCTCGAGCCCTACCTCAAGGGCGGCAAGATCGGCCTCTTCGGCGGCGCCGGCGTCGGCAAGACCGTCCTCATCAAGGAGCTCATCAACAACATCGCGAAGAAGCACAACGGCTTCTCCATCTTCGCCGGCGTCGGCGAGCGTACCCGCGAGGGCAACGACCTGATCCGCGAAATGATCGAGTCCGACGTCATCCGCTACGGCGAGGAATTCCGAAAAAGCATGGAAGAAGGCCACTGGGACCTTTCCAAAGTCGATCAGGAAGAAGTCGAGAAATCGCAGGTCGCGATGGTCTTCGGCCAGATGAACGAGCCGCCGGGAGCGCGCAGCTCCGTCGCGCTCTCCGGCCTGACCCTCGCGGAATCCTTCCGCGACAGCGACACCGGCGCCGGCCCCCGCGACATCCTCTTCTTCATCGACAACATCTTCCGATTCACGCAGGCGGGCTCCGAGGTGTCCGCGCTGCTCGGCCGCATGCCGTCCGCGGTCGGCTACCAGCCGACCCTCGCAACGGAGATGGGCCAGATGCAGGAGCGCATCACCTCGACCAGGAACGGCTCCATTACCTCCGTCCAGGCGGTCTACGTCCCTGCGGACGACCTGACCGACCCGGCGCCGGCGACGACCTTCTCCCACCTCGACGCGACGACCGTCCTCAGCCGCAAGATCGCGACCCTCGGCATCTACCCCGCCGTGGACCCGCTCGAATCGACCTCCCGCATCCTCGACCCCAACATCGTCGGCGAGGAGCACTACGAGACGGCCCAGCGCGTGAAGAACATCCTCCAGAAATACAATGAACTCCAGGATATCATCGCCATCCTCGGCATGGACGAACTCTCCGACGAAGACAAGGTGACCGTGAACCGCGCCCGCCGCGTGCAGCGCTTCCTCTCGCAGCCCTTCGCCGTCGCCGCCGCCTTTACCGGTGTCCCCGGTGTCATGATCGACATCCAGGATACGATCAAGGGCTTCAAGATGATCCTGGACGGCGAAGTGGACTATCTCCCTGAGCAGGCATTCCTGCAGGTCGGCACCATCGAAGATGCCATCAAGAAGGGCGAGGCCATCCTCGCCGCCGCCCGGGAGAAATGATCAAGGTCCGCATCGTCACCCCCCAGGGAACGCTGTTCGCCTGCGACAACGCGAGCGGCGTGTTCCTCCCGGGCTCGTACGGCCCCTTCGAGGTCCTGAAGGGCCACGCGCCGATTATCTCCTCGCTCGACGCGGGAGAGGTCCGCTGCGTGCTGCCGGAAGGGACGAAGGCGGTCCGCATCGCGTCCGGCTTTGTCGAGGTAAAAGACGATGCAGTAACCGTATGTGCGGAAGTATGAAGAAGTTAAGGCTCATATTCGTGGCGCTGCTCGCGCTGCTTCCCCTGTCCCTGCGGGCGGAGGAAGAGTTCGATATGCAGTCTTTCATCTTCGGACATATCGGGGATTCCTACGAGTGGCACATCACCGAAATCAAGGGCAAGCCCGTGAGCATTCCGCTCCCCGTCATCGTCCACAGCAAGACGAGCGGCTGGCACTGCTTCCTTTCCTCGAAGCTTGAGGAAGGCGAATACCAGGGCCTGCACATCGCTCCCGCCGGGAGCAAGTACGAAGGCAAGGTGGTCGAAACGGCCGCCGACGGCAGCGAGATCCGTCCCTTCGACCTCTCCATCACGAAAAACGTCCTGGGCCTGATGTTCAACAGCCTTCTCGTGGTTGTGCTAATCCTGGGCTGCGCGCGCTGGTACCGCAGGCACGACGCCCTGCAGGAGGCGCCGACGGGGATTACCGGCGCCGTGGAAATGCTGGTAGCTTCGATTACCAACGACGTGATCAAGGAAGCCGTGGGCAAGGACTACGAGAAGTACGCGCCCTACCTGCTGACCGCATTCTTCTTTATCCTGATCAACAACATCATGGGCATCGTGCCGTTCTTCCCGGGCGGCGCGAACGTGACCGGCAACATCGCGGTGACCCTCGTCCTCGCGGTGTTCACCTTCCTTATGGTGAACCTCTTCGGCAACAAGCACTACTACAAGGACATTTTCTGGCCGGACGTGCCCGTTTTCCTGAAGGCGCCGCTCCCGATCATGCCGCTCATCGAGATCCTCGGCATGTTCACGAAGCCCTTCTCGCTGATGGTGCGACTCTTCGCGAATATGCTCGCCGGCCACATCATGATCCTCTGTGCCGTCGCCATCATCTTCCTGACCGCCGCGCTGGGACCGCTGCTGAACGGCTCGCTGAGCCTGATTGCCGTCCTGTTCGGCGTTTTCTTGGACTGCCTGGAATTCCTGGTTGCCTTCCTGCAGGCCTATGTATTTACGATGCTCTCGTCCATTTTCATCGGCCTGGCGCACCAGGAACCCGAACCTGAATAATCATTTTTAAACCATACTTATTATGTTATTAGCTATCATTCTTCAGTCTGCGGTCGCTTCCGTTCTCCCGAAAGTTGCGGGAGCGCTCGGCGCCGCCGTCATTGCCTTTGCCGCCGCTTTCGGTATCGGCAAACTGGCCCGTTACGTGATGGAAGCCTCCGCGCGCCAGCCGGAAATCGCCGGCGGCCTGCGTACGACCGCGATCATCGTGGGCGCCCTGATCGAGGGTGTCTGCCTCTTCGCCGTGATTGTCTGTTTGTTGGCCCTCTTCCGTTAAGCCATGTCGCTCATCACTCCTGACAGCGGATTGATTATCTGGATGACGCTGATCTTCGGCATCGTCTTCTTCCTCCTGGCGAGATTCGGGTTTCCGATGATTTCCGGAAGCGTGAAGGCGCGGAGCGAGAAGATCAGTGAGAGTCTGCGGCAGGCCGACGAGGCCCGCGCGCAGCTCGCATCCATCGCGCAGGAGCAGCAGAAAATGATGGAAGAGGCCCGGCGCGAGCAGGCCGCGCTGCTGCGCGAGGCGTCCGAAGCGCGCGACGCGATGATCGCCGAGGCGAAGGCGCAGGCCGGCGCCGAGGCGGAGAAGATCATCGCCGACGCGCGGGAGCGGATCGCCTCCGAGCGCGAGAACGCGATGCGCGACATCCGCCGCCAGGTGGCCATTCTGTCGATGGACGTGGCTGAGAAGGTCCTGCGCAAGGACCTCTCGGACGACCAGGAACAAATCCAGCTTATCGACCGTCTCCTGGATGAGATCTCGGAGCGGAAAACCGGCAATCCGTCGTGAATTCGGGTATCATAGCCTCCAGGTATGCCACCGCGCTTCACCGCTACGCGGCCTCGAACGGCCGCGCGGGGGAAGTCTGCGCGCAGGTGGAGCAGCTGCTGGCCGACCCGGAATCCCTGCGGGGGATGCGCCTGGAACCTGAGCTGCAGCGTTTCGTCGCCCTGCTGATCGAGAACCGCCGCACGGACCTCCTGAAGTTTATCTTCCAGGATTACGTGGACCTCTACTACAGGTCTGCCGGCATCAAGGTCGCCCGTCTGAAAACCGCTGTTCCCGTCCCGTCCCTCGAACACAAGCTCGCCGAGCTGGTCCGCAGCAAGACCGGCTGCGAGGTCAAGTTGTTCGCCGAAGTCGATCCGCAGCTTGTCGGCGGCTTCGTCTTCACCGTCGACGACCTGATGCTCGACGCGAGCGTCGCGCGCCAGATCGAGCTGATCCGGCGCCAATTTGTAGAAAAGAATAACCGAATCGTGTAATGATCCAGCCTATCAAAGCGAGCGAGATCTCCGACGTCCTCTTCAATCAGCTGAAGGGCGTCCAGACCCCGCTCCAATTCGAAGAAGTCGGCACCGTGCTGCAGATCAGCGACGGCGTCGCGCGTATCCACGGACTGAATTCCGCCGAGGCCGGCGAGCTCCTCGAATTCGACAACGGCATCATGGCCGTCGTGATGAACCTCGAGGAGGACAACGTGGGCGCCGTCCTCCTCGGCCCTACGGACCAGATCAAGGAAGGAATGACCGTGCGCCGCACCTCCCGCATCGCCTCCATCCCGGTGGGCGAGGGTATCGTCGGCCGCGTCGTCGATCCGCTCGGCAACCCGCTGGACGGCCTCGGAAAGATTCCCGGCGAACTGATCGATATGCCGCTGGAGCGCAAGGCCCCCGGCGTCATCTTCCGCCAGCCCGTGACCGAGCCGCTCCAGACCGGCCTGAAGGCCATCGATGCGATGATTCCGATCGGCCGCGGCCAGCGCGAGCTGATCATCGGCGACCGCCAGACCGGCAAGACCGCCATCGCCATCGACACGATCATCAACCAGCGTTCGGAATTCGAAAAAGGCAAACCCGTCATCTGCATCTATGTGGCCGTGGGCCAGAAGGGCTCGACCGTCGCGAACATCGTCGAGACGCTGCGCGCCAAGGGCGCGATGGACTACACCGTCGTCGTGGCCGCGACCGCCGCGGACCCCGCCGCCCTGCAGTACTTCGCCCCGTTCGCGGGCGCCGCGGTCGGCGAGTACTTCCGCGACACCGGCCGCCCCGCCCTCGTCGTCTACGACGACCTCTCCAAGCAGGCGGTGGCCTACCGCGAGGTGTCGCTGATCCTGCGCCGCCCCTCCGGCCGCGAGGCCTATCCGGGCGACGTCTTCTACCTCCACTCCCGCCTCCTGGAGCGCGCCGCGAAGATCATCGACCAGCAGGAAGTGGCCGAGCAGATGAACGACCTGCCGGAATCGCTCGCCGGCAAGGTGAAGGCCGGCGGCTCGCTGACGGCCCTCCCGATCATCGAGACCCAGGCCGGCGACGTCTCCGCCTACATCCCGACGAACGTGATTTCCATCACCGACGGCCAGATCTACCTCGAATCCTCGCTCTTCAACAATGGCTTCCGCCCCGCCATCAACGTCGGTATCTCCGTCTCCCGCGTCGGCGGCTCCGCCCAGGTCAAGAGCATGAAGAAGGTCGCGGGCTCCCTGAAGATCGACCAGGCCCAGTACAACGAGCTGGAATCCTTCTCGAAGTTCTCCTCCGATATGGACAAGATCACGGCGATGACGCTCGACAAGGGCCGCAAGAACAACCAGCTCCTGATCCAGCCCCAGTACAGTCCGATGCCGGTCGGCGAGCAGGTCGCGATCCTCTACTGCGGCATCCATTCCCTGATGGCCGACATCCCGATCGACCGGGTCCGCGAGTTCCAGAAACTCTTCCTCGACAAGATGCGCAGCGCCCATCCCGACGTGCTCGACGCACTTTCGGCAGGAAAATTGGAAGGAATGGACATCATAGAGAAAGAAGCTGCCGCGATTGTCGGCGGCATGAAGTAAAAAAGTTATGCCCAGCCTCAAGGAAATCAAGGGAAGGATCGGTTCTGTCAAGAGCACGCTGAAGATCACTTCGGCGATGAAGCTCGTGGCCTCCGCCAAACTGCGGAAGGCCCAGACGGCCATCGAGAATATGCTTCCCTACGAACAGGGGCTGCATCGCATCCTCGCCGAAGTGGGCGCCCGCGGGCCGCTCGCCGAGGCGCGCGCCGCTTCGGGCAAAGTGGCGCTCGTCGCCTTCGCTTCCAATTCCTCCCTCTGCGGCGGTTTCAACGCCAACGCCATCCGGGAGACCAAGGCCCGCGTGAAGGAACTTACGGAGGAAGGGAAGGAGGTGACTGTGATTGCCGTGGGCCGCAGGATCGCGGACTCCCTGGCGAAGGCGGGCTATCCGTCCGCGGCGGACCTGACACGGCTCTCCGCCAAACCCGAATACGACGGCGCGAAGGAATTGGCCGAATCGCTGCGTTCCGGCTTCGAATCGGGGGAATATGAGCGTGTAGAATTAATTTACAACCATTTCGTTTCCGCGGCGACGCAGAAGGTGACGCGCGAGCAGTACCTGCCGATGGTGCCGGCTGCGGAGACACAGGCGCAGGAGGAGAATCCTCCCATCGTGGAGCCCTCGAAGGAAGAGGTGCTGGAAGCGCTGCTTCCGAAGGTGTTGAACCTGAAGATCTATACGGTCCTGCTGGATTCGGCGGCCGCCGAGCACGCCGCCCGGACCGTGGCGATGCAGACCGCGACCGACAACGGCGACAAGGTCCTGCAGGAACTGACGCTGGAGTACAACAAGGGCCGTCAGCAGAAGATTACGTCCGAAATCCTCGACCTGGTGGGCGGACAACAAGAAAGCTGATCTCACGACCAGCTTTCCTGAATATGTTCAATACTTAGCTATGTTTAACCAACGTTTTCGCCTGTCATAATTCCCATAATCGTGCCAAACTTGACTCCGATGAAAAACAATAAAACATATTTCCTGCTTTTCTTCCTGCTGGTCGTCCTCGCGACGGGCGGCTGCAACAAGGTGAGCAAGGAGCCGGTCAACCCGATCGATCCCGACATCGAAAAAGATGTCGATTATATGGCGAAAAGCTATCTGCGCCGCGAGTATATGAACACCTATTACTACTGGTACCAGGATGTCATTACCCGCAACGCCGCGCTGGAGCCGCAGAAATACGAGACGATTTACGACTTCTTCAAGGCGCTGCTCTACAGCGGCGACCACTGGAGCTGGATGTGCGACAAGGAGGCCTACATTACTTCGGAAACGGGCGTGTACAAGGGCTCCTGGGGCGTGAGCTGGGGCCAGGCGGCCGCGGACTATGACGATTACGCCATCCGGGTCCGCTACATCTATCCGGGCTCTCCCTTCGAGAAGCACGGCGTGACGCGCGGCGCGCGCTTGAGCGCCATCGGCGGCAAGGACATCTCCGAGCCCTTCACGCAGGAGAAGCTCGCCATCTTCAACGAAGAAATCGACAAGACCACGAACGAGTTTACCTTCCGCCTCGCCGACGGGTCGGACGTCACCTTCACGGCTACCCGTGCGACCGAGCTGCAGACCCGCTCTTCCCTGGTGGTGAAGACCTTCGGTATCGCCGATTTCCCGGGCCTGAAGGAGGATGTCGGCTACTTCCACTACCTGACTTACAACAACAATATGAAGAACGACATCCAGCAGGCGATGAAGGAGTTCAAGAAGAAGGGTATCAAGAAACTCATCGTGGACCTGCGCTACAACGGCGGCGGGGATGTCGACGCGGTGACCGAGCTGGTCTCCTGGCTGGCCCCGACGCCCGCCCAGGGCTGCCCCTATGTCCTGATGGTCCACAACGACAAGCTTTCCTCGCTGGACAAGAAGATTGTCATCCCGGAGAACAAGGATGCGCTGAAGCTGCTGACCCTGTATTTCATCCTCGGCCCCGGCACCGCCTCGGCGAGCGAAGTGACCGTCAACGGACTGGCTCCGTATATGCCGGATTTCCTTTACACGGTCGGCAAGCAGTCGTACGGCAAGCCCAACGGGATGTATGTCCTCTTCTATCCCGGTTCCGACGCCGATTATTCGAAATACAACATCGGAGATTTCTCCGGGCTCAAATATGCCTTCCTCCCCATCTGTTTTTACAACAAGAACTCCCTCGAGGGAGCCATTCCGGACGACGGGCTGACGCCGGACAACTGGTGTCCGGACGACCTCTACCACGATTTCGGTCCGGAGGAGGAAAACATCAAGGATTGCCTGACGCACGTCGCGACCGGCGTTTTCCCGACCCACACGAAGAAAACCACGAAAGCGGACGCTTCCCGTCCTGAGCTTCTGCTCCAGACGCCGGAGCAGGCCGATCCCCATTACGGTCGCCTGATCGCGAAATAAAAAAAGCCTGGCCGAGCGGCCAGGCTTTTTTATTGGTTCAGGAAGATTAGAACTTCACGGGAGCGGCATTCTTGCCGGCGGCGGAAACCTTGCCGGAAGCAATGACTTCGCCCGTGGCGATCCTGTCAGTCCTGTTGATGCTCTTGTTCTCCTTGGCGAAAGGAATCGGAACATCGTTGATGCCCTTCGTGCCTCTCATCTTCATGGACTTGGCCTGCGTGGCGACGGACTCCAGCGGGAATACTGCAGGATCCGCGAGCAGGATGTAGTTCATGCAGGTGAACCAGCCATAGTAGGTATCACCATCGAAGGCAGCGAATTCAACGGCGGTGAAGTTGTAGGTGGTGTTGCGGTTCACCAGGGCGAGGAGGCCGTCCGCCACCTTGGCTGCGTACATATTGTAGCTGCCTCTGGTGAAGACGTCCGCAGCAACATCGTAGTAGGTGGCAAAGACATCATAGCCATAAGCCTCACCGGCCTTCTCGTTCGAATGGGTGTAGAGGAAGCCGTTGTACCACTCCATCACCAGTCCGCCGTCGAAGCCGTAATAGTCGCCTCCGCCATAGTCGAGACCGTGGGCGAGAACGATATCCTCGTCGTCAGCCACATCCTCGAGGTCTTCGAAGGTAACATAGGAATACGGTTCACGATCGGCCGGGCCGTGCTCGTCGTCGGTCGCCCAGGCAATCCACTCGGTCCCGAGGAGTTCTTCCTTGGAGACGTAATCCACGAAGTCGTTGGCGGTGTAGTCGATCTGCATCGGGCTGAGGTCACCATAGTTGATGGTGAAGTAGACCGCATACTTCGACTGGGCCTCGCCACCGTCCACAGGAACGGCGACAACCGTGTACTTGCCAGCCTCGGTGCCAGCCGGGATGGGGACCTTGGTGGAACCGGCCTTGTCAACGGTAACGACGGAATCGTCACCTTCCTCGATCATCGCGACACCGGCGTCCGGATCGTCACCGGCCACGAGGGCCAGGGCGACTTCGCTCACGTCGGCACCTTCGAATTCGACGTCGGCAAGGACGTACTCGGAATCGTCAGCGGCCTTCAGGATGCCTTCGTATTCCATCGAAATCGTGAAGTCCTTGAGGACCACGCCCGGGAACACCATGATGATCTGGTCGTCCAGCTGGGTCTTGTTCCAACCGCCGGTGTTCATCATATAGTACATCGGGGCGAGCTGGACCACTGCCGGCAGGCCGTTGTCCTGATAGCTCAGGACTCGGGTGTAATGGTAGAACTCCATACCGCGCCTGCTGGTAAAGCGGGAAGCGTGCAGGATGAAGACGATGTCGTCGTAGGAAGAGTGGAGGTATCCGAGGCTCGTATCGTTGAAGTAAACGATGTCGGGCTCAGTAATGGTAACACCACCGATCTGGTCACCGACGTTCATGATGCGGAAGTTGAGGTAAGCGTAATCCTCAGGATCGCCGCTCATCTCGGAACCGATGGCCTTTGCCATCTTGCTGAACGGATCCACGATACGGAACTGGTTGGGATACAACTCGTTCTGCTGGAATTCCACATCAGCGGTCGCCTCATACCAGTAATTGTCGGTCAGCTTGCCCTTGCCGAGGGACTTCCAAGGCTCGGGGAGCGTCGCGACGATGGAGAGGGTAGAAGGCGCATACTGCGTGGTCTCCTCGGTAATGCTCAGGTTGAGGTTGATCGCGTCACCGAACTCGACTTTCTCCATGTCCACGGGAATGGAAAGCATGGCGACCTTGGAGCCGGCGTTGAAGTTTACGCTGAAGGTATTGCTGCCGCCGGCGACGATCTTCTGGGTCTCATCAGCAACGGCAACCTTAGCGGTCGATGCGGCGGAATCGTCGTAACGGAGCACTTCCACGTTGAGGGCGGTCGTGCTGGGCGTCAGCGTATAAGCCGTCTGGGCCGCAGTAGAGAAATAGTACTGGGCGCCTGTATCGGGTGCTGCAGGTTCGTACGGGCCGTACTCCGACTTGTTACAGGAGACGAACAGCAGAGCGGCAAGCCCGACAAAAGCCAATCCTTTAATAAGTTTCATAACTGTCTTCATTTTGGATTAGAAAGAAGTCACCATCGGGTCGTCGGCAGGGGAAGCCTTGCTCGGATCCGGGTTGTTCGTGCAGTCGAAGTTGTAGTTGGTCTCGGTCTGGACGATGCAGAAGTTCATCCAATCCGGGGTCGTCTGCTCCACGAACCGGTAGTTGGAGATGTGGTTCGTGTTGGGATAGTTGCGGATGACACCCTTCTGGAGACGCTTGATGTCGAAGGTAGCGAAACCTTCGCCCCAGAGCTCCACGCGGCGCTGCCACCAAATCTCGTTGATGAAGTCGCCGGCAGGAACGCTGCCGTAGTTCTCGGTATGGTTGCCATACTCGAATTCCGGGTCACGCTGCTTCGCGAAAGCGGTCAGCAGGGAGATGCCTTCGGACTCGTTGAGACGGCCGGCGGCCTCAGCCTCGATGAGGTACATTTCCTCAACGCGCATCAGCGGAACCGCGCCCACGAAACCGACATACTGGTTGGCACGACCGGCGTCGCCACCGGCGGTACGGAACTTCAGCTGGAAGCCACCGACCTTGTCCTTGCGCTCACCGGAAACGGCGGCCGCGGCATTCACGAGCCAGGACGGATACTTGGTGTAGGCGGCGAGGGCGGCGAGCTTCGCGTCACCGGCGAGGTCGTCGATCGCGAAGTCGACATAGCACTTCTTGCGGATATCCGTAGCAGGCATCGTGTCATAGAGGTGACGGTCGATGATGAACGGCTGGCCATAGTTGGCGGCATAACCGCAGGCGGAGGTCTCCGGGCTGATCTCCATGTACATCATGGAACCCCAGCTGGAGTCAGCATCGTTGTTCTGGATCTGCGGATCGGAGGTCTTGTACTGGACGGCGAACATCCAGGAAGGATTGTTCTGGTTGTTGAAACCGTTCTCCCAGTCCGTATATTCGTCGGCGCTCAGGATCCTGTAACCGGCCTGCGCCTTCTTGGCGTAGGTGCGGGCATTCTCCCACTCGCCCATCAGCAGGTAAGCGCGGGCCTTGAGACCGTAAGCCACGGACACGTCCGGGGTCTCGAGGTTGGGACGCTTGTAACCGGCAAGATACTGCTCGGCCTTGTCAAGGTCGCTGAGGATGAAGGCGAACATCTGCTCGTGGGTCGCACGCGGGTTGTGGGCGAGATCCTCAAGCGCGGTGCTCTCGGTCACGATCGGAACGGAGACGGAGCTCTTGTCGACCGTGTAGGTCTTCTGGGAATACATCTGGGCCATTTCGGTGTAGAGCCATGCGCGGACGGCATAAGCGATACCGACGCCGTAGGCAAGGTCCGCAGGGACATTGCCTTCCTCGTCCGTAGCCATGCTGATAACTTCGTTGCAGCTCTTGATCCACTTGAAGTAGAAGGTCCAGGGCATCTGGCAAATTCTGTAGGCAGGGCCGAGGTAAGTCATCTCGTACCAGTAGCTGTACCAGTTCTGGTAGACGTAGACGATATCCTGTCCCATGATATCCCTTTCCAGGTTAAGCGCGGGCCAACCCAGGTCGTAGGGATAGTTGCTGCTGCCACCGTAGATGAACTCTCCGGTGAGGGTCGAGGTGATGGCGTTCACGGCGTTCGCATAAGCGCCGGGAGCCTCGGCCACCTGATCCTTCGTGGCATAACCATTCTGAGGGAGAATCTCCTGCTCGCAGGACGCGATAGTCAGCGCGAGCATCAGAAGGGCAGTAATATTGAGTAATTTTTTCATGTTCTTTTCCTCCTTTTAGAATGTGACCTGGACACCGGCGGAAACGGTCCGGACCGGGGAGTAGGCAGAAATTGAAGTACTGGAAGTAAAGGACTGACGAGGGTCGAGACCCCTGCGGTGTGACCAGAAAATCAGGTTTTCACCGACAACGTAGAGACGGACATCGCGGATGACCTTCTCGACACCGGCGAGTTTTCTCATCGGAACGGTGTAGCCCACATTGAAGGACTGGAAGTTCAGATAGCTCGCATCCGTAAGGTAGAAGTCACTGGAGTAGCGCTGGTCGGCGAACTGCCAACGGGCGATGTTGCTGCTCTTGTTGGTAGGGCTCCAAGCCTTGACCCAATCTCTGTGGAAGACCTGGCCGGCGTTGCTGGAGTTGGAGCTGGGCTCCATGATTCCGGCGTAGCCGCTGTCGTAGATCTTACCGCCGAGCTGATAGTCGAAGGTCGCGGTGATGTCGAAGTTGCCGAGCTTGACGGAGGAGTTGAAACCACCGGAGACGAGCGGACGGGTCGAACCGAGGGCATACTTGGAAGCCTCGTCGATGTTCGTCGTCTTGCCGGACTTCTTCTTACCGGGCCTGTTGATGATGTTGGTTTTTTCCGCGTCACCACCGGCCGGGCTCAGGTCTTCATCATACCAGTACTGGGCCTCACCGGTCTCGCTGGGGCCTGCATAGGCGTAGGTGAAGTAGTTGTCCATCGGGCCGCCGACCTCGTACCAGAGGCTGCTCTCGGTGAAACCACCGTTGTCAGCGACCTTGGAATCAGGCAGGGAGAGGATCTTCGTCGCATTGTGGGCCGCGTTCATACCGAGGGTCCACTGGAAGTTGCGGGTGTTGATGATCGTGCCGTTGAGGGCGAGTTCAATACCCTTGTTGGACATATCGCCTACGTTGCCGTAGTAACCGCGGGAACCGGAGGATTCCGGAATGGAGAGCCAGAAGAGAAGGTCCTGGATCTTCTTGTAGTAAGCATCGACGCTACCGGAGAGGCGGCCGCCGAAGAAGCTGAATTCCGCACCGGCGTTCCAGTTGGTCGTGGTCTCCCAGGTAATATCCGGGTTACCGACGCGGTAGAAGGTCGGGGACATCGTCGTGTCCGTAGCCTTGGAGAGGCTGTAGAGGTCGACGTAAGCCCAGGAACCGATGCTGTCGTTACCCTGCTGACCGACGGAGAACTTCAGTTTGAGGAGGTCGATCCAGCGGGCACCGGAGAAGAGCGGGGTCTTGTTGAGGATCCACGCACCACCGACGGACCAGAAGTCACCCCACTGGTGCTGCTTCGCAAAGTAGGAGGAAGCATCACGACGATAGCTGAACGAGAGGTACACGGTGTTGTCCCAGTCGGACTGCGCGCTCAGGAAGAAACCTTCGACATTGTAACCGGAGGCGGAGCTGGAAGCGTCAACCTGACGGTCGGCGAAAGCGGAGAGCTCGAGGATGTCCGGGGAGAAGGCGCCGCGGGCGGTCGCGTTCAGCGAGGAACCGGAGGTACGATAGTACTCGTGACCGGCCATGACGTTGAAGTTGAACTGGCCGAAGCTGTCAGCCCAGGTAAGGGTCTGGACGTTGTTGGTCCTGATGTTGTTGGACTGGGAACGATAGATTTCGCCGTTCACACCGGCCTTCGGGCCGTAGAGGGCGTTCTCGTAATCCAGGCTGCGGGTGTTGCCCCAGATCACCGTGGAGGAGATGTTGGCCTTCAGGGTACGGGAGAAGGCGATCTCGACGGAACCGTTGGCGTTCAGCTGGTTGCCGTTGCTGACAACCTTGTTGTAGCGGTTGCTTCCGAGCGGGTTACCGGTCTGGAGGAAGCCACGGCCGACACCGTAGTTCGTCGCGGCCACACCGTAGTCATACTGCGGGTTGCCGTTCTCGTCGGTGCGGATGACAGGATTCAGGTTGTTGTCCAGCACGCGCACGTACACGGGATAAATAGGAGCGATTCTCGTCGTGTAGTAGGAAAGGTTCGTGGAACCGAAGCTACCCGTCGAGAGGTTCGGGTTGGAAGTCGTCTCGGAGTTGGTGTAGCCCACGTTGGCGGCGAACTTGAGCCAGGACTTGGCCTGGTAGTCAGCCTTGAAGCGGGCGGAGACACGCTGGTAACCGGAGTACTCGATGACACCGTCCTCGTTGAGGTAACCGATGCTGGCGTAGAAGGCGCCGCGGTCGTTACCGCCGTTCACGCTGAGGTTGTGCTCGTGACGGAGCGCTGCGTGGTAGGCGAGGTCGGTCCAGTTGTCCGGATACATGAAGTAGGTCTCACCGTTCCAGTCATAGGCACGGCCGAGGGTCGCGTTCGGGTTAACCTTGCCGTTCAGACCGATGAGGTTCTGGCCGGTGGGAACCGTATAGACATTGTAACCGAGGTCGCCGATCATCTGGTTGTTGGCCTTCAGGTTGGCAGCCGCCGGATCCTGTCCGTTGGCGACGAAGTAGTTGTAGAGCTGGGCGTAGTAGGCCTCATAGTACTCTGCAGGATCGGTAATCTTGTCATACTCCTGGATGGCGCGGGTGCTGAAGCCCATCTTGCTGTCCAGGGTCACGATCGCGTCGCTCGTCTTGGCGCGCTTGGTCGTAACGAGGATGACACCGGCGGCACCACGGGCACCGTACAGGGCGGCGGAGGCCGCATCCTTCAGAACGGTGATGGACTCGATGTCATTCTGGGGAATGTTGGAAAGGCTCGCGGTGTAAGGAGCACCGTCGACGATCACGAGCGGGTCGGTGCCTGCATACATGGAAGCAACACCACGGATGCTGATGCTACCGGAACCCGAACCAGGGGCGCCGGACGCGCCTTTCATCTGGAGACCCGGAACCGAACCCACGAGGGCGTTCTGGACGTTGGTGGTCTGGCGCTTGGCCAAGTCCTCGGACTTGACGACGGTCGCGGATCCGGTAAACGCTTCCTTGGTCGTTGTACCGAAGGCCACCACGATGGTCTCGTTCAGCATCTGGGAATCATCCTGGAGGATGATATCCAGTCTGGCCCGTCCATTCACGGGCACAGTCACGGTCTGGTAACCCATGCACGCGACCTCGAGGCTGCCATCCCGCGGAACGGAGATGGTAAAGTTACCTGCGATGTCGGTCAGGGTATAGACGTTGGTCGTACCGACGAGCACCAGGCTGGCGCCCACAACCGGTTCGCCCGCTTCATCCTTTACCGAACCGGACACAGAGATGCTCTGCGCCCAGGCGGCAACTGACGAAAGCGTCAATACCAGAGCGGTGAAAAAAATACGGATTTTTTTCATAAGCTTGAAAACGTTGGTTAAACAATAATATAATAAACTTTGGTTTTAGCCTTTTTACGAGCACGCACTTTAGGCTCGAATTGCAAAGATGCTAACAAAAAATAAAAAAAACAAGTATCCGATTTCACTTTTTTAAAGCGGTTCCTTGTGGTTTTTAATAATTTAGGAAGAGATTTTAAAATTTTTAATTACAAATTGGAAGCATTAAAACGAAACAATAATTTTAACTGGAAAGAAAAATACAGTTTTTCCTTCCAATAAATGAGGCTGCAGGGCTGTAGAATGCGAAAAATGGGTTATGCAGCGTGCCAGGAGGCAGGATCGCGGAAACCGAGCAGGAAGTCGTGGACGCCCATTCTTTTTTTGCCGGAAAGTTGCAGGTCACGGATTGAAAGCGCGCCGTCGCCGGTCGCGATGTGGAGCCAGGTCTTCCCGTCGGAGGTGATGGTGCCCGGCGCGGCGGCGGGGGCGCCTTCCACTTTTTCGGCGAAATAGATTTTCAGCGAAACAGATTTCTCGGCTTCGCTCGAAACGACAGAAGGGTCGTTCGGGACGAGGGTGGTGAAGGCGGTGGGGTAGGGGCTGAGGCCGCGGATGAGGTTGTAGAGGTGGCGGGTCGTGTCGCTCCAGTCGAGCCGGCAGAGCTCGCGGGTCAGCTTCGGGGCGGGCTTGAGCACCTCGGAACCCTGGATGAAACTGCGCTGCACGCGGGTTTCGGCGTTGCCTTCGAGGATGGCCTCGGCCGTCTGGACGACGAGGTCGGAACCGAGCGTCATCAGCCGGTCGTGGACGTCGCCGGCCGTGTCCGTTTCGCTGATGCGGGATTCGGTGCGGAAGAGGATGCCGCCGGTGTCGATGTCCTTGTCGATCATAAAGGTCGTGACGCCGGTGATGCGTTCGCCGTTGATGACGGCCCAGTTGATCGGGGCCGCGCCGCGGTACTGCGGCAGCAGGGCCGCGTGGAGGTTGAACGTGCCGTACTTCGGCATCGACCAGACCTCCTCCGGCAGCATCCGGAAGGCGACGACGACGAACAGGTCGGCGTTCCAGGCGCGCAGGGCGTCGAGGAACTCGGGATCCCTGAGCTTCAGCGGCTGCAGGACGGGAATGTCGTGGGCCACGGCATACTGTTTCACGGCGCTTTCGTTCACCTTCAGCCCGCGGCCGCTCGGCTTGTCGGCGACCGTCACGACGCCGACGACCTTATAGCCCTTGCGGACGAGGGCGTCCAGCGGGGCGACGGCGAATTCGGGCGTGCCCATATAGACGATGCGCGGCTTGCGGAAGAATCCGCGGACCCTGCTCTTGAGCCGGCGCCACCAGGCTTTCATATTGTCGGCCGCGAGGAAGGACGAGTCGTGGACGGCCTTCCAGGTCAGGAAGGCCCCGATCGGGGTCAGGACGTAGGCGGAGATGAAGGCGCCGCTGAACGGGTCCATCGCGCCGTCGCGGGCGAGTTTCGTGCCGGTGATGTCGACCACCCAGTACAGGACGAAGAAGAGGACGGAGACGATCGCGGAGGCGCCGAGGCCGCCCTTCCGGATCAGCGCGCCGAGCGGGGCGCCGATGAAGAAGAGGATGAAGCAGGCCAGCGCGCCCGAGTAGCGCTTGTAGATTTCCAGCTCCGAGCGCCGCAGGAAGTAGTTGCACTCGAAGGTCTCCTGCTCGTAGATCTTCATGTCGGACATCAGCCGCTGGATGCGGCTCTGGGCCTTGCCGGCCGCGACGATAGGCTCATAATCCGACTTCCACTGGGTCAGGTATTCCTCCGGGAAGTTCGACAGGCCCTTGGCCAGGCTGGCGCTGTCCAGCTGGTCGATCTTGGCGAGTTCCGGCGAACTCATCATACCGGTGACGTGGCGGGTATGGAGGTCGGCCGCGATGGCGACCAGGGAGTCGCGGGTGAAGACCAGGTCCTTGAGTTTCTTGGACTTGGTCTGGTCGCCGAAGCGCGCCTCGTCGGATTTCTGGAAGGCATAATGCTCCAGCGGGATGATCATTTCCTGACGGTCGAAGTCGATGCGCTCGAGCTGGCGCGTCGTGTCCGCCGCCTGGTAGGTGTTGGTCTCCTGGTAGTTGGCGCCGCTGTACATCGTGAAGGTGATGTAGTCCTTGGTCTTGGCCATCCGGATGGTCGCGGAATCGGCCAGGGAGACGGTCGTGTTGCCGTTGTGGGCGGTATGGTCGTAGACCATGATGCCGTACATCATCCCCTGGCCCTCGCCGGAGTCCTCGACGCGGAGGATGTAGCCGTCGATGCCGTCGTAGAAGGTTCCGGAGGGGATTTTGATCTCGTCCTTGGTCTTGCCGATGTCGTCGCGCAGCGTCAGGATCTTATTATAGGAATAGGGGACGAGGTCGTCGGAGGTGAAGAGCGCGCCGATGCTGATGACGACGGAGGCCAGGATCAGCGGCAGCAGGACCCGTCCCAGCGAGATACCCGCCGACTTGATGGCCATCAGTTCGTTGTTTTCCGCCAGCTGCCCGATCGTCATCATTGACGAGAGGAGCGTCGCCAGCGGCAGCGCGAGCGGTAGGGAATAGCAGCTTCCCCACATCAGGAACTCCGCGATCACCTTGAACTGCAGTCCCTTGCCTACCAGTTCATCGATGTAGACCCAGAGGAACTGCATCATCAGGACAAAAAGAACGACCAGCAGGATCGCCACAAACGGTCCCACGAACGCTTTCAGCAAAAACCGGTCGAACTTCTTCAATCCTTATGCAGTCGCAATCTTTACAAGTGTATCCAGGGCCGCATCCAGTCCGGAGGCATCCTTGCCGCCGGCGCTGGCGAGGCCGGGCTGGCCGCCACCGCCGCCCTGGATGAGCTTCGCGGCGTCGCGGATGTCCTTGCCGGCGTTCCTGCCGGCGGCCACGAGGTCGGCGGAGTACATCAGGAGCAGGTTCGGCTTGCCGTCGGACTCGAACGCCGCGGCGAAGACGGTGTTCTGCAGCTCCTTCTGGAGCGCCAGCGCCACATTGCGCAGCATCGCCGGGTCGGCGCCCGTCTCGCGGAAGCGGATGAGCTTCACGCCGCCCACCTCTTCCGCCGTGCGGGCGAGGCGTCCGGCGAGCTCGGCCGCCTTCTGGCGGGCGAACTCCTCGGCCTGCTTCTTCATCGCCGCGTTCTCCTCGAGCATCCGGCTGATTGCGCCGGCGAGGTCCGGGACGTTGTTGAAAAGGCCGCGGGCGGTCCGGAGGGATCCCTGCATATCGTATACCATCTGCTCAGCCTCTTCGCCGGTCACGGCCTCGATGCGGCGCACGCCGGCCGCGATCGCGGACTCGCTGAGGATCTTGAAGAAGCCGATGTTGCCGGTGGCGGACGTGTGGCAGCCGCCGCAGAGCTCGACGCTCGGGCCGAACTTCACGACGCGGACGCGGTCGCCGTACTTCTCGCCGAAGACGGCGAGGGCGCCCATCGCGCGGGCCTCGTCCATCGTCGCGTTGCGCTCCTCCTGGAGCGGCAGGTTCCGGCGGATCAGCCCGTTGACGCGCTTTTCGACCAGGACGACCTGCTCGTCGCTCATTTTCTCGAAATGGGAGAAGTCGAAGCGCAGGCCCTTGTCGGAGACATAGGAGCCCTTCTGCTCGACGTGGGTCCCGAGGACTTCCCGGAGGGCCTGGTCGAGGAGGTGGGTGCAGCTGTGGTTGTTCGCGATGCGCTGCCGGCGCGCGGCGTCCACCGCGAGGGTGAAGGCGCCCGTGCAGTTCTGCGGCAGTTTCTCCGCGATATGGACGGTCAGGTTGTTTTCCTTGACGGTGTTCAGGATGCGGACGGTCTCGCCGTCGGCGGACGTGATCGTGCCGGTGTCGCCGATCTCGCCGCCCATCTCCCCGTAGAACGGGGTCCGGTCGAAGACCAGCTGGAGCATCTCGCGGTTCTTCTGGACCACGGTGCGGTGCTTGAGGAGGGTCGCTCCCTCGACGACGGTCGCATCGTAGCCGGTGAATTCGGATTCGCCGTCCGCGAAGACGGTCCAGTCGCCGAATTCGTTGGCGGTCGCCCCGCGCGCGCGATCCTTCTGTTTCTGAAGCTCGACGTTGAACTGCGCCATATCTACGGTGTAGCCGTTCTCGGCGGCGATGAGCTCCGTCAGGTCGATCGGGAAGCCGTAGGTGTCATAGAGCTTGAAGGCGTCGGCGCCGGCAATCACCTTCGTCGCGGCGGAGGCGGCCATACACTCGTCCATCAGTTTGATGCCGCGGTCGAGGGTGCGGAGGAAGGCCATTTCTTCCTCGCGGATGACGTTGGTGATGAGCTTCTGCTGCGCCACCAGCTCGGGGTAGGCTTCGCCCATATCGCTGACGAGCTGCGGGACGAGGCGGCAGAGGAAAGGCTCCTCGAGGCCGAGGAAGGTGTAGCCGTAGCGGACGGCGCGGCGCAGGATGCGGCGGATGACGTAGCCCGCCTTCACGTTCGAAGGGAGCTGGCCGTCGGCGATGGAGAAGCTGATGGTGCGGATGTGGTCCGCGATGACGCGCATCGCGACCTCGGTCTTCGGGGACTCGTGGTACTCGTGGCCGGAGATGTCGCCGATCGTGGCGAGCATGCCGGTGAAGACGTCGGAGTCGTAGTTGCTGTTCTTGCCCTGGAGCACGGCGCAGAGGCGCTCGAAGCCCATTCCCGTGTCGATGTTCTTGGCCGGGAGGGACTCGAGGTGGCCGTCCGCCATGCGGTTGTACTGCATGAAGACGAGGTTCCAGATCTCGATGACGTGGGGGTCGCCCTGGTTGACGAGCTCACGGCCGGTCAGGCCGGTCGCGGCCTTCTCTTCCGGGGTACGGATGTCGATGTGGATCTCGGAACAGGGGCCGCAGGGGCCGGTGTCGCCCATTTCCCAGAAGTTGTCGTGCTTGTTGCCGAGGACGATGTGGTCGGCGGGAAGGTGCCGGAGCCAGGCCTGGCGGGCCTCTTCGTCCATTTCGGTGCCGTCCTCGGCGCTGCCTTCGAAGACGGTCGCGTAGAGGAGGTTCTTGTCGATCTTATAAATATCGGTCAGGAGCTCCCAGGCCCAGTCGATGGCCTCGGTCTTGAAATAGTCGCCGAAGCTCCAGTTGCCGAGCATTTCGAACATCGTGTGGTGGTAGGTGTCGTGGCCCACTTCCTCGAGGTCGTTGTGCTTGCCGCTGACGCGGAGGCACTTCTGCGAGTCGGTCGCACGCGGGTAGGGGGCCTTGGCGTTGCCGAGGAAGATGTCCTTGAACTGGTTCATTCCGGCGTTCGTGAACATCAGCGTCGGGTCGTTCTTGACCACCATCGGAGCGGAGGGTACGACGGTGTGGCCTTTCGAGGCGAAAAAATCCAGAAACTGCTGTCTGATTTCCTTGGATGTCATATCGTTGTCGTTTATTCGCAAGTAGATAGGAACCGCAAAGTTAGCATATTTTTTGCTAAAAAAGCTTATATTTGTCGCGGATGTCCAGGCTTAAACAATACCACCTTAACCCTGAGACCCTTATGTACGAAGTCGTCAAGGTTTCGCACAAGTCCCGTTTTCTCCATACGGTGCTTGTGCTGCTCGGTGGTTTTGCCTGCTTCGCGCTGTATTTCTGGCTCTACACGTCCGTGCTCGGGCTGGAGACGCCGAAGACGGCGATCCTGCGGCGCCAGAACGCGGCCTGGAGTTCGAAGATCGAGCTGCTCAACCGGGAGATGGACCGAAACGAGTCCGCGCTGAAGGACCTCGAGGTCCGCGGCGACGACATCTACCGCTCCATCTTCGGTATGAACAAGATTCCCGAGGAAGTCCTGAACGCCGGTTTCGGCGGCGTGAACCGCTACGCGTACCTCGACGGCCTGAGCGGCAGCACCCTCCTGAAGGACGCGACCGTCCGCCTCGACGTGCTGACGAAGAAGGCCTACGTCCAGAGCAAGGCCTACGACGAGGTCGCGAATATGTCGAAGCAGGCCGGCGAGCTCGCTTCCTGCATCCCGGCAATCCCGCCGGTGGTCCCGGACAAGACGAAATACCGCGTTTCCAGCCCCTTCGGCGGCCGTGCCGACCCGGTCTACGGGTATTACGCCTACCACGAGGGCTTTGACTTCGCGATGAAGAAGGGCAGCCCGGTCTACGCGACCGGCGACGGCGTCGTCGAGAGCGTCAGCTTCCAGTTCTTCGGCTACGGCAACATGGTCGTGATCGACCACGGCTTCGGCTACAAGACCCGCTACGCCCACCTCAACTCCATCAGCGTCGTCGAAGGGATGAAAATCAAGCGCGGCGAGTGTATCGGCGAGGTCGGCAACACCGGCAAGACGACGGGCTCCCACCTCCATTACGAGGTCCGCTACCGCGGCAACCCGGTCAATCCGGCCAACTTCTTCGACCTGGACATGTCCGTCGCGGAGTATGAGACGATGGTGAAAAACAAGGAAGAGGATTCGGTGGCGCAGCTGCGTCCCTCCTTCCGTCTGAACAGCAGATAGAAGATGCCCAGGCACTACGAATTCGACAAAAGCACCTTTTCCTTCCGGAAGGTGACGCGCACGGCCGGAAGCGTGCTGCTTACCGTCCTGAAATATTTCCTTGTCACGGCGTCCCTCGCGGTGGTCTACTACATCATTTTCGCCACCTTCGTCAGCACGGACACGGAGCGCCGCCTCCGCCGCGAAAACAAGATTTACGAAAAGGTCTATCCCGAGATGCTCGAGCGTGAGGCGCTGATTTCGGACGCCATCACGAACCTCCAGCTCAAGGACAACGAGATCTACCGCCAGATCTTCGGTGCTGAAGCGCCGAAGTCGAACCCGATGTCCGGCGCCGGTTTCCTCGCGGCCGCCGACTCCATCCCCGCCCGGCGCATCGTGGAATACACCGACGCCAAGTCCGGCGCGCTGCTGGAACGGACCGCTGCGGTCGAGGAAGCCCTCCTGCGCGTCTTCGCGCAGGCCAAAGACGGACTTCCCCCGCTGAGCCTGCCGCTGGAAAACGTCTCCTACGCCCAGGTCGGCGCGTCCGTGGGGAACAAAATAAACCCGTTCTACAAGGTGCCTTCCCCCCACAACGGCCTCGACCTCATCGCCAACCAGGGAGACCCGGTCTTCGCCGTCGCGGACGGGCGCATCACGGAGGTCGTCTCCTCCCGCAAGGGCCAGGGCAACTACGTGGAAATCACCCACGCCGGCGGCTACGTGACCCGTTACACCCACCTCTCGGACATGCCTGTCCTGAAGGGCCAGACCATCCGCAAGGGGATGCGCATCGGCGCGGTCGGAACCACCGGCAGCACCTTCGCCGCCCACCTCCACTACGAGGTCCTCAAGAACGGGGAATACGTCGATCCGATCAACTATTTCTTCGCGTCCGTGACCCCGGAGGAATATATGAATATGCTGTTTATGTCGGTCACGACCGGCCAATCGATGGACTGATATGGAAAAACTCTACTACACCATCAGCGAAGTGGCGAAGGAACTGAAGGAGAGCACCTCCCTCGTGCGTTTCTGGTCCAATTCCTTTCCGAAGTACATCAAACCCTACCGCAATGCGAAGGGCAACCGCCTCTACAGGGAGGAGGACATCGACACCCTGAAGCAGATCCATTACCTGGTCAAGGAAAAGGGGTACACGCTCGAGGGGGCGGACAAGCTCCTCTCCGCCGAGCGGAGTTCCGTGGACCGGAGCGTCCGCGTCCTGGAATCCCTGAAGGAAATCCGCGCGCAGCTGCGGGTAGTGAGGGAGGCGCTGTGATGAAGGTACGGGACATCATCGCGGCCGTGGAGGAGTTCGCGCCCCTCGGGCTGCAGGAAAAATGGGACAACAGCGGCCTCTGCGTCGGTTCCCCCGACCAGGAGGTCCACGGCCTGCTGCTGGGGCTGGACTGCACCCCGGCGCTGGTGGATGAGGCCGTCGCCGTCGGCGCGGATATGATCCTGACCCACCATCCCCTGATCTTCGGCTCCCTGAAGTCCGTCTGTCCGGAGGATCCGGTCGGCCTGGCGCTGATCAAGGCCATCCGCGCCGGCATCGCCGTCTACGCCTCCCACACCCCGTCGGACAAGGTCCTCGCGGGGGTCAGCGGCGCGATGGCGCGCCGCCTCGGCCTCGCGGACGTCCGGGTGCTGGAGCCGGAAGGCGACGGAGAAACGGGCCTCGGCGCCGTCGGTGTCTGGCCGGAGCCGCTGTCTGCGGAAGAGGCGCTGAAGCGTGTCAAGGAGGCCTTCGGCCTGCAGGTCGTGCGCGCCTCGCGGCCGGTGGCGGAGCCCATCCGGACCGTGGCGATGTGCGGCGGGTCCGGCAGCTCCCTGATCGGGGCGGCCCGTGCGGCCGGCGCACAGCTCTACATCTGCGGGGACGTGTCCTACCACCACTTCTTCGTTCCCGACGGATTCATGATCCTGGATATCGGCCATTTCGAGAGCGAAAAGGAGATAGTATACATATTATATTCTTTGATAAGGAAAAAATTTCCTACCTTTGCTAGTCAATGCACCGCTGCATTGGACAGTGCAAATCCGATACATTATTTGTAATCTATGGCGACAAAAAAAATCAAGAAAGTCGAGACCCCGATTGATGAAAGGGAAACTTTTGTATCCCTCCAGAAGAACTTTGCGGACTCGGAACTGAGCGTAGCTGAGAAGCTGAAGACCCTGTACGCGCTTCAGGAGGCGGATACGGCAATCGACAAGATCGTCCAGCTCCGCGGCGAACTCCCGGCGGAGGTGGAAGTCCTCGAGCAGGAGCTCGCGGCCCTTTGCGGAAAGAAGGAGCAGCTGGAGCAGGTGCTCGTCGAATATGCGAATTCCATCGAAGCGAACAAGAAGAACATCATCGACCTGGATGCCCAGATCGGCAAATACCAGGCGCAGCTGGAAAACATCGCGAACAGCCGCGAATACGATTCGATCAACAAGGAGCTCGAGAACCAGGGCCTTCTCCGCCAGATAGCCGAGAAGAACATCAACGAGACCCGGATGGCGACCGTCGACCGCAAGGACGAGATCGAGACCCTCGAGCAGAAGATCGAAATCAAGAAGAACGACCTTGCCGCGAAGCAGGAGGAGCTGGCGAACATCATCGAGTCCACCTCCGCCCAGGAAGCGAAGCTCCAGGCCCGCCGCGACGAATGCGCCGCGAAGATCGACGCCCGTACGATGAGCGCCTACGAACGCATCCGCGCGAGCGTCCACAACCACCTCGCGGTGGCCTCCGTCTACAACGGGGACTCCTGCGGCGGTTGCTTCAACACCATTACCCCGCAGCGTCTGGTGGACATCGCATCCAACAGCAAGCTCGTCATCTGCGAGCACTGCGGCAGAATCATCGTCAATCCGGACTTTGAATAGCGCATCATATGCCAGACCAGGCCAAGAAAACGTCCCGGAAGCGGGAACAGGCAGCGAATCTGGACACCATAGGGCTTGAGATGGGAAACAAACCGCCTCAGGCTCTTGATGTTGAAGAGGCGGTGCTGGGTGCGATGCTCCTCGAGCCGGCGTCCGTGGACGCGGCGATGGAGGAGCTGACCGCCTCGTGCTTCTACGACCCCCGCCACCGGATGATTTTCGAGGCGATGACGCACCTCGTCGCGGAGCATACCTCCGTGGACCTGATCACGGTGAGCGCCAAGCTGAAGGCCGAGGGCAACCTCGAGGCCGTCGGCGGCGCGATCGCGCTGGCGCAGCTCTCCGAGCGGGTCGGCGCGGCCGCGAACCTGGAGTTCTACCTGAAGATCCTCAAGCAGAAGACGATCCAGCGCGACCTGATCACGGCTTCCTACGAGATCCTGAAGCAGTCCTACGACGACAGCGTCAATGTCGACGACCTGATCGACGCGGCCCAGACGAAAGTCTTCGCCGCGATCCAGAACAACGTCCGCCGCGAAGTCCAGGACATCGGCTCCGTGATCAATATGGCGATGTCGGACCTGCAGGAGATGCAGAGCGCCGACGGCCCGACGGGCGTGCGCTCCGGCTTTGCGAGCCTCGACCGCATCACCCAGGGCTGGCAGAAGTCCGACCTCATCATCCTCGCCGCCCGCCCCTCCGTGGGTAAGACCGCCTTCGCGATGAACATCGCCCGCAACGCCGCGGTGCAGTTCCACAAGCCGGTCGCCTTCTTCTCCCTGGAAATGTCGGCCATCCAGCTCGCGAAGCGCCTGATGACCTCCGAGTCCGGCCTCAGCGCCGACAAGATCAAGGGCGGCGTCAAACTCGAAAACTACGAGTGGGAGCAGCTCGAATACAAGCTGCGCAACCTCTCGAAAGCCCCCCTCTACATCGACGATACCCCGGGTATCCCGGTGATGGAGTTCCGTACCAAGGCGAAAACCCTCGTGAAGAGCAAGCAGGTGGCCCTCATCGTCGTGGACTACCTCCAGCTGATGCAGGGTCCGTCCGAGCTGCGGGGTATGCGCGAACAGGAAGTCGCGGCGATCTCGCGGACGCTGAAGGCGACCGCGAAGGAGCTCGAAGTCCCGATCATCGCACTGTCGCAGCTCTCCCGCCAGGCGGTGCAGCGCACCGGCGGCAACGGCAAGCCCCAGCTGAGCGACCTGCGTGAGTCCGGCTCCATCGAGCAGGACGCCGATATGGTCCTCTTCATCCACCGCCCGGACTACATCGGCCTCTCCGAGAATCCGGAAGAGCGTGAGCTGACCCAGATCATCATCGCGAAGCACCGCAACGGCGAGATCGGTGAAATCCCGATGCGCTTCAAGAGCGAGCAGATCCGTTTCGTGGAAATGGACGACGCCCTCGACGTGCAGGCCCAGAACGTGGCCTCCGCGATGAACAACGATGCCGTCGACTTCGGCGGCGCCTCCGATTTTGAATCCTATCAGGGAGGAATGTAATATGGCGAGGGAGGAGATATCGCATACCGGCAAGATCGTGGATATCGATCCGCAGTTTACGACCGTGGAGATCGTCTCCGAGGCTGCCTGCGCGAGCTGCCACGCCGCCGGGCTCTGCGGCATCTCCGAGTACAAGACCAAAGCCGTGCAGGTGCCGACCTCCGCGACCGTGCTATATGAGCCCGGCGAGGAGGTGGATGTCGTCCTGAAGGCCTCGATGGGCCACAAGGCGGTCTGGCTCGCCTATGTACTGCCGCTGGTGATCCTGCTGGGCGGCATCCTCCTGGCCCTGAAGCTGGGCGCCGGGGAGCTGCTCGCCGCGCTCGCCGCCGTCGGGGCCGTCTGCCTGTATTACCTGGGAATCTACCTGCTGCGCGACAAGCTGCGGGACGAGTATATTTTTACGATACGCAAAAAGTTATGACGGAAACGATTCTCTGGACTGTTGCAATCCTGGCGGGTCTCGGCCTGCTGTTGTCCGTCGTCCTTTTCCTCATCGCGAAGAAGTTCCGGGTCGAGGAAGATCCGCGGATCGACAAGGTCGAGGCGGTGATGCCGGGGGCGAACTGCGGCGGCTGCGGCTATGCCGGTTGCCGGGCGTTCGCCGCTTCGGCCGTGGCCGCCCCGAACCTGGACAACCATTTCTGTCCGGTCGGCGGCAATGCGGTGATGAAGCAGGTGGCGGACATTCTGGGCTATGAGGTGCAGGAGAAAGCGCCGATGGTGGCGATCGTCCGCTGCAACGGCAGCTGCGCCAACCGGCCGAAGACGAGCGAGTACGACGGCGTGAAATCCTGTATCGCGAAAGCCTCACTCTACGCCGGCGACACGGGCTGTTCCTTTGGCTGCCTCGGCTGCGGGGACTGCGTCGCCGCCTGCCAGTTCGGCGCCATCGCGATGGATCCGGAAACGGGCCTTCCCGTCGTGGATGAGGAGAAATGTACCGCCTGCGGCGCCTGCGCCAAGGCCTGTCCGAAGCAGATCATCGAGCTCCGGAAGAAGGGCCCGCGCGGGATGCGTGTCTATGTCAGCTGTGTCAACAAGGACAAGGGGGCCGTCGCCCGCAAGGCCTGCGCGGCCGCCTGCATCGGCTGCGGCAAGTGCGTCAAGGTCTGCGCCAGCGACGCCATCACCCTCGAGAACAACCTTTCCTACATTGATTTCGCGAAGTGCCGCCTCTGCAAGAAGTGCGTCGCCGAATGCCCGACGGGCGCGATCATCGCCGTCAATTTCCCGGTCATCAAGCCGAAGCCGACCCCGGTCGAAGTGAAAAAGGAGGAGGAGTATGCGTAAACTGACTTTCCCTATCGGCGGTGTCCATCCGGAGGATATGAAATACTCCCGCGGCCACGCGATCGAGGTGCTGCCGCTTCCGCCGGTCGTGTATGTGTCCGTCGCCCAGCACCTGGGCGCGCCGGCCGTGCCCTGCGTCGCCGTCGGCGACAAGGTGAAGACCGGCCAGGTCGTCGCCGAACCGGGCGGATTCATCTCCGCCTATGTCCATTCGCCGGTCTCCGGCACCGTAAAAACCATCGGTCCCCGCGCGGACATCGCCGGCCGGCCGGTGACCCACATCGAAATCGTCGTCGAAGGCGACGAGTGGATGGAGGGCATCGACCTCTCCGAGGATCTCGTGACGGAGATTCCGACCGACCGCGAGGCCGTGCTCGAGAAGATCAAGGCCTGCGGCGTCGTGGGCCTGGGCGGTGCGACCTTCCCGACCCACGTGAAGCTCAATCCGCCGAAGGACGCCAAGGCCGAATGCCTGATCGTGGACGGCGCCGAATGTGAGCCGTACCTGACCAGCGACCACCGCATCATGGTCGAGAAGCCCGACCAGATCGTCGTCGGCGCCGCGATCATGCAGATGGTGCTCGGCGGCTGCCGGGTCGTCATCGCCGTGGAAGAGAACAAGCCGGACGCCATCGCCGCGCTCGACGCCGCGATCGGACGCCTGGGTTACAAGAATATAGAGGTCGCGACCCTGAAGATGAAATATCCGCAGGGCAGCGAGAAGCAGCTGATCAACGCGGTCCTCGGCCGCCAGGTGAAATCCGGCGCGTTGCCGATCAGCGTCGGCGCCGTCGTCCAGAACACCGGCACCGTGCTGGCGGTCTACGACGCCGTCCAGAAGAACCGGCCGCTGATTACCAACGTGCTGACCGTGACCGGCGACTGCATCTCCGGCGACAGGATGCACAACTATCTTTTCCGCATCGGCATGCCGCTGAGTTACATCGCGGATTACGCCGGCGGCGTGCCCGCCGACGCCGCGAAGATCGTCAGCGGCGGCACGATGATGGGCAAGCCCATCGCCAACCTGGACGCCGCAGCCATCAAGGGTACGCCCGCCATCCTGTATCTGAGCGAGGAGGTGACGCGGCGCAAGCCCGAAGGCTCCTGCATCCGCTGCGGCCGCTGCTCCGACGCGTGCCCGATGGGCCTGGAGCCGTTCCTGCTGAACCGCCTGTACAAGGCGGACGATCTGGCGGCGCTGAAGGAAAATGCCGTCCAGGACTGCATCGAATGTGGCTGCTGCCTCTACAGCTGCCCGTCGTTCATTCCGCTGCTTGACAACATCCGTATGGCGAAGGCCAAGGTTAAAAAGCTTTAGGAGGGATTTATGGATAAGTTTCTCGTTTCTCCGCCCCCGCACGCGCATTCGCCGCGCACGACCGCATCGCTGATGCGGGACGTGATCATCGCGCTGCTGCCGGCGACCATCGTCGCAGTCGTGTTTTACGGCTGGTCGCTGGTGCTGGTGCTCGCGGTCAGCGTGGCTTCCTGCGTACTGCTGGAGTGGGCGATTTGCAAATGGCTGATGAAACGCCCCTTCGAATGCCCTGAGGCGGCTGTCGTGACCGGCCTGCTGCTGGCGCTGAGCCTGCCGTACACAACCCCCTGGTGGGTGGTGCTGATCGGTGCGGCGTTCGCCATCGGCGTGGTGAAGATGACTTTCGGAGGCCTGGGACAGAATGTGTTCAACCCGGCTTCCGCGGCCCGCGTGTTCCTGCTCGTGTCCTTCCCGTCCTACCTGACCCACTGGGAGATGCCGCAGAGGCTGTTCGGCGCGGACGCCGTGACCGGCCCGACGGTGCTCAGCCTGGCGAACGAAGGCGGGACGCAGGCGCTCGCGAACCTGTCGCAGATGGGCTGGCATCCGCTTTTCGCCTATGTGGGCGGCTCCGCCGGTGAGATTTCCGTACTGGCGCTGCTGGTGGGCTTCGCCTACCTGCTGCTGCGGCGGGTGGTGAAGATCTGGATTCCGCTGTCGATCTTCGTGACCGTCGCTGCGGTGTCCGCAGTCTTCCACGCAATCGATCCCGTGACCTATACCGGCCCCATTTTCAACTTGCTCTCGGGCGGTCTTGTGCTGGGCGCCTGCTTTATGGCGACGGATTATGTGACTTCGCCGATGACGTCGAAGGGCGGCGTGATCTTCGGCTTCGGTATCGGTCTCCTCGTGATGATGATCCGCTACTTCGGAGCGTACCCGGAGGGCGTTTCCTTTGCGATTCTGTTGATGAACATGGCGGTGCCGCTGATCGACCGTTGGTGCCACCAGCCTAAATTCGGGAGGGAGGAGTAGCGTATGGCGGCAAAATCGACATTCGGGAATATGGTGCTCTGCCTGACGGCGGTGTGCCTCCTGTGCGGCGCGCTGCTCGGCCTCGTGTATGCGGCGACGGGCGACGCAATCCAGGCGGCCTCGCTGAAGGCGCTCCAGGCGTCCATCGGACAGGTGCTTCCGGAAGGAGGCGAGATCTCCGAGGCGGTGACGCTGGAAGAGGAGGACCAGACTTTTGAATATTATGTTTCCAGCAAGGACGGCAAGACGCTCGGGTATGCGGTGAAATCCGTGGTGAGCGGCTTCGGCGGCCCGCTGACCCTGATGGTCGGAGTGCTTCCGGACGGGACGGTGTACAACACCTCGGTGCTTTCCCACAGCGAGACCCCGGGCCTCGGCGCGAAATGCGCGACGGACCCGGCGTTCGTGGCGCAGTGGAAGGGCTTCCCGGCCTCCAAGGCGTTGAAACTCAAGAAGGACGGAGGGGATGTGGATGCCATCACGGCGTCGACGATCACCTCGCGTGCCTATACGCTCGCCGTCGCGAACGCGGTGGCGGTTGTTGCATTCCTGGAAGGAAAGAGCGGGGATGTGGATGCATCCACGGGCGCTTCTTCCGAAAACTGGGGAGGATAGGCGATGGGAAAGAAGATATCACTCATCCTGGACGGATTCGTCAGGAACAATCCGACCTTCGTGCTGGTCCTCGGGATGTGCCCGACGCTGGCGACGACGACTTCGGCGGTGAACGGCCTGGCGATGGGTCTCGCCACGCTCTTCGTCCTGGTGTTCTCCAATATGGCGATTTCCGCGATTGCGCCGATGGTGCCTGACAAGGTCCATATTCCGGTCTACATCGTGGTGATTGCGACTTTCGTGACGGTGCTGCAGTTGCTGATGCAGGCGTTCGTGCCGTCGGTGTATGCGACCCTGGGCCTGTTTATCCCGCTGATCGTCGTGAACTGCATCGTGCTCGGCCGCGCCGAAGCCTTCGCCAACAAGAACGGCGTCGTGGCTTCCGCGCTGGACGGCATCGGCGTGGGCCTCGGCTTTACGGTCTCGCTGACCGTGATCGGCATCGTCCGCGAGATCCTCGGCAGCGGCTCCGTCTTCGGATGGAAGTTCATCGCCGGCGACGGCATCCTCGCATTCGTGATGGCGCCGGGTGCGTTCCTCGTGCTGGGCTACCTGATGGCCCTGTTCAACAAATACCTGAAAAAGTAAGGAGGCTGCGCTATGGAATATTTCCTGATCATCATTTCCGCGATCTTCGTCAATAACATCCTGTTGGCGCAGTTCCTCGGCATCTGCCCGTTCCTGGGCGTGTCGAACCGGCTTTCGACCGCGACCGGTATGTCCGGCGCCGTCTGCTTCGTGATCACGCTCGCGACGGTGGTGACCTACCTGGTGAACCGCTACCTCCTCGTGCCCTTCGGCCTGGAGTTCCTCCAGACGATCGCGTTCATCCTCGTAATCGCCTCGCTCGTCCAGATCGTCGAGATCGTCCTGAAGAAGATCAGCCCCTCGCTGTACCAGGCGCTGGGTATCTTCCTGCCGCTGATCACGACGAACTGCGCCGTGCTCGGCGTTGCTATTACGGTTGTGTCGAAGGAGTTTACCTTCGGCGGCGCCGCCCATATGCTGAACCTCGGTGAGGCGGTGGTGTACGCTTTTGCGACCTCGCTCGGTTACGGCCTCGCGATGGTGCTCTTCGCCGGCCTGCGCGAGCACCTCGCTTCCAACAATGTCCCGAAGATGTTCCGGGGACTGCCGATCGCGCTGATTACGGTCAGCATTATGGCGATGGCCTTCCTGGGCTTCTCCGGTATGGTTTAGGATACTTTTTATCAATCTTTTTATATTTACCTAATTATGAAAAAGTTACTTTTGATCCTCGTAGCGGTCTTCGCGGTTTCTTTCGCCGCGAACGCGAACAGCTACACGCTCGACGATGCGGCGATCGACGCCCTCGTGGAGAACAGTGTCGAGGTTTCCCCGGTGCTTGACCTGGCGACCCTTCCGGCCCCGCTCGCGGCCAACCTCCCTGCCGTCGGCAGCCCGAGCCCTGTCGGAGCTTTCCTGCTCTGCTTCTTCCTCGGCGGTTTCGGCGTGCACCGTCACTATCTGGGTACCCGTCCGGGTATGTGGGCGATCTACACGTTCACTTTCGGCGGCATTTTCGGTATCGTCCCGTTCGTGGACTGGATCATGCTGCTGATCGGATTGGTCGATGACAACATCAGCCCGTATGTCGGCAACACGAAATTCTTTATGTGGGCTTAGCTTCCTGCTTTTGCTCTTCGCCGGTCCGCTGTGCCCTGCCCAGCGCAGGGTCAGCGCCGACGTGGAGGTGAAGCAGGCGCTTGCCGGCAAAGTCATTACAGTCACCAAAAGCGTCTATTGCTCCGGCAATGGACGCTTGGTGATTCATTTCCATACCCCGGAGGAAATGTTCGTAGTCACGAATCCGCTCGGGGAAGCCCGCGTCTATGTCCCGAAATCCGGGAAGGACGACGGCGGGGAAAACATCGGCCTGAGTTCCCGCGACGAACTGCTCTACCTGTTCCTGTCGGGCCGCACCGATGACCTGGGCGTGACCCAGGACGGATACAGGCTTGTATCCACAGTGAACGAGGAAGGACTCCTGAAGAAGACCTTCGTCTCGGACCAGAACGGCTCCCTGCCCAAAATCGAAATCGTGTACCAGAATTATCTCCCGATCTATCTTGCGTATCTGGACGCGACCGGCAAGGCCGTCAACAAGACTTATTTCTCGAATTATTCGTACTTCCAGCGCTTCGTGTTTCCCTGTCGCGTGACGAACATCACCTATCCGACGCCCAGGGATTCCGCGGTAGTCAGGACGCTGTATTCCAATCTCAAAGTGGACTCGAATGACCCGCTTTTCGATTACGACATTCCTGCTGCTGGTCAGCGTTAGCCTGCTTGCCCAGGTTCCCGACGAGGAACTGATCCGCCGGCAGGAATTCACGGACGCGCGCCTGGAAGAGGCGATGCCCGAAGGCCTTTCCTTCCTTGGGCGCATCTCCGAAAAACTGAACCGCCAGCTGGTCGGCCCGCTGTACTGGGGCTGGCCGGTTTCCGCGGCCAACCGCTACCTGGAGAACTCCCAGATCGGCCGGGCCGGGAAGCGGTACGAGCCCCGGCCGGCGCCGGTCGAGACGGCGCCGCTGCCGGTCCTGCGCGCCGCCGGCGGGGTCGGAACCGACTTTGACTTTATCAATTACTTGATAGACAGTGGAATGAGCGAGGAGGCGGTCGTGCTCCTCCAGGGCACGGCGTATGCGCCTTCGGATACGCTGGACTATCTGCGGGGCTGGGCCTGCTATGCGACCCGGCGGCTCGCGGAGGCGTCCCGCGCCTTCGACCGCGTCCCGGCAGGCTCCCCCTGGTACGACAAATCCCTCTTTTTCAGCGCCGCGTCGAAGGCCTACCTGGGCGACTATGCCGGGGCTGAGGCGCAGCTGCAGGGCTATGGCGGGCCTTATGCGGATCTCCGGCAGAGCCAGCTGGCGGACCTGGCGGTCCTCCGCGGGCCGGACAATTTCCCGTCGAAAAGCCCGTGGGTCGCCGCCGGACTGTCGGCGCTGGTGCCGGGCCTGGGCCGGGTGTACACCCACCAGTACGGCGTCGCGGTCGAGTCGCTGCTCGTCTGCGGCGGCTTCGCGGCCATCACCGTTGAAAATTACAGACACTACGGGCCCATCTGGAGCACCATCCTTTTCGGGACACTGGGTTCGCTCTTCTACCTGGGCAATATTTATGGCAGTTATCTATCCGTCGAACTATACAATGAAAGGATGCGGGACGCGCAGGACACGGCTGTTCTGCTGCATATGCATATTCCTCTGCGCAGCGCTTTCCGTTAGCGCCCAGAGCCGCGAGGAGTGGCTGCTGCGGGCCGTGGAGCAGGAACGCGAGGCGTTCCGCGCCGCGACCGCCGCGGAGGCGAACGCGGCCCTGCTCGCCAAGGCCCGCTGCCTGAAGCAGGCGGGCAGCTACGGCGACGCCGCCGCGACGCTGACGCGCCTGGCGATGTACGCGCTGACGCCGGAGGAGCAGCAGGAGGTCCTGTATGAGAAGGAGCTCTGCAGCTATCTGGCGGGCGACTTCGAAGCCGCTGCCTCCTTCGCCGACGAGTTCAACGCCGGCTTCGAACCCTGGGAAGCCAAGCGCAAGCTGGATACGCTGGTGTATGCGATGGCGGGCCGCGGCGAGGCGCTTCCCCTGAAGAAGGACGGCACGGCGATGGCCCTCGCATTCCTGCCCCCGCTGGGGCACTGGTACACCGGCAACTACGGCGAAGGCCTGCTTTCGATGGGCCTCAATGCTTTCGCCGCCGGCATCGGCGCCGTCAATATCTGGTGGTGCAACTACCTGACCGCCTTCCTCGCCGGCGCCGTCGCCCTCGACTACACCTTTATGGGCAACCAGGCCCGCGCCTCCTTCCTCGTCGAGCAGTACAACTACCGGCTCCGCGAAGACTACCGCCGCTCCCTCATCCAATCGCTATATCCGTAGCTCGCCGGCCTGGCCATCCCTGAAAGTTAATCCCCGGAGAGGTATTTCATCAGGTTCTTGTCGATTGGAAATGTATAGTTCCAAATCGTATATGCGACTTGATGTTCTTTTCCATTAATGTTGACCGTCTCGACTTCAGTTCCTTGCTCGATGTTGCTATAACTACTTAACAAATAGCGGTACCAGGCAGGGGATTGTTCCTCGCCCTCTCCCCGGGAAAGAATGCCATAGGTGCCGAAATCAATAGAGAAGTAATCTGAACCGAAGAAAGGGTCTTGGCCATTCCCTACCTCATTAGATAACTGTTTTATATCTTGCGGGGATAGTTCATAGATGATAAAGGACATTTCAGAGCCATTACCATAATTCCCAAAAGAGAGCGTAACAGGGAAGTCCAGACAATTCTCAACAATCGTATATCCACCATCCAAACAGGTGATATCGAATAATACTTCATTATTATCGGCTTCTTTCTGACAGGAAATCATTAAGAGAGCCAATATGCATAATAAAATACGTTTCATCGTTCTAATAGTATGACATTTGTGTCGTTAACTCAGTTTGTGTATAGAATGAACCTACGAATTGTTGAAGGTAAAGTTTACAGTCATTTAATACTTCGCAATAATCTAACATTGATTCAATGTCGAATACTGGTACACTTGAGATGACATCATTTGGAAATGGTTCATTTGTTTCATATTGATTATACTGGTCAACTAAATCAATGAAAAATGGGGAATAACTATAGAACCGACTACCTATAGAAGGATACCAATATTGTCGGCTTTCCAAACAGACATCTTCGTCAGGACCAGTCTTTATATAACCTTTGGATGTATAATAGTACTCTCCAACTATCCAACCGATATATGAGGCATATGATTCTTTAACAAATTTAGAGGAATAATAATAATCATTAAAACCTCTTTTATAATAGTGATGAACGTGCCCAAGTTCGTGAAGAACAGATCCAATACACTCATTTTGCGGTGCAGATGTCCTATTGTAAATCAATATGGTCGGAGGTGTAATAGATGAATATGGTGTTTCTCCAAAATAAGTGTTACTTGTGTCAATTGCATGAAGAACAATTCCTTGTTCAGCACTGGAAATGTATGAACTAAGTTGGTGCGTGCTGTTGTGGTAAAAATCTACTGCACGATGCATCTCGCATTCTTTTGTAACGGATGAAATGGTATAGTAATAGGCGCTAGGTGGTGTGTTGTCAGGCATCCCCCATAGTAGACCAACAGTCCCAATTGCTGTATGTATGGGGGAAGAACTGGAATTTCTTGAAACCACCCAATCGTTAGTTTGATAGATAACAGTTATTGTTATAAGTGGAAGCTGATCAACACTTGATACAAGGTTGTTCGCCATAGGGTCAATAAGCACATAGCCATTATCATTCGTATAGTCATCCACCCAAAGATCTCCATAAGAAGCACGGACCTTCAAGTTGCGCATGGGAACATATGATCCCAAAAATGAATCGTAAGTTCGTATATACAATGGGTATTGGTAATTCTGAACCGGTCCTTTCAAATCTGTATCAGGCACTTTTGAGCAAAAGGGAAGAGCCAACGAATAAGAAATCTCATGTTGAATCTCCTCAGGAATAGTCATATTAATTGGCCAATAAGCATAAATGACAGGCACTGATGAAACAAACTCCTCTTTACAGCCGTCCGTATTGGTGTAAGTTTCCCTATACGGATTCTCATCAAATACATCCGAGGAAGAGTTGCTCTCTAACTTTGAAAGATTTGTCGGGGTGTACCCAAACGGGTAGAAAGATGTCATAACGTTTTCCGCCTTGATCAGAGTGAAAAGCTCATTTGTGCTTTTAGGGAAGAATTTAACTGCATAGTGTGTTGGTTCTTCACCCTTTGTTGATAAAAGTGTCTCTTTTCTATTCTTAGCTAAAACGATGTTGGTCGCAGGATGATATACTGTCTCTAATGATTCATCCAACATAAAAAGATCAATGCTGTTCTCAGACTCCAATTGGGAACAAGAAATACAGAGAATTAAGAATAGGGTGGTAATAGATAATCTCTTCATATACGTAGTGAGAGAACAAATAATATGTAGTATAAACATATATAAGTTGTCAACTAATATAAACATAATAAGCAAATATTCAAAACACACGAAATTTCAATAAAAAAATATTGTTTTTCAATATTTATTTATAATTTTGCAGAAAGAACAAACAAGCGGCGTAATTTTTCGTAACTTTGCGGACCATTCTATAATAAGGACAAGCCCATGGAAGTAAGACTGCTGCAGATGGATATCGTGTGGGGGAAGCCGGCGGAGAACCGCCGGCGGGCGGAGGCGCTGCTGCGCGAGTCGCCGGGCGCGGACTTGTACGTGCTGCCGGAGATGTTCTCGACGGGCTTCGCGACGGAGCCGGAGGGAATCGCCGAAAAGGGCAGCGACGGGTCCTGCGAGACGCTCGAGTGGCTGTGGCAGATGGCGCAGGAGATGGATGCGGCCCTGACGGGAAGCGTCGCCGTATGTGAAGAGGGACGCTTTTTCAACCGCTGCTATTTCGTGCGCCCGGACTGGAAGATGTATGTTTATGACAAGCATCACCTGTTTACCTACAGCGCCGAAAATGAATATTTCACCCCCGGCGATGCCGCAGTCGTGGCGAAGTGGCGGGGCTGGCGTTTCCGGCTCGCGGTCTGCTACGACCTGCGTTTCCCGGTGTGGCTGCGCAACCGCGGCGACTACGACGCGCTGATCTGCGTGGCGAGCTGGCCGGACGTACGGCGCACGGCGTGGGATACGCTGCTGCGGGCGCGGGCGATCGAGAACCAGTGCTATGTCCTCGGCGTGAACCGGGTCGGGAAGGACCCTACCTGCAAGTACGACGGCGGAACGGTGCTGGTCAACCCCTTCGGGGATGTGCTCGCCGCGGCCGGGAACGGCCGGGAGGAGGTTGTCTCCGGGGAGCTGGACTTCGGGATGCTGCGTTCGTATGCGGATAAATTCCCGGTCCTGAAGGATGCCGACAAGTTTGAGTTGAAACTTTAACCAAGTGTATAAACTATGATGAAAAAAGTGTTTCTCGCCATGGCGCTGGCCCTCGGGCTGGCGGTGGCTGCATCTGCCCAGCAGATGCCTTCGATTCCGATCGACCCGCAGGTCCGCATCGGACAGTTGGAAAACGGACTTACGTATTACATCCGCCACAACGAAGAGCCGAAGGACCAGGCGCATTTCTACATCGCCCAGAAGGTCGGCTCCATCCTGGAGGATGAGAACCAGCGCGGTCTTGCGCACTTCCTGGAGCATATGTGCTTCAACGGCACCGAGCATTTCCCCGGCAACGGTGTCATCAAGTACCTTGAAACCATCGGTGTGCAGTTCGGCGGCGACCTGAACGCCTACACGTCGATTGACGAGACCGTCTATAACATCGACAACGTGCCCGTGACCGTTCCGGGCGCCATCGACTCCTGCCTCTGGATCCTCCACGACTGGGCCGACGGCCTCCTCCTCGAAGGCGAGGACATCGACAAGGAGCGCGGCGTCATCCACGAGGAGTGGCGCAGCCGCCAGAATGCGCAGATGCGTATGTACGAGCAGCTCCTGCCGAAGATCTATCCGAACAACAAGTACGCCGAGCGCCTGCCTATCGGCATTATGGAGGTGGTCGACAACTTCCCGTACCAGGCCATCCGCGACTACTATGAGAAATGGTACCGTCCGGACCAGCAGGGCATCGTGGTCGTCGGCGACATCGACGTGGATGCGATCGAGGCCAAGATCAAGGACATCTTCGGGACCATCGCGAAGCCGGTCAATCCGGCGGAGCGCTACTATGTGCCCATCGAGGACAATGCGGAGCCCATCATCGCCGTCGCGAAGGACAAGGAGCAGCCGTATTCGATCAGCTACATCTTCAAGAAGCACGAAGCCTTCCCAAGCGAGCTGAAGAGCTCGATGAACTACCTGATCATCCAGTATGCCCTTGACGTGATGAACATTATGGTCAGCCAGCGTCTTGAGGAGCTCGCAATGCAGCCGGAGCCGCCGTTCATGCAGGCTGACATCAGCGATGACGACTTCTTCATCGCCAAGACCGAAGGTGCCGTGATGGGCGTTGCCGTGACTTCGGACACCGGTCTTCAGAAAGGCCTTACCACGGTTTACCGCGAGATGCTCCGCATCGCCCGCAACGGCTTCACCGCCTCCGAGTACGAGCGTGCAAGAGAGGAATATATGACCCGCCTCGAGAACGCTTACAACGAGCGTGAGAAGACGAAGAGCATCAACTACTGCACGCAGTATGTGCGTCACTTTATTGACAATGAGCCTATTCCGGGTATCGAGAACGGCTATGCGCTGGCGAACCAGCTTGCTCCGAGCCTCCCGGTGGAGATTGTGAACCAGGTCGTCGCCCAGCTGATGGGAGAGCCCGGCAATCTCGTGGTGATGTGCATGCTCCCGGACAAGGAAGGCCTGGCTACCCCGACTGAGGCGGAGGTCGCTTCCTGGATGGCCGCCGTCGAGGCGGAGGACATCGCTCCTTATGAGGATACCGTGTCCGATGAGCCCCTGATCTCCGAGCTCCCGGTGGGTGGCACCGTCACCCGCGTGGAGAATGCCAAGTTCGGCTACCGCAAGATCACGCTCTCGAACGGCGTCAACGTCTATGTGAAGCCGACCGACTTCAAGGCCGACCAGATCCTCCTGCGCGCCTCCAGCCGCGGCGGTATTTCCCAGTATCCGGCATACGACGCCCTCAACCTCATCCTGACGAACGACTTCTTCAGCGTCGGCGGCGTGGGCAACTTCAGCGCGACTGAGCTTAACAAGGCCCTTTCGGGCAAGCAGGTCGGTCTCTCGCTGAACATCGGCTCCCTGACCGAACGAATGAGCGGTTCTTCGACGCCGAAGGATTTCGAGACGCTGCTCCAGCTGACGTACCTCTACTTTACCGCCCTGCGGTCCGACGAGGACGCCTTCCTCTCCCTCAAGTCCCGTCTGCACGCTTCCCTCGCAAACCAGGAGCTGCAGCCGATGTCCGCGCTGCAGGACAGCCTGAACTACGCGCTGTACAAGAACAACCCGTTCAGGAAGCGCGTCAAGGCGGACGACCTGGACAAGGTGGATTACAGCCGCATCATGCAGATCGCGCGTGAACGTTTCTCCAACGCGGCCGACTTCGACTTCGTCCTGACGGGCAACATCGACGAAACGGAGATGATGCCGCTGGTCGCGAAGTACCTCGGCGCGTTGCCGACTTCCGACAAGCGTGAGACCGAGAAGGACATCAACCTGTATGTCGTCAAGGGCAAGGTCGAGAATATCTTCAGCAAGAAGATGGAGACCCCGATGGCGACCGTCGCGATGATCGCCTCCGGCAAGGAGAAGTACAATCTCAAGAACAGCCTCGCGATGGATATGATGGTCCAGACCCTGAACATCATCTTCACGGAGGAGATCCGCGAGAAGGAAGGCGGCACCTACGGCGTGAGCGTCGCTGCCGACTTCTCGAAGATGCCGAAGCCGCAGCAGATCCTCCAGATCGTCTACCAGACCGATCCGGACAAGTATGAGTATCTCAACAAGCGCATCTTCGAACTCCTGGACGATTATGCGAAGAACGGTCCGGGCGAGGAAGTCCTGTCCAAGGTGAAGGAGTATCTCCTGAAGAACTATGCCGAGAACCAGCGCGACAACAGTTACTTCTCGGGCATCCTCCGCAGCTACCTCGAGGAAGGCATCGATTTCGATACCGATTACAGCAAGACGGTTGAGGCGATGAGTACCGCCGATCTGGCCAAGACCCTCAAGAAGCTGATGAAGCAGGGGAACTTCAAGACCATCGTGATGGCGGGTTACAGCGAGTAACCGTTCGCAGATCAAGAAAAATCCATTTTTCCTGAGATATCCCGAAAAAGGGCTACTCAGAAAAAATGGATTTTTCTTTTATTTGCCGAGGCCTTCTTCGATGGCGGCGGTGATGCCTTTGCGCATCTTGCCGAAGACGTTGGAGAATTCCAGTTTCGTGCCGTCGTTGAGGGTGATGACGTAGCCGGCGAGGCCGCGCTTGTCGTAGGAGGCGATTTCCGCGTACTCGAAGCACTTGGGCTGGAAGACGAGTTTGCCGAGGAGATCCGCCATACCGGCGTTCACCTCGGCCATGACATAGACTTTCTTCGTCGAGAAGACGAGGCGTCCGTTGGTGGAGGACAGCCGTGACATATTGACGGCGGGGTCGAATTCGGCGATGACGGGCTCTTCGATGTCGTCGCGGGAGAAGGTTTTAGGCAGTTCTTGCATAATGTGGTCGATTTAAGTATCTTGTGTACAATTTTACAGATTATCGTTTAAGAAAGCAAGGATTATGAGAAAACTCCGCCTGGCCCTGGTGGCCCTCCTGCTCCTTTCGGGATTCACCGTCCGCGCCCAGGAAATCCGGGACATCAAAACCGTCGTTTACCTCTTCGGGAACGGAAACGCCCGGGTCCTCCAGACCTGGGATGTGAACGTGGTCAGCGGGACCGAATGGTACATCCCCATCGACAATCCCGGGAAGAGCTATATCCACGATCTCGAGGTGACGGAGGACGGGAGGGCCTTCGAGAGCGACGGCCGGAAGTGGGATTCGGACCGCTCGCTGGCGGCCAAGACCGGCCGCTGCGGCATCGTGGAGAAGCGGGGCGGGGCCGTAGAGCTCTGCTGGGGCCAGGGCCCGTACGGAGACCACGTCTACACGGTCAGTTACTTCATCGACAACCTGGTCCAGTCCTACGACGAATGCGACGGCTTCCACTGGCATTTCCTCAATGACGAATGGACCGTGCAGCCCAGGCACGTCTCCATCGAGATCCAGAACCTGACCAACGGCGACGCGTGGTACTGGAACGACGAGAATGACAACAACGTCAATTTCTGGGGTTTCGGGATGGACGGCGAGGCCTGGCTGGATAACGGGACGCTGTACTTCGAATCCACGGAGCAGTTCGACTACGACAGCTTCTTCTCCGCGCTCGTCAGTTTCAAGAAGGGCCTGTTCACCCCGGCTGTCCGGGGCGACGGGACTTTCCAGAAGCTGAAGGACGAGGCGATGAAGGGCAGCAGCTATGGCAAGGAGAAGGAATCGTTCTTCGAGCGGCTGCTGTTCATCCTCTTCCTGGTCGTGCTCATCGGCGTACCCGTCTTCTTCATCTGCGGTATACTGTTCGTCATTTTCCGCAAATTATACTGGAAGGTCAGCGGCCGCCATTACGACAAGAAGGTTTTCGGCTGCAACAAGATTACCGGCTGGTACCGCGACGTCCCGATGGACGGCAATCCGACCGCCTTCTTCAGCCTGCTCCATAGCGGAGACCTGCTGGAGCCGAACAAATGCCTTGATTTCCCGAACCTGGTCAGCGCTTACTTCCTGAAGTGGATCCAGGATGGCCTGATCGCGGTGGAGCCGGATCCGAAGAAAGAAAACCAGACCAACCTGCGCTTTACGAAGAGCGCCGAGGAGGTGACCTTCGACGATGTGATGGAAGGAAAGGTGTACGCGGGCGCGCTGGAGGCTGCCGGAGAAAACAGGCTCCTCGAGGCCCACGAGTTCAAGTCCTGGTCCTACAAGAACGACGAACTCGTCGCCGGCTGGCCGTCCGAAGCCGTCCAGCGCGGCCGTCCCGTCTGGCAGGCGCTCTCCGAGGCGGACCGCTGCCACGCCGTGGAGTTCAAGAATTTCCTGTCCGACTTTACCCTGATCGGGGAGCGGGCTGCGCCGGAGGTGGCGCTGTGGAAGCAGTATCTGGTCCTGGCCGCGTCGCTGGGCATCGCCGACAAGGTCGCCAAGAGCTTCGAGAAGCTCTTCCCGAAGGTGATGGAAGAGTATTTGCGCGAAACCCGGATGATGGATACGGCTACGACCTACTATGTCCTTGAGAATCTGCGCAATTCATCCTCTTCGATGATGACGGCCGCCCTCTCGAAACAGAATATGCGCCGGACCTACGAAGCGATGGAGAACCGCCGCAGCTTCGGCGGTGGCGGATCCATTTCCCGCGGCGGCGGAGGCGGCGGTTTTGGCGGCGGCCACGGCGGCGGATCCCGCTAGCGGGTCCCGTCTAATTAGGAGATGAGGGAGATGGCGCCGAAGAGGCCGAGGGAAGCGGCGAGCATGATGGCGCCGGCGAGGAGGACGCCGAAGAGGACGTAGATCACGCTCTTCTTGAAATCCATGTCCAGAAGGCTCGCAGCGAGGGTACCGGACCAGGCGCCGGTGCCGGGGAGCGGAATGCCGACAAAGAGGAGCAGGGCGATGTAGAGGCCTGCACCGGCCTTCTGTTCGAGTTTCTTGCCTGCCTTTTCCCCTTTCACCAGGCACCAGCGGAAGAAGCCGCCGACCCAGGGAAGGTCCTTTCCCCATTCGAGAATCTTACGCCCGAACAGGTAGATGAAGGGCACGGGAAGCATGTTTCCGATGACCGCGATGATGCACGAAGGAACGATCGGCAGCGAGAACCCTACCGCATAGGGAATCGCTCCGCGCAGTTCGATCAGCGGAACCATCGAAATCAGAAAGACAATCAGGTACTTCTTAAACATGCCGGTGCAAAGATAGTCATTTCGGCCATGAAAAACCATTTAATAGTTTTTTCCTTTTCGATTATGACGAAATAGCCGTATCTTGTTGCGTTATGTATACTATTCAGAAGAAAGAGATGCTGACCCCGACGATCTGTCGGATGGTCGTCGAGGCCCGGCGGGTGGCGAAAGCCGCAAAGCCGGGACAGTTCCTCATTGTGCTGAATGAGGAAAAAGGAGAGCGTATTCCGCTGACTATCAGCGATTATGACGCCGAGGCCGGAACGGTTACAATCGTAACCCAGAAAATTGGCGCCTCGACGGCGGATATTGTGGCCCGCGCGGCGGGAGAAGGGTTCCAGGATGTCGTGGGGCCGCTGGGGAATGCGTCTGACTTTATGGAGATGACCCCGGAGGAGCTGGCCGCGCAGCGGTATATCTTCATTGCCGGCGGCGTGGGTACGGCGCCGGTGTACCCGCAGGCGCGCTGGCTCCACGCGCACGGAGTGCCGGTGGACGTGATCATCGGCGCGAAGACGAAGGACCTGCTGATCTACAAGGAGGAGATGCGCGCCGCCTGCGACAACCTCTATGTGTGCACCGACGATGGAAGCGAAGGCTTCCACGGGCTGGTGACGGCGCTGCTGGAGAAGCTGGTGAATGAGGATGGGAAGCGCTATACGCGCGCCGTGGCCATCGGCCCGATGATTATGATGAAGTTTGCGACGCTGACTTGCCGGAAGCTGGCGCTGCCGGTGGTGGTGAGCCTGAATACGCTGATGGTGGATGGCACCGGAATGTGCGGGGCCTGCCGTGTTTCCGTGGGCGGAAAGATGAAGTTCGCCTGCGTGGACGGGCCGGAGTTCGATGGCTACGAGGTCGACTTCGACGAGGCGATGAAGCGCCAGCGGCAGTATTGGGATGAGGAGAGGGCGGAAATTGAAAAATCGGGGAGGATGTAGCCATGGCAGAGAGAATTGCAAGGACGAAGGCCCGCGAACAGGAACCGAAGGTCCGGGCCGCCAATTTTGAAGAAGTTTGTTACGGATTCAACAGCGAGGAGGCGCAGCGGGAAGCGTCCCGGTGCCTCCACTGCAAGAATCCGCGCTGCGTGGGCGCCTGCCCCGTGAATATCCAGATTCCGGAATTCATCGCGGCCGTGAAGGAAGGCGATTTCGCCGGCGCGGCCGCCGTCATCGCGCAGGATTCCTCGCTGCCGGCCATCTGCGGCCGCGTGTGTCCGCAGGAGACCCAGTGCGAAGGAAGCTGCATCCTGGGCATCAAGGGGGAGAGCGTGTCCATCGGCAAGCTGGAGCGCTTCGTCGCCGACTGGGCGCGGGAGAACCAGCCCGCGGCCCCGGCGCAGCAGCCGGCGGCC
>LUZF01000009.1 GCA_001602865.1 Bacteroidales bacterium Bact_14
ATTATGAGTCGTTCATTAAGAAAAGGTCCCTATATCCAGGAAGCCCTGGAGAAGAAGATTCTTGCTATGAATGAAGGTAGCAAGAAGAAAGAGGTGGTCAAGACCTGGTCCCGCGCCAGTATGATCTCACCTGACTTCATCGGCCATACTATCGCTGTCCACAACGGAAACAAGTTTATTCCGGTTTACGTCACGGAGCAGATGGTCGGCCACAAGCTCGGCGAATTCGCCCCTACCCGTTTGTTCAGAGGCCATTCAGGCAACAATAAGAAGTAATCATTATGGGAAAGCGTAAAAGACTTATGGCCGAAGGCTTCAAGGAAGCCAAGAAGGTTACAGCTGTTGCGAAGCTGAATGATGTTCCTACCTCCCCGCGGAAGATGCGCCTCGTCGCTGACACCGTCCGTGGCAAGGAAGTGAACCACGCCCTCGACCTGCTGAAGTTCTCCAAGAGGGAGGCTTCGATCCGCCTGGAGAAGCTCCTCCGCAGCGCCATCGCGAACTGGGAGGCGAAGAATCCGGACAAGGTCAAGGAACTGGACAACGGAAATGTTTACGTGAAGACCATTATGGTTGACGAAGGCCGCACGCTGAAGAGAATCCGTCCGTGCCCGCAGGGCCGCGCCGGCCGCATCCGCAAGCGTTCGAACCACGTAACGGTCGTACTCGATGTGAAACCTACAACAGTGGAGAAGTAATATGGGACAGAAGACAAATCCTATTAGCAACAGAATCGGTATCACCCGTGGTTGGGACTCTAACTGGTGTGGTGGCAACTACGCCGAGAAGATCGCGGAAGATTACGAGATCCGCAAGTACCTGTCGAGCCGCCTTTCCAAGGCCAGCCTCTCGAAGATTGTCATCGAGCGTACGCTCAAGCTCATCACCGTCACGATTCACGCCGCCCGTCCGGGCGTCATCATCGGCAAGGGTGGTGCTGAGGTCGACAAACTGAAGGAAGAGCTCAAGAAGGTTACCAAGAAGGACGTCCAGATCAACATTTTCGAGGTCAAGCGCCCCGAGGTTGACGCCCATATCGTCGCTGACAGCATCGCCCGCCAGATCGAGGGCCGCGTCAGCTACCGCCGCGCTATCAAGATGGCGATCGCCAACACGATGCGCGTGGGTGCCGAAGGCATCAAGGTCCAGATCAGCGGCCGCGTCGGCGGCGCCGAAATGGCCCGTAGCGAAATGTTCAAGGAAGGCCGTACGCCGCTCCATACTTTCCGTGCCGATATCGACTACGCGCTTTCCGAAGCGCACACCAAAGTCGGTGTCCTCGGCGTGAAGGTCTGGATCTGCAACGGCGAGCGCTATGGCCGTCAGGACCTGACCCCGAATGCCGGTATCGCCGCGAATGCGCAGGCGCCGGCCCAGGGCCGTGGCGGTCGCGGTGGCGACCGTGGCGGTCGTGGTGGCCGCGGTGGTCGCGGTCCCCGTCGGGACAATGCCCAGAAGTAATCATCTTCGCTGCATAAGAAAAGCACGCGGTCCGATTGCGACCGCGTGTTTTTTTTATTACCTTTACACGGAACAAGCCAAATCTCAAACTGTTATATTATGAACTACAAATCGATTCTCTTTTCCCTGGCAGCAGCCGCAGTCCTTCTGACCGCCTCCTGCTCCGGCAACAAGTCCGCCCACATCAGCCCGAACGGCGTCGATCTGGATGAGCAGCAGCTCTACATCGGCGAGGACATCGCCGTCGCCCAGACCCAGTACGGCAAGGTCCGCGGATACATCCTCCGCAACATCTACACCTTCTACGGCATCCCTTACGGTGCGCCGACCGGCGGTGCAAACCGCTTTATGCCTCCGCAGAAACCCGAGCCGTGGGACGGTGTCCGCGCCGCCGTGTTCTATTCCGAGTCTGCGCCGCAGGTGGTCTCCTACGGACGCAACCCGGAGTCCTACTCCGCTTTCGTGGACCACTGGAACTATGACCAGTACGGCGAGGACTGCCTCCGCCTGAACGTCTGGACCCCGCAGCTCGACGCGAAGAAGCGCCCGGTGCTCGTCTGGCTCCACGGCGGCGGCTTCAGCAGCGGCAACAGCGTCGAGCAGGACGGCTACAACGGTGAGAACCTCTCCCGTTACGGCGACATCGTCTTCGTCTCCGTCAACCACCGCCTGAACGCCTTCGGCTACACCGATTTCGCCGGTGTGGGCGGAGAGAAGTACAAGCACTCCGGCAACGTCGGCATGCTCGACATCATCGCGGCCCTGCAGTGGGTCCATGACAACATCGCGGCCTTCGGCGGCGACCCGGGCAACGTGACCATCATGGGTCAGTCCGGCGGCGGCTCCAAGGTCAGCATCGTCGCAGCGATGCCTGCGGCGAAGGGCCTGGTCCACAAGGGCGTCGCCCTCAGCGGCAACTCCGTCCAGGGCGCGAACAAGGAATACGCCGAAGGCCTCGGTGCCTATATCGTGAAGAAGGCCGGCCTGAAGCCCTCCGAGATCGACAAACTCCAGCAGATGCCGTGGGAAGAGTACTACGCGCTGGCGATGGCCGCTTCCCGCGAATACGCCCAGATCGCGCAGCCGCGCGGCGGCCGCGGCGGCTTCAGCCCGGTCGGTGACGGCGTCGACCTCCCGGCCGGCACCTTCTTCGATCCCAACGACCCCAATGTCCCGGATATCCCGCTGCTCTACTGCACGACCTTCCACGAGCAGAATCCCGACCGTGACCGTCCCGAGCTCGAAAACATCACCCTCGAGGGCGTGATCGAGCAGATGACCCCGACCTACGGCGAGAAAGCCGCCGACATCGTGAACGCCTATGCGAAGACCTTCCCGAACGTCGCTCCGATCGAGCTCTGGGCCATGCTTCGCTCGACCCGTACCAACGTGGTCCGCTCCGCAAACGTGAAACTCGGCCAGAAATCCCCGGTCTATATGGCCTGGTTCGGCTGGAAGGCCCCGATCTTCGACGGCCGCATCCGCGCGTTCCATTGCTCCGACATCAGCTTTTGGTTCCACAACACCGACCTGATGATCACCCACAACGGCGGCGGCAAGGCCCCGCGCGAGCTTTCCGAGAAGATGTCCGACGCCCTGCTCGCCTTTATGCGCACGGGCAACCCGAACTGCAAGTCCCTCCCGGAATGGCCGGAATACACCGCCGAAAACGGCGAGGTTATGATTCTGGACACGGTGTGCGAAGTCAAGAACGATCCTGACCGCGCCGCCCGCGCCCTCATCGAGAACAGATAATTCCAAGTATGAAAAGACTTTTATTCGCCGTCCTGGCGTCCGCCCTCGTGCTCTGCTCCTGCGGGAACAACGTGTCCGACGAGCAACTGGCCGAAGATTACAGCGCCAAGACAGATGCCATCATGACCGCCTACCGTACGCAGGTGGGTACCATTATGGAGGACGCTTCCCTGTCCGATGTACAGAAACAGGAGAAAGCCGAAGCCATTGAGGAAGAAACCATCGACCAGCTCGTTTCGACCAGCCTGGACCTGATGAAGAAACACCCGAAGAGCCCCGTCGCCGTCGAAGCCCTGCGGAACGTCTATTACCTGGCGGATTCCGAAGAGCTCCTGAAGGTCATCAACAAGCTGGACGACAGCCTGAAGGAAGACGATTTCGTCCAGTCGGTCCTGACCAGCATCCAGTCCCGTCTCCAGACGGCCGAAGGGATGATGTTCACCGACTTCGAAATCCTCCAGGACGAGAACGACCCGGCTTCGAAGGTCTCCTTCAGCCAGTATGTCGGCAAGGGCAAGTACATGCTCGTCGACTTCTGGGCCAGCTGGTGCGGTCCCTGCAAGGCCGAGATGCCGAACATGCGGAACGTCTATGCCAAGTACCACGGCGACGACTTCGACATGCTCAGCGTGGCCGTCTGGGACGAGCCGCAGGCAACGAAGGATACCGCCGCGGTCTACGGCCTCGTCTGGAACCAGATCATCAACGCCCAGAAAATCCCGACCGACCTTTACGGCATTGACGGCATTCCGCACATTATCCTCTTCGGCCCCGACGGCAAGATCCTGAAGCGCGACCTGCGCGGTGCCGCCATCGAGGAGGAAGTCTCCAAGTACGTTAAAGCGAAGTAGCCCTTGAGCGGCATCCGCGAAAAAATAGCCCTCTTACCGCACGATCCCGGCGTCTACCGTTACTACGACGACGCCGGGAACGTGATATATGTCGGCAAGGCCAAGGACCTCCACAAGCGCGTCGCCCAGTATTTCGTCCCGCCGGAGCGGCTCAACACGAAGACCCGTATCCTCGTCTCGAAAATCGCCGACGTGCAGTACTCCGTCGTGGACAGCGAGGCGGACGCGCTCCTGCTGGAGAACAACCTGATCAAGCAGTACAAGCCGCGCTACAACATCCTCCTGAAGGACTCGAAGACGTACCCCTGGATCTGCGTGACGGCAGAGCCCTACCCGCGGGTCTTCCTGACCCGCCGCCTCACCCAGGACGGCTCCCGTTTTTTCGGCCCATACAGTTCGGTGATGCACGCCCGCAACCTGCTGGAGTTCTTCGAAAAGACCTACCCGCTGCGCTCCTGCCGCCACAAGATCGACTCGGACACCATCCTCCGCCGCAAGATCCGCCCCTGCCTGGACTTCCACATCGGCAAGTGCCGCGGCTGCTGCGTTGGCGCCATCTCCCTCCAGGAGTACAACGCCGACATCGAGGAGATCGTCCGCCTCCTGAAAGGCGGCGCCGGCGACATCATCCGCGAGTACAAATCCCGGATGAACGCCGCCGCCGAGGCCCTCGAATTCGAGCAGGCCCAGGCCTACAAGGACCGCATCGACTCGCTCCAGAACCATTATTCCCGCTCCATCATCACCGCCGCCCGCGACCTGGACCTCGACGTCTTCTCCCTGGTCTTCGACGGGGCCGAAGCCTTCGGCAACTTCCTCCGCCTCCGCGGCGGCGCGATCGTGCAGTCCCTGAACCTCGGGTTCAAGATGCACATCGAAGAGGAGCCTTCCTCCGTGCTGAGCTGCTTCATCGCGGAGATCGAATCCAAGTTCGGCGCCCTCTCCCGCGAGATCATCGTCCCCTTCCTCCCGGACGTCGAGATTCCCGGCGTGGAATTCAAGATCCCCGTCAAGGGGGACAAGCTCTCCCTGCTCACCCTCAGCACCAAGAACGCCAAGGAGCAGCAGCTGGGGACCCTCCGCCAGCGGGAACACACCGACCCCGACGCCTTCCGCCGCAGCGTGCTCGAAGAGCTGCGCAAGGCCCTCGGAATGGAGGAGCTCCCGGTCCATATGGAGTGCTTCGACAACTCCAACATCCAGGGTACCAACCCCGTCGCCTCCTGCGTCGTGTTCCGCAACGGGGAGCCCTCTAAAAAAGAATATCGGCGCTTCAAGATCAAGACCGTCATCGGCGCGAACGACTATGCCTCGATGAAGGAGGTCGTGAACCGGCGCTACGCGCGGATGCTCGCCGAGGCGCCCGACGACCTGCCCCAGCTCGTCGTCATCGACGGCGGCAAGGGGCAGCTCGACTTCGCCTTCCAGGCCCTCGCCGAGCTTGGCCTGACGGACAAGCTCGTCGTCATCGGCCTGGCGAAGCGCCTCGAGGAGGTCATCCGCGTCGGCGACCCGTACCCGCTCTTCATCGACCGCAACTCCCAGGCGCTCAAGGTGCTCCAGCGCATCCGCGACGAAGCCCACCGCTTCGGCATCACCTTCCACCGCAACCTCCGCAGCAAAGCGCAGCTGACCTCCGCCCTCAGCAGCATCAAGGGCGTCGGCGAGCAGACGGAGCGCCGCCTCCTGATGCACTTCGGCAGCGTCGCCCGCATCGCCAAGGCCCCGGTGGAGGACATCGCGGCCCTGGTCGGCCCGGCGCTCGCCGCCCGCATCCACGAAACCCTGAACAACCACCCGGACAATGACTGACGACAAAACCTTCAACCGCTGGTTCAGCGCCTTCATCCTCATCGGGATGACGGTCGCGGTAATCCTGGCCACCGCCATCAAAATGAACAATCCCGGCGCGGCGCGGACGCTGCTCCTCGTCTCCGCCTTCGGCTCGCTGATGGGCGTGCTCGCGACCGTGTGCTCCGCCAACGGCAAGATCCTGACCTTCCTGTTCGGGCTGCTGGACGTGGCCATCTACGGCGCCGTCTGCTTCATCAACTGGAAGAACGGCGGCTCCGGCCTCGGCAACGCGCTGCTCCACGCGCTCTACTTTGTGCCGATGCAGTTCATCGGCTTCTGGCAGTGGCGCAAGCGGGGCGCGGACGCCTCCTCGCAGGTCCAGGCCCGGCGGCTGAACGGCCGCCAGTGGGCCGTTTACACGACGGTGTTCGTCGTGGGCACCATCGTCGCATACCTTGTCATCGCGCGCTTCGACCGCTCCGCCGCCGAAGGCTTCCTGAAGGTCGCGGTCGTGCTGGACGTGCTGCCGCTGATGTGCAACATCCTGGGCCAGCTGCTGATGTCGACGGCCTATATGGAGCAGTGGTTTTTCTGGATCGGCGTGAACATCACCTCCATCCTGATGTGGTCCTTCGCGCTCAAGGACGGCGGGGATTACGCCATCATCTACCTGGTCAAGTACTCCTTCTATCTGCTGAATTCGCTGAACGGCCTGCGGATCTGGATCCGGCTGAGCCGGAAGGGGTAGTTTGCATTTCAGAAATATTATGAATACCTTTGCAAGACTGTTTAGGACAGAAAGAATTAAAGTAATATAAACTAAAATCTAATCTAGTATGGAATACGAGGAAATCGTAAAGAAAGTCAAGGGCATCATCGTTGACAAATTAGGCGTCGAGCCCTCCGAAGTGACCGAAACCGCCAACTTCACCAATGACCTCGGTGCGGATTCTCTGGATACCGTTGAGCTCCTGATGGAGTTTGAGAAGGTTTTCGGCATCAAGATTCCTGATGAGGAGACCAGCAACATTTCGACCGTCAAGGACGCGATCGACAAGGTTGCCGAAAAGCTCGCTGAGTAAATCTTCCCCGACCTGATAAAAAAAGCTGACCGTTTCGCGGCCAGCTTTTTTCGTATGTATCCTGATGATTAGTTCTTCGGAACCGAGTAAACGACCTTCATCGTGGGCCTCGCGCCCGTGGACTTCGGTCCGTTGAGGTAGGCGTTGTAGTAGCGGTGCGTGTCCAGGACGGTCTCCGTAATCTTGGAGGTGTTCGAAGAGCTGGAATTCGCGTAGGCCGAGGCGAGGGCGTAGGTCATATAGTTGTTGTAGTAGCTGTTGTAGCCGTAGCCGCCATATCCACCGTATCCACCGTACCCGCCATAGCCGCCGTATCCGCCATACCCGCCGTATCCGTATCCGCCGTACCCGCCATAGCCGCCATACAACATACTGTAGTACATCATATAGTCATAGTAGTCGCTCGAGGAGCTGGAACTGGAGGCGTTCTTGACGACGCGGGTCTCGTCGCGGAGGATGAGGAGCCAGATGTCGTAGTTGGAAAGCTTCGCGTCCTTGTCCGCGCGCAGGAGCGCCTGGACGTGGTAGGAGATGTCCGGCATATAGGCGCCGAGGGAGCGGTTGATCGTGCCGCTGTTCTCCGTGCTGGAGCTGGTGTCGGTCAGGCCGGCGTAGGAGACGTATCCGGGTACGGACACGCGGCAGGTCGGATTCAGGTACGCGGGATACTGGTCGAGCAGGTCATAGTCGTCCGCCGCCGGGAATTCGAAGGGGAAGACGAGCGTCGCCTTGTTGATGACCGCCTGGGCCGGATCGCCGTATTTCCCGATCTCCGCATAGAGCTTCTCGCGGATCTCGGCCGCGGAGACGACAGGCTTCTGTCCGCCGCCGCCGTCGATGTAGATGTACTCGTCCGGCGTGCCGCCCGTGCTTTCCTGGTAAGTCGCGTTGAACGCGTACTGCGGCAGGTTGCCGACGGTGGCGTTGGTCAGCAGGGAGTCGATCGCATAGAACTTGTCCGGGCCGAAGTAGAAGAGGAAGGACGTGTCCTTCCGGACCCCGTCGTACTCGGAATTGAACTTGAGCTCCGCGAAGTTGCCGGAGACGGAATAGGTGTCGGTGTCCACGTCCAGCTGGACCTGGAACATATTGATGCGGCCGCCGCGGCCGACCGGGTCGACGGTATCCAGGAAGATGCCGGGGAAGCGGTCGAGGTACTTGGTCATGTCGCTGAGGTCGCTCTGGGTGATGCCGAGGTATTTTTCGCCGAACTCGCGGGTGAATTCGAAGGACAGCGAGTCGCCGCCGTTGTAGACCGGGATGCCGCGGGAGATGCGTTTCGTGCCGTGCTTGGGCTCCGTGTTGACGTCGTTGGTCGCGATCCGTTCGCTGAGCTCATAGACGTTGATGTTCTGCAGGATGCGCTCCTGGCCCTTGTCGGCGACGGAGACCGTGTCGCGGGTCAGGGAGATGTAGAAACGCGTCAGGGTCGGGTTCTTGCCGAAGTCGAGGGTATCGTAGAACGGGACGAGGGGGATGGCGGAGGCGCGCCGCGTAAGGCGGCCGGCCGCGTCGCGGAGGCTGCCGAAGGTCACCTTCGCCGTCGAATAGCCGGAAAGGCTGTCCGCGATTTTGAGCTGTATGTCTTCCAGGGGAAACTCGATCGACTTGAGTTCGTATACGGAGTCGCCCGGGACGAGGTTCTGTCCGAGTTCGATGGAGGATTCTATGCAGGAGCAGCAGCAAAGCGCGGCCGCCAGAAGCGCCAGGATTTTGAATTTCATCTTTTACAACTGGTCATAAAAACGGTTGTACTCCCCGATGTAGCTCCCGTCCGCGAGCGCCGCCGCATCGTAGGGCAGGACCGGCTTCGCGAGGCTCTCGCAATACTGCAGGAGTTCGGCCGGAAGCTTGTCGCTTCCCAGGATGAACGCGTCGGAGTACTGCGCGGCAGTTTTCGCAAGATTTATGCCATCGGGCTGCGCAAGGAAGGGGGCGTCCTCCCGCCGGATGCCGCCGAACGCGATCTTGTCCGCGAACTTCTCCGCGAAGGGGACCGGGGGGATGTCGTCGTAGAGGGAAAGCACCACCTTGCTGCCCGAGAAGATCGGGTCCTCGCTGTAGTTTTTCTTCAGGAACAGCGGCAGGAGGTGGGAGATCCAGCCCTGGCAATGGATGATATCGGGGGCCCAGCGGAGCTTCTTGACCGTCTCGAGGACGCCGCGGGCGAAGAAGATGGCCCTTTCGTCGTTGTCCTCGAAGAAGACGCCGTTCTCGTCGGCGTAGGTCTGCTTGCGCTTGAAATAGTCGTCGTTGTCAATGAAGTAAACCTGGATGCGGGCGGAGGAGATGGACGCCACCTTGATGATCAGCGGACGGTCGACGTCGCTGATGATGATGTTCATCCCGGAGAGACGGATCACTTCGTGCAACTGGTTCTTCCGCTCGTTGATGCAGCCGTAGCGGGGCATGAAGGAACGGATTTCCTTTTTCCGCTCCTGGATGCCTTGCGGGAGATTCCTTCCGATCTGCGCAATACTGGACTCCGGCAGATAGGGGAAGATTTCCGAATTGACGAAAAGAACCCTTTTTACAGTCTCATCCATTTTACTCTCATTATATTACAAATCGAACAAAGATAAAAAATTTTTTTCATATTTTTGTACGCTATGGGAACCGTGGAGAATAAATTGATGCGGCGGAGGCTCCGGAACGCCTTCCTTTCGACCGTCATCAGCACCAGCCTGGTGCTGCTTCTGGTCGGCATCGCGAGTCTTCTGCTCCTGAACGCGCGCAGCGTTTCCGACTATTTCAAGGAGAATCTCCAGATTTCCGTGCTGATGAAGACGGAGGTTTCGGACGAGGAGACGGTCGCGTTCCAGACGCAGCTGGATACGCTTCCCTTCATCCGCAGCACGCGTTTCGTCTCGAAGCAGCAGGGTGCGGAAGAGCTCGCCGAAATGCTGGGGGAGGATTTCCTGCGCGTCTTCGAATCCTCGCCGATTCCCGCGTCGATCGACCTGAACCTGCGGGCGGACTATGTCTCCGCGGACAGCCTGGACGTGGTCAAGGAGGCGATCATGGCCTCGCCGCTGGTGGATGAGGTCGCGTACCAGCAATCGCTGATCGAGGCGCTGAACGCCAACCTGCGGAAGATCTCCCTCTTCCTGGGCGTGCTGATCCTGCTCCTGCTGTTCATCTCCTTCGTGCTCATCAACAACACGGTGCGGCTGAGCGTCTTCTCGCGCCGCTTCACGATCCATACGATGAAACTGGTCGGCGCGACCCGTTCCTTCATCCGCGGGCCTTTCCTGCTCCAGGGCGTGTTCCAGGGGCTGTTCGCCGCCATCCTGGCGATCATCTTCCTGCTCGGGATGCTCTTCTTCGTGCGCCGGGAGTTCGCGCAGCTCTTCGCCGTCTTCCGCCTGGAGATCCTGCTGGCCGTGATGGGCATCGTCATCGCCGCCGGCGTGCTGATCTGCGTGGTCAGCACCTATTTCGTCGTCAACAAGCTTGTATCGCTCAGCAAGGATGAGCTGTATTATTAATGAGTAAGATGTCCATTACCCCGAAAGGGTTGAAACTGCTCCTGGCCGGCCTGCTCGTGATGGTCGCCGGGTATATCCTGATGATGGGCGGAGGCAGCTCCGACCCGCAGGTGTTCAATTATGAGATGTTCAATTTCCGGCGCCTCGTGCTCGCCCCGGTGGTCATCATCGCGGGCATCGTGATCGAGGTCGTCGCCATTATGGGCCTGCCGCGCGACAGGAAGGAGGACGGGAAATGACCTGGTGGCAGGGAATCCTTCTGGGACTCGTCCAGGGATTGACGGAGTTCCTTCCGGTCAGCAGCAGCGGCCATCTCGCCATCGGGCGCGAGCTGCTCGGCGTCGGCGGCGGGGAAGACCTCATCTTCGAGGTGATGGTCCACGCCGCGACGGTCCTCGCGACCATCGTGGTCTTCCGCAGGGAAATCGTGAAACTGCTCTCCGGGCTCTTCAAGTTCAAGTATAATGAGGAGACCGACTATATCCTGAAAATCGTCGTTTCGATGATTCCGGTGCTGATCGTCGGGGTGTTCCTGAAAGACAAGGTGGAGGGGCTCTTCGGCTCGCTGCTGGTGGTCGGCGTCGCGCTGCTGGTGACCGCGCTGCTGCTGTTCCTGTCGGACCTCGCCTCCAAGCCGCGCGGGGAGAAGATCTCCTTCTGGCAGGCGCTCGTGATCGGCGTCGGGCAGGCGCTCGCCGTGATTCCGGGCCTCTCGCGCTCGGGGACGACGATTTCGACGGGCCTGCTCTGCGGCGTGCGCCGGGAGTCGGTCGCGCAGTTCTCCTTCCTGATGGTGCTGGTGCCGATTCTGGGAGAGGCGTTCCTGGACCTGGTGGGCGGGGATGTCGCATCCTCGACGGTGGGGCTGCTTCCGCTCGCGCTGGGCTTCGTGGCTGCGTTCCTGTCGGGGCTCTTCGCGTGCCGGGTGATGATCGCGCTGGTGAAGAAGGCGAAGCTGCGCTGGTTCGCGCTCTACTGCGCGCTTGTGGGCCTGGCGGTGATTCTGTTTGCCTAGGCTGATGGACGCGCGCGAGGGCATCTATTTCGTTTCCGACGTCCATCTGGGACTGGAAGTGGGCGACCCGGCGGGCCGGGAAGCCGCTTTCGTGGATTTCCTGCGGGCGATACCCGCCGATACGACCCGCGCCCTGTACCTGCTGGGCGACATCTGGGATTTCTGGTATGAGTATAAGGATGTGGTGCCGAAGGGATACGCGCGCGTGTTCGCCGCCCTGAAGGACCTGATGGATGCGGGCGTCGAGGTCTGCTTCTTCCGCGGCAACCACGATATGTGGTGCTTCCACTATTTTGAAAGCCTGGGCATCAAGGTCCTGGAGCAGCCGTACCTGCTGGAGGCATCGGGCAAGGTCTTCTGCCTGGGCCACGGCGACGGGCTCGGCCCCGGGATGCGCGGCTACAAGTTCCTGCGCGGCATCTTCCGCAACCGCGCCTGCCAGTGGCTCTTCAGCCTGCTGCACCCGCGCATCGCCTTCGCGCTCGCGCGCAAATGGTCGCGCGGCAGCCGCCTCGCCCGCAAGGAGGCGTACGTGTTCCGCGGGGAGGAGGAACCCTTATACAAATATTGCAGGGACTTCGCCCTGCATACGAAAGTGGATTACTTCATTTTCGGCCATTACCACGCCCGCGCGGATCTGCTGCTTCCTTCGGGCGCGCGGCTGCTGGTCCTGAAAGACTGGATCGACGGACCGGACTACCTGTACTTCGACGGGATTTCGACCGGATCCGGCCACTCCCGGAAGACCGAGAAATAGAGGGCGTCGAACTGCCCTTCGTTCCATTTTTCAATCAGATACTCCGTCATACGGTCCTCGCCCTTGGGATCGTAGTGGGTCTTCAGGTCCTGCCCGAACATCTTCGCGACGCCCTGCCAGAAGCCTGCGGCGACGCCGCTCTTGTAGTCCTTGACGATGGTGTAGGGCGTCTTCCCGATCTCCCGGTCGATCAGGCGGGTCAGGAGCTTTCCCTGCGAGACGGTCATATGGCGGGCGACGGAGGTGAAGTCGTCGAGGAGCTGGTCCGCGACGGCGTCCACGTATTTCTCCTTGTCGCGCCGGCGGCGCATCGCCGCCAGCTTCATATCCGCTTCCCGCACGACATTGATTGCGACGTCGGTGTAGGGATAGACTTTGCTGAAATTGTAGACGAGCTTGTAGTATTTCTTGACGTCCGGGTCCTTGGTGTTGCGGATGCGGGGGAAGACGATGGCGGGGGTGATGGTGTCGACGTAGACGGTGTCGCCCGGCATCTCGACGTAATACTCCATAAAGATGCGCTCCTGCCAGTGTTCCTGGGCAGAAGCGGCCGGGCGGTTGAGGAAGATGCCCGGCAGGAGCAGGAGGATGAACGCGAGCCGTTTCATACGGGGAGCAAAGGTAACAAAAAATTTGCCAACGGTGCCGGCGCCCGGCGGCCGTTTCCGGCCCTGTCGAAAACCGCGCGAAAAATTTTTGAACACTTTTCGTAAAATGCTGAAAATAGAGTTTTTAACTGTTCAGTTTTTGTGTCGAAAACTTGCAAAAAAAATTACGAAAAAGTATTGGGTTTGAATAATTTTTACTATCTTTGCAGTCCCAAAAACCGCGATAGAAGTTCGTAGAAAGCTGATTATCAGGAGTTTAGGGTAAAAGTTGACAAAGTTTATATTAAAAAGTAATAGCGATGTTACAACCTAAGAAAACAAAGTTCAGAAGGGAGCAGAAAGGCCGTATGAAGGGCAACGCCCAGCGCGGCAACCAGCTCGCGTTCGGTTCTTTCGGTCTCAAGACCCTGGAAAACTGCTGGCTTACCGCCCAGCAGATCGAGGCGGCCCGTCAGGCGATCTCACGTTATATGAACCGTGAAGGTCAGATCTGGATCCGGGTCTTCCCTTGCAAGCCTGTTACCAAGAAGCCTCTCTCGACCCGTATGGGTAAGGGTAAGGGCGATCCCTACGGATTTGTCGCTCCGATTACCCCCGGCCGTATCATCTTCGAGGCGGAAGGCGTTTCCCTCGCCGTCGCGAAAGAGGCGATGCGCCTGGGCGCCAACAAGCTTCCTGTCGACACCAAGTTCGTGGTCCGCAGGGATTATGTCGAATAAAATTTAATGGAGCAGTAAAATGAAAGTTTCTGAAGCACGTGAGATGTCTGTAGCAGACCTCCGCGACCGTATTGAGATCGAGAAGGCGAATCTCGATTCGATGAAAATCAATCACGCGATTTCTCCATTAGAGGATACCTCCAAATTCAAGAAGACCAGACAGGATATCGCCCGTATGATCACGATCCTTGCTGAGAAAGAAAAACAACTGAATTAAATTGATGTCTTATGGAAAGAAATCTTCGTAAGGAAAGAATAGGTGTCGTGGTCAGCAACAAGATGGACAAGACGATCGTCGTCTCCGTCGAGATTCGCGAGAAGCACCCTATGTATGGTAAGTTCGTCAAGAAGACGACCAAGTTCGTTGCGCAGGATGAGAAGAACGAGTGCGGCATCGGCGATACCGTCCGCATCATGGAAACCCGTCCCCTCAGCAAGACCAAGAACTGGAGATTAGTTGAAATCGTAGAAAAAGCCAAGTAGTTTATGATACAGCAGGAAACACGTTTACTGGTGGCCGACAACAGCGGTGCGAAGGAAGTCCTTTGCATCCGCGTGCTTGGCGGTACCCACCATCGTTATGCCACGGTCGGCGACACGATTGTGGTTTCGGTCAAGAGTGCCATCCCCGGCGGCGATGCCAAGAAGGGCTCCGTCTCCCGGGCGGTCGTTGTCCGCACCAAGAAAGAAATCCGCAGGGCGGACGGTTCCTACATCCGCTTTGACGACAATGCCTGCGTTCTCCTCAACAACGCCGGAGAACTCAGGGGTACGCGTATCTTTGGCCCTGTCGCCAGAGAGCTCCGCGAGAATTATATGAAGATCGTTTCATTGGCACCGGAGGTCCTTTAAAAAGAGAGAATTATGAAAAAGTTACGTATCAAGAAAGGTGACACCGTGTATGTCAATGCCGGAAACGACAAGGGTAAGACCGGTAAGGTCCTTGCCGTGGATCCGCAGAAGGACCGCGTGATCGTCGAGGGCGTCAACCTCGTCAGCAAGCACACCAAACCGAACTCCAAGCAGCCCCAGGGCGGCATCCTCAAGAAGGAAGCCGGAGTTCACATTTCCAACCTTCAGCTTCTTGATCCCCAGACCAACAAGCCTACCCGCGTAGGTTACAAGTTCGAGGACGGCAAGAAGATCCGTTATTCCAAAAAATCAGGAGAGGAGATCAAATAATTATGGCAAAGAAAGAAACCAAGGCCCAGGCCACCGTACAGGTTCCCGCCTCCTACGTTCCGACCCTCAAGAAGGTCTATAAGGAAGAGATCGTTCCCGCGCTCGTGAAGCAGTTTTCCTACACGACCGTGATGCAGGTTCCGAAGCTCGTGAAAATCACCATCAACGAAGGTGTCGGCGATGCGACCCAGGACAAGAAGATTGTCGAGGAAGCCGCTGCAGAGCTTTCCATGATTGCCGGCCAGAAGGCCGTGATCACCTCCTCCCGCAAGGATATTTCCAACTTCAAGCTCCGTAAGGGCATGCCCATCGGCGCGAAGGTTACCCTCCGCGACGTCCGCATGTACGAGTTCCTGGAGCGTCTTATCCGCGTGACCCTTCCGCGTATCCGCGACTTCAACGGCATCGCCGAGAAGCTCGACGGTCGTGGCAACTACACCCTCGGTCTCAAGGAGCAGGTTATCTTCCCTGAGATTGACATCGACAAAAACCCTAGAATCCATGGCTTGGAGATCACGTTTGTGACTACCGCAAAGACGGACGAAGAGGCTTACGCCCTTCTGAAGGAATTCGGCCTGCCTTTCAAAAAACATAACAAGTAAGCACTATGGCAAAAGAATCAATGAAAGCTCGCGAGGTCAAACGCGCGAAACTCGTTGCTAAGTACGCCGAGAAAAGAAAGGCGCTCAAAGAGGCTGGAGACTGGGCTGCGCTCGACAAGCTCCCGAAGAACTCTTCAGCGGTACGCCTCCACAACCGTTGCTCCCTGACCGGCCGTCCGAAGGGCTATATGCGTGCCTTCGGCCTGAGCCGTATCCAGTTCCGTGAAATGGCGTCCAACGGTCTCATCCCGGGTGTAAAGAAAGCAAGTTGGTAATAATAAAAAAGAAAACGATATGACTGACCCGATTGCAGATTACCTCACAAGGATTCGCAACGCGTATCTCGCGGGCAACAAGGTGGTGGAGATCCCTTCCTCCAAAATGAAGGAGTCGATCACCAAGATCCTTTGTGAAAAGGGTTACATCCTCAGCTACAAGGTAGTGGAAGGGACCCCCCAGAACACGATCAAAATCGCCCTCAAGTACCATCCCCAGACCAAGGTGGCCGCGATCAAGAAGATTGAGCGCGTCTCCAGCCCGGGCCTCAGAAGGTACACCGACGTGAAGGATATGCCGCGCGTCCTGAACGGACTCGGCATCGCCATCCTCTCGACTTCCAAGGGCATCATCACTGACAAGGAAGCCAAGGAGCTCAACGTCGGCGGTGAAGTTATCTGTTACGTATATTAATATTAAAGCGAATAGAAATGTCACGAATTGGTAAATTACCTGTAAACCTTCCGGCCGGCGTGAAAGTGGAGCTTTCCGACGACAACGTGCTGAAGGTGAAAGGCCCGAAAGGTGAGCTGTGCCAGAAGATCGATCCGGATATCCAGGTCACCCTCGAGGACAATGAGATAAAGTTCACCCGCCCGACGGATCTTCCGCGCCACCGTTCCATGCACGGTCTGTACCGCGCCCTGGTCCACAACATGGTGGTCGGTGTTTCCGAAGGTTTCGAGATCCGTCAGGAGCTCGTGGGTGTCGGTTACCGTGTGGAGGCCCAGGGGCAGCTGCTCCTCTTCTCCCTCGGTTATTCCCATGATATTCAGTTGATGCTTCCCCCGGAAGTTACCGCAGAGACCCCGCAGGTCCGCAAAGGCGAGAACCCGCTCCTCGTGCTCAGAAGCTGCGACAAGCAGCTGGTGGGCCAGGTCGCGGCCAAGATCCGTTCCTTCCGCCGTCCGGAACCTTACAAGGGCAAGGGTATCAAGTATGTTGGTGAACAGCTCCGCCGCAAGGCCGGTAAGACTGCAGCCGCTAAATAATAGGAGGACAGAGTTATGGCACTGAATAGAATTGAAAGAAGAAGAAGGATTCATTACCGTATCCGCAAGCACGTCAGCGGTACTGCTGAGAAGCCGAGAATGGTTGTCTTCAGAAGCAACAAGCAGATCTACGTCCAGGTGATCGACGACGAGCAGGGCAAGACCCTCTGCGCCGCCGCCTCCAACGACAAGGAGCTTGCCGCACAGTGCAAGGGCAAGAACGGTATCGAGACCGCTGCCATCGTCGGCAAGGCGATTGCAGAGCGTGCCCAGGCGAAGGGTATCACCACGATCGCGTTCGACCGCGGTGGCTACCTCTTCCACGGCAGAGTTAAAAGTTTGGCGGACGCCGCCCGCGAAGGTGGCCTTATTTTCTAAACGAACAAGACTATGGCAAATACGAATGTTAAAAGGGTAAAGATCTCTGACCTTGAGCTCAAGGACAGACTGGTTGCCATCCAGCGCGTAACGAAGGTTACCAAGGGTGGACGTCACTTCCGCTTTGCTGCCATTGTCGTCGTAGGTGACGAGAACGGTATTGTCGGCTATGGTCTTGGCAAGGCCAACGAAGTCTCCGCGGCGATCGCCAAGGGAGTGGAAGATGCGAAGAAGAACCTCGTGAAGGTTCCTATCATCAACACGACCATTCCGCACGAGCAGGAAGCCAAGTTCGGCGGCTCGCGGGTGTTTATGAAGCCTGCGGCTCCCGGTACCGGTGTGAAGGCCGGTGGTGCTATGCGCGCCGTCTTCGAGTCCGCCGGCATCCAGAACGTGCTTGCGAAATCCAAGGGTTCCTCGAACCCGCACAACCTTGTGAAGGCCACGGTGACCGCCCTGACCGAAATGAGGGATGCCTATACGGTTGCGGGTCTTCGCGGAGTTCCGATGAGCAAGGTTTTTAACGGCTAGGAGGACACGATTATGACAAAACTCAGAATTACTCAGGTTATCAGCAAGAACGGTGAGACGAAGCGCCAGATCGCGAATCTGCGCTGCCTCGGTATCCGTAAGATGCATCAGACCGTCGAGGTTGAGAAAACCCCGGTTACGATGGGTCAGGTGGCAAAGATCGCTCACCTCGTGAAAGTTGAAGAAATTGACTAAGGAGGAAGCAGATTATGAAACTTGAAAATTTGAAACCTGCCAAAGGGGCAACCAAGAATACTAAGAGAGTAGGACGCGGACAGGGTTCCGGCAAGGGTGGCACCGCTACCCGTGGTACCAAGGGTGCCCAGGCCCGCGCGGGTTACGAGCACAAGATCGGCTTCGAGGGTGGCCAGATGCCTATCCAGCGCCGTCTTCCGAAGTTCGGCTTCAAGAACCCTACGCGTGTTGAATACAAGGCTGTGAACGTGGCTGCGCTCCAGGCCCTCAGCGAGAAGCTCGGCAAGCTCGAGCTCGACGTCGAGGACATCAAGGCCGCCGGCCTCGCCGCGAAGAACGACCTCGTGAAGATCCTCGGCAACGGTGAACTCACCGCCGCCGTCAAGGTCGTCGCCGACGCGTTCTCCAAGTCCGCCATCGCTAAAATCGAGGCTGCCGGCGGTTCGGCAACCGTAATTGAATAAGTGGAATGAAGAAGTTTATCGAGACAATCAAGAACATCTTCAAGATTGAAGAGCTTCGCAAGCGCATCATCTATACCTTCGAGCTGATCCTGGTCTACCGCCTCGGATGTTTCATCGTGCTCCCGGGTATCGATGCCACGCTCCTTGCGAACCTCCAGAACACCGCCTCCGAGGGTCTTGTCGGACTCCTCAACATGTTCTCCGGCGGTGCGTTCGGTAACGCTTCAATCTTCGCGCTGGGTGTGATGCCGTACATTTCGGCGTCCATCGTCATCCAGCTGCTGGGTGTTTTCGTCCCCTACTTCCGCAAACTCCAGATGGAAGGCGAAAGCGGACGGAAGAAGATGAATCAGCTGACCAGATACCTGACCATCCTGATCATCTGCATCCAGGGCCCTGCCTATATGGCGGCTCTCCACAACCAGATTCCGGGCCAGGCGTTCGTCGCCGTGAACCAGCTCGGCTGGAGCAACTTCATGTTCAACCTGGTTTCGACCCTCATCCTGATGGCCGGCTCCATGTTCGTGATGTGGCTCGGCGAGCGTATCACCGACCGTGGTATCGGCAACGGTATCTCCCTGATCATCATGATCGGTATCGTCGCCCGTCTCCCGTATGCCCTCGTGGCTGAAGTCGGTGAGAAGCTCACGACCAACAACGGTGGTGCGATCTTCCTGATCGTCGAAATCCTGATCTGGTTCTTCGTGCTTATCGCAGCCATCCTGCTCGTCCAGGGTGTCCGGAGAGTTCCGGTGCAGTACGCGAAGCGCGTGATCGGCAATCGTCAGTACGGCGGTATGCGTCAGTATATCCCGCTGAAGATCAATGCTGCGGGTGTGATGCCTATCATCTTCGCCCAGATGCTGATGCTGTTCCCGCTTATTTTCTCCCGGTTCGATGCGACCCGTGGCCTCGCCGCCGCGCTGAGCAACTATACCGGATTCTGGTACAACTTCCTGTTCTTCATCTTCGTCGTGATCTTCACGTACTTCTACACGGCTGTTACCGTGAACCCGACGATGATGGCGGAAGATATGAAGAAGAACGGCGGATTCATCCCGGGCGTGAAGCCGGGCAAGAAGACCGTGGACTACCTCGACGCCATTATGTCGAAGGTGACGCTCCCGGGCTCCATCTTCCTTGGCCTCATCGCGATCCTTCCGGCGTTTGCTATGATTCTCGGAGTGAACAACCAGTTCGCGAGCTTCTTCGGAGGTACTTCCCTCCTGATCCTCGTGGGTGTGGTTCTGGATACGCTCCAGCAGATTGAAAGTTATTTGCTGATGCGTCACTACGACGGTCTGATGAAGACCGGACGTCTGACCGGGCGCTCAGGAATGTAGTTCTTTGAAATTGTAAGGAAGATGGTTAAGCCGAAGACTGAGGAGGAAATCGAGCTGTTGCGCGAGAATGCGCTACTCGTCTCGAAGACGCTGGCTGAAGTCGGTAAAGCGGTCGCCCCTGGTGTGACAACGCTCGCGTTGAATAAGGTGGCCGAGACTTTCATCCGCGACAACGGTGCGATTCCCAGTTTCCTCGGTTATGACGGCTTCCCCGCAGCTCTCTGCATCTCGGTCAATGACACCGTCGTGCACGGATTCCCTTCGGATTACGTGCTCAAGGAGGGTGACATTGTCTCCGTGGATTGCGGAACGTTGTACAAGGGCTATAACGGTGACTCGGCATACACTTTCCCCGTCGGGGAAGTGGACGCCGAGACCCGCAGGCTCCTGGACGTGACGAAGGCCTCGCTGTACAAAGGCATCGGGGCCGCTGTGGATGGGAACAGGACCGGCGACATCGGATACGCGGTGCAGCAGTACGTTGAATCATTCGGGTTCTCCGTGGTTCGTGAATTCGAAGGCCACGGACTCGGCAGGGAAATGCACGAGAACCCGGGAATCCCGAATTACGGGCGTCCGGGCAAGGGCTCCAAGCTCTCCGAGGGAATGGTGATTTGTATTGAGCCGATGATCAATATGGGCGGAAGGGGCATCTATATGGCCAGGAACGGCTGGGAGGTGCATACCGCCGACCGCAAGAAATCGGCGCATTTCGAACTTACTGTTGTTGTCCGTCGTGGCAAGGCTGAGCAGCTGTCGACCTTTGATTTTAT
>LUZF01000010.1 GCA_001602865.1 Bacteroidales bacterium Bact_14
GACGAGCCGCGCGGCGGCCTCCGTCGGCGGGATCCCCTGAAGGTCGATGATGTAGCGGCGGCTGTCGGAGAGGCCGACGATGCGCAGGGCCTTGTTGGCGGTCCGGGCGAGGCGCTCCCCGTTCCGGGCGATGAGCCCGATGAGGGCCTTGCCGACAGCTCCGTGGCCCGCGATGAATACGTCGATCACGGACAGGGCGCTTTCTTCGAAGAATTCCCGGTGGATGGCCCGGATGGCTTCCGGGGCCACCAGGGTCCGGACATTGGTAAAGATCAGGTTGCCCTGGGCGACAGGTTCACGCGCCGGAACGATGCCGGATTCCTTCAGGACGGCGCCGATGCGGGAGAGGGCCGGCTCCGGGTCGGAGATCTGCTCGCCGACGAGGCAGAGCCGCGTCTCCCCGGTCTCCGGACTCGCTTCGCTCGCGAGGCCTTTCCATTCCCCGACGGGCTCCCGTTCGCCGTCGCCGATGACCGTTCCGGGGTGCTGCGGGTCGAAGGTGTTGCGGATGACGATGTCGATGCCGGCTTCCATCGCCGGGGCGACGGTCGGCGCATAGAGTACCTTGGCTCCGTAGAGCGCCATATCCAGCGCGGCCTGGTAGGAGATGGACGGGATGGTGCGCGCCTGGGGCACGTCCTTCGGGTTCGTCGTCATAATGCCCGGCACGTCGGTCCAGATCTCGAGCGCGTCGGCCTTGCAGCCGGCGGCGTAAAGCGCCGCGCTGTAGTCGGAGCCGCCGCGGCCGAGGTTCGTGACCGCCCCGTGCTCGTCGGAGGCGACGAAGCCGGGCGACACGATGACCTCGACGTCGCCGGCGGCCCGGACGGCCTCCGCGATGTTGGCATAGGTCAGCGCCGTGTCGACTTTTCCGCCGCAGGTACGGATGATGACCCGCGAATCGACCCAGTGGGTCCGGATTCCGTCGCAGGCGAGCTTGCGGGCGATGATTTTCGTGGAGAACAGTTCTCCGTAGGTCTGGGCTTCGTCCGGCAGGGCCGAAACCAGTTCATCAAACAGGGCGTCGATCTCTTCCGTGCATTCCGCACGCTCGGCGCCGGTGAAGAGGCGGGTGATGATGTCGTGGTGCTGCTCGCGCAGCGAACGGATCGCTTCGCCCTTGCGGCCGGGGTCCGTCGTGCGGCCGATCTCGATCAGCCGGTCCGTGCATCCGCGGATCGCGGAGCAGACGAGGATGACCCGGCCGCGGGAGAGGCTGCCGGTCACGATGTCCAGGACGCGGGAGATGTTGGTCGCATTGGCGACGGAACTTCCGCCAAATTTAAGTACTTGAATCATTGTTCGTTATCTATAATCCTCGAAACCGGGCATCCCGATCTGGGAGATGACCTCCTTGATTTTGCGGTCATCGCGGGGACAGATCATCAGGATGTCGTCGGTATCGATCACAACATAGTTCTCGAGGCCCTTGACGGCCACGAGTTTATTCTTCGCATAGGAGTAAATGACATTGTCCCTGTCTTGCTGGAGCAGGGTCTTTCCACTGTTTTTCACGGCGTTGCCGTCCGGGTCCTTCTCGGCCAGGTAGCCGTACAGGGATTCCCAGTTGCCGATGTCGGCCCAACCGAACTTCGCCGGATAGAGCCAGGCCTTGTCGGTCTTCTCCATCACGCCGTAGTCGATACTCATTCTCTCCATATTCATATACACCTTCTCCAGGAAGGCGCTTTCGCAGGGGGAGCCGAGCTCGCTCTCCCAGCCCTTGAAGAGCTTGGTCACTTCGGGGAGGTATTCCTCCATCTCGCGCCGGATCACGGAAGCCTGCCAGACGAAGATACCGGAGTTCCAGAGGAATTCGCCGCTGGCGAGGAAGACCTTCGCCAGCTCGAGGTCCGGCTTCTCCGTGAAGGTCTTGACCTTGACGGGGATGCTCTGGTTGTAGGATTCCTTGCCGCCGGTGACCTGGATGTAGCCGAAGTTGGTGTCCGGGCGGTCCGGGACGATGCCGAGGGTGATCAGGGAATCGTGGTCCGAGGCGTAGTCGAGGGCGTCCCCGATCGTCTGCTCGAACATACCGAGGTCGCCGATGAGCAGGTCGGACGGGGTCGCGACGATGACGGCCTCCGGGTCCCGCTTCAGCAGGCTGTAGGTCGCGTAGGCGAGGCAGGGGGCTGTATTTCTGTTATAAGGTTCGAGGAGCAGGTTCTCGTCGGAGAGCTCCGGGAGGTGTTCCCGGACGAGATCCGCATACTGTGCCAGGGAGACGACCACGATGTTTTCCGGGGGGATGATTCCCGTGAAACGGTCGTAGGTCATCCGGAGGAAGGATTTCCTGCCGCCGAAGTCGAGGAACTGCTTCGGCTTGGAAACGCGGCTGATGGGCCAGAACCGGGATCCGATTCCGCCGGCCATGATGACGCAGTAATAGTGAGGATTCATAGTTTTAGCGTGTATATATGGGAAAGAAGGCGTCCGGGTAGAATCTTATGTCCACCTTTTCGCCTTCAAAAGCAAGCGTTACGATATCAAAATGTATCTCCAAGTCTGCCGGTATCTTCTTCGGCCCCCGCCGGTTCAGGTAGGCCTTGGCCGCGTCGGCCAGGTTTCTCATTTTCGCGCCGGTCACGTTCACGAGCGGGTCGATGCCGCTCCGCTTCCGGCTTTTCACCTCGACGAAATGCAGCCCGCACGCGTCGAGGGTGATGATGTCGATCTCCTTGTGGGAGGATCTCCAGTTCGTTTCAACAACCGTATGTCCCCGCTCCTTCAGGTATCCGCACGCGAGACGCTCCCCCGTACGGCCCAATTCCATCGTTCCGTTTTCCATAGTCAGTTCCAACTGACGAAAGATAGGAAATTTTAATCAAAAGTCACAACAGTTACGCCGCTTCCTCCGAGTTGAATCGTTTCATCCTTGGCGGAAGCCACGCCGGGGATCGTCCGGAGGTATTTCTGGATTTCATCCCGGAGCACGCCGGTGCCCTTCCCGTGGATGATGCGCACGGAGGGGACGTTCAGCATGATGGCGTCGTCGATGTAGTGGGTCACGATGTCCAGGGCGTCGGAGAGGCGCTCGCCGCGCACGTCCAGCTCCGTCTTGAAGCGGAGCTTGCGGTCGCGGATGCCGCTGTCCTCGCGCTGGAGGGGCGGATGGGCGCTGCTGCCCGCCGCGGCCTTGAATTCGTTGGAGGAGATGCGCTCCACGCGGTCCGGCGGAAGTTTGCTGGAGATGTTGCCGATGATGATGGTCACGGCGCGGGCGGACACCTTGGAGACTTCGCCGACCATGCCGTTGTCCTTGATGCGTACCTTTTCGCCGACCTTGAGAACGCCGCCGCGGAAGGCTTCCCGGGCCTTGGCTTCCTCGTCCTCCTTGCCCTTCCAGCGCTCGCGGCGCTTGGAAAGCTGCGCGAGCTTGCGGTCGATGTATTCGTCGCGGGTCTTCTGCTCGGCGGATTTCTTCTGCTGGAGGGCGGTGACGAAGTTCTGCAGCTCCTTGCGCGCCTCCTTGGTCTGCTCCTTGTCGGCGCGGGACTCCTTGATGGTGCGGATGGTCTTTTCGACCTCCTTGTTGGCGTCCTTGACGATGGCTTCCGCCTCGCGCCGGGCCTCCTCGAGGATGTCCTTTTTCTGCTGCCTGATCTCGCTGAGTTCCTTCTGGTACTTGTCCGTGATGCTCTCGAGGGCCTTGTCCGTCTGGCGGATGCGGGTCAGCTTCTCGTCGAGGGCGCGGCGGTTGCGGGCGATCTTGCGCAGGTTGCGCTCGATGCCCACGAACTCCTCGCCCGCCCGGTTCTCGGCGTCCTTGACGATGGCCTCGGGGAGGCCCATCTTGCGGGCCAGCTCGAAGGCGAAGGAGTTGCCCGGGAGGCCCATTTCGAGCTTGAAGAGCGGGGCGATGTTCTTCGCGTCGAACTGCATCGCGCCGTTGATGACGCCGGTATCGGCGCCGGCGGCGTAGAGCTTGAGGTTCGTGTAGTGGGTCGTGAGCACGCCGTAGCTGCCGCGGCGGTCGAGCTCGGCGAGGATGGCCTCGGCGATGGCGCCGCCCGCGGCCGGCTCCGTGCCGGAGCCCAGCTCGTCGATCAGGACGAGCGTCTTCCCGTCGGCGCATTCCAGCAGTCCGCGCATATCCGCAAGGAAGGAGCTGTAGGTGCTGAGGTCGTTGTCGATGGACTGGTCGTCACCGATGCTGACGACGATGCGGTCGAAGACCGGCAGCTCGGAGGTCTCGGAGGTCGGGATGAGCATTCCCCACTGGAACATATACTGCAGCAGGCCGAGCGTCTTCATCGAGACGGACTTGCCGCCGGCGTTGGGGCCGGAGATGAGGAGGATGCGCTTCTGCGGGGTCAAGGTGAGGCTGATCGGGACGATTTCCCGGCCCTCTTTCCGGAGGGCCTTCTCTAGGAGCGGGTGGCGGGCCTTGCGCAGGGTGAGGCTGCCGTCCTCGGAGAGGATGGGCATCCCGGCGATCATATCGATGGCCGTCTGGGCCTTGGCGATGATGAAGTCCATTTCGCCGAGGAAAGCGGCGCCGGCGAGCAGGTCCGGCACGTACGGGCGCAGGAACTCGCTGAATTCATATAGGATGCGCGCGATCTCGCGGGTCTCCGCGAAGTGCAGCTCGTTGATTTCATTTTCCAGTTCGACGATCTCCGCCGGCTCGATGTAGGTCGTCTTGCCGGTGGCGGACTCGTCGTAGACGAAACCGGGGAGGCGGCGCTTGCCGGCGCTGCTGACGGGGATGAGGTACTTGCCGTCGCGGATGGAGATGCCCATATCCGCATCGACGATGCCCTCCTCCTGCGCCTTCTTCAGAATGGCGTTGGCGCGCCTGGAAAGGCTGTTTTCCTTCTCGCGGAGGGATTTGCGTATGCTGTTGAGGGCGTCGGAGGCCGAGTCCTTGACCTCGCCGTACTTGTCCAGGATGCAGTCGATGCGGCGCGAGACCTCGGGAAAGTAGGCGACGGGGGCGGAAAGGCGCTTCAGGGTCGGGTAGATGCCGTCCTTGATGCCCCGGAAGAAGGAAGTCAGCCTGCGGACGGTGTCGAGCATCGTGCGTAGCTTGCCCAGCGACAGGAGATCGATGTTGTACCCATCCTTCTCCAGCGGCGTCAGGAAGGGGATGCAGTCGATGTAGCCGTTCGTCGGGAAGCTGTCCTCGAACATCAGGATCAGCTTCATCTCATCCACCGGCAGCAGGCGCGCGCGGATCCGGTCGGCATCGGTGCAAAACTCCTCCGCGGCGACACGGCTGGCGGCGTAATCGGTCGAGCAGCGGTTCGCGACGGATTCCCGGATGCGGTCGAATCCCAGTTTATTCTCCAGTCGCGTGTCCAACATTCATCAGCAGGTTGAGAAGGTCATTCTTGCTCTCGATGGGCGTGATCACGCCTTCGTGGATGAAGGAGATGCCCCCCGTCTCTTCGGAGACCACGATCACGTCGGCGTCGCTCTCCTCGGAGATGCCCACGGCGGCGCGGTGGCGCATGCCGAAGCTGGCGGGGATGTCGGTGCGGGAGGTGATGGGCAGCGTGCAGCGGGCGGCGACGATGCGCCCCTTCGAAATCACGACGGCGCCGTCGTGGAGGGGGGAATTCTTGAAGAACAGGTTCATCAGCAGGCGGCTGGAAATGACTGCGTCGATGGCGTCGCCGGTCTCGATGACGCTCTGGATCTGGATCGTATGGAGGATCACGATGAGCGCGCCTGTCTTGCGGGCGGACATCTGGGTGCAGGCTTCGACGAGCTCGCTGACGTCGGCGTCGCCGAGCTGCCTGTCCTTGATGGCGAAGAAGCGCGTGCGGTTGCCGATGCGGATCAGGAAGTGGCGGATCTCGGGCTGGAAGATGACGATCAGCGCGATCACGCCGACATCGATCACGGTGCCGAGGAGCGAGGACATCATCTTCATGTTCAGCGCCTCCGCGACCAGCCGCACCACCAGCATCAGCAGGATGGCGAGGAAGATGTTCAGCGCGGAGGAGTCCTTGATCCAGCGGAAGGCGAAAAAGATCAGGAACGCCACCAGCAGGATGTCCAGCGCGTCGGTCAGCGACAGGTGGAGAAAGCCGAGTACTTCAAGATAGTTCATGCCGCAAAGATACAACAAATCCGTATTCAAGCGCTTGAAAATTAAAAAATTAGTCGTATATTTGCAGCCCGCCAAAATGCACGGCGGGCCGTAAACAATTTATAATCAAACAATTATCTAAAAATGCCTGGATTAATTGGAAAGAAAATCGGAATGACTTCCGTTTTCAGTGCTGATGGAAAGAACATTCCATGCACTGTCATCGAGGCTGGTCCATGTGTTGTTACGCAAATCCGTACAGTTGAGAAAGATGGTTATGCCGCTGTACAGCTTGCCTATGACGAAACCACAGAAAAACATGCCAGCAAGGCTCTCCAGGGCCACTTCAAAAAGGCAGGAACCACCCCTCACCGCAAGCTCGTCGAATTCAAGGCGGACTTCGAGGGAGAACTTAACTTAGGCGACGTCCTCACGGTAGCCGATGTCATCGGCGAAGGCGTGAAGTTCGTGGACGTGGTCGGTACTTCTAAAGGAAAGGGTTTCCAGGGCGTTGTGAAGCGTCACGGATTCGCCGGTGTCGGTGGCAAGACCCACGGTCAGCACAACCGTCTCCGTCACCCCGGTTCTATGGGTGCATCCTCCTGGCCGTCCCGCGTATTCCCCGGAATGCGTATGGCAGGTCATATGGGCAACGAGCGGGTGAAGGTTTTCAACCTGCAGGTTGTCAAGGTTATCCCCGAGAACAATCTTCTCGTAGTCAAGGGTTCCGTCCCCGGAGCCAAGGGTTCTTACGTAATTATGGAGGCTTAAGCTATGAAATTGTCAGTGAAAAAAATCGACGGAACCGATTCCGGAAAGCAGGTTACGCTTGATGAGAACGTTTTCGGTGTGACTCCCAACGACCACGCCATCTATCTCGACGTCGTGCAGTATCTGGCCAACCAGCGTCAGGGTACCTCCAAGACCAAGGACCGCAGCGAAGTCGCGTACAGCACCAAGAAGCTCGGTCGCCAGAAGGGCGGCGGCGGTGCGCGCCACGGTAGCCTCAAGGCCAATATCTTTGTCGGCGGCGGCCGCGTGTTCGGTCCCGTTCCGCGTCTGTACAGAACCAAGTTGAACAAGAAAGTGAAGGCCCTCGCCCGCTTCTCCGCCCTTACCTACAAGGCCCAGGAGAACGCGATCACGATCGTGGAGCCCTTTGCGATGGACGCCCCGAAGACCAAGGAGCTCCTCCAGATCCTGGAGAACATCAAGGCCGGCGACCGCAAGATCCTCGTGGTCCTTCCTTCCAATTCAACCAATATTTACCTTTCGTCTCGCAATCTCCCCAACGTGAAGGTCATCACCGTCGACGAAATCAACACCTACGCGATCATGAATTCCAATTCTCTCGTGCTGGTGGACGGCGTGCAGGACATTCTCTCTTCCCGGGTGAGGTAGACGCTTAAACAGATACTACGATGGGAATCATTATTAAGCCTATAGTTACTGAGAAGCTGACGGAACAGGGCGAAAAGTTGAACCGTTACGGCTTCATCGTTGACCGCAAAGCCAACAAGCTGCAGGTCAAGGCCGCCGTGGAGCAGATGTACAATGTCTCCGTGGCGGATGTCAACACCGTGAATTATCACGGCAAGAAGAAGTCCCGCTATACCAAGGCCGGACTCCTCCGCGGCCGCGCCAACCATTACAAGAAGGCGTATGTCACGCTTGCCGGTGATGACAAGATCGATTTCTACGCTAATATTTAAGGAGGGACAAGACAATGGCAGTCAAGAAATACAAACCGGTTACCCCCGGTCAAAGGAACAAGGTGATCAGCTCGTTTGACGAGATTACCACCAAGAAGCCCCATAAGGCATTGTTGGAGCCCCTCAAGAGCTCGGGCGGACGTAACAACACGGGTCAGATGACCATGCGTTACATCGGTGGCGGCCACAAGAGAATGTACCGCGTCATCGATTTCCTCCGCGACAAGGATGAGTGCAGCGCAAAGGTCCTCACGATCGAATACGATCCGAACCGCAGCGCCCGCATCGCCCTGGTGGAATATGAAGACGGAGTGAAGAGATACATCATCGCTCCGAACGGACTCAAGGTCGGCCAGATCGTCGCTTCCGGCAAGGGCGTCGCCCCGGAAGTCGGCAACTGCCTTCCGCTCAGTGAAATCCCGGTCGGTACGCTCGTCCACAACATCGAGCTCCGTCCCGGTCAGGGTGCCGTGATGGCGCGTTCCGCCGGCACCTTCGCGCAGCTCGCAGCCCGCGAGGGCAACCACGCCGTCCTCCGCCTGCCTTCAGGCGAGACCCGCATGGTCCTCGTGACCTGCCGCGCGACCGTCGGTACGGTCTCGAACCCGGACCACAACCTGGAGTCTTACGGCAAGGCCGGTCGCAGCCGCTGGCTGGGCCGCCGTCCGCACAACCGCGGTGTCGTCATGAACCCGCACGATCACCCGATGGGTGGTGGTGAAGGCCGCGCTTCCGGTGGACATCCGCGTTCCCGCAAGGGCCTCCCGGCAAAGGGCTACAAGACCCGCAACC
>LUZF01000011.1 GCA_001602865.1 Bacteroidales bacterium Bact_14
GGACGCGGGCCTGCGCCCGCGCGCCGCGCTCGTCGTCAACCCCGGCAGCGCGCGCATCCGTGCGACCGCCGAGCGCGATGGCCTCCTCCAGACCCTGCGCGAAGCCGGCGCCGTCGTGATGGCCAACGCCTGCGGCCCCTGCATCGGCCAGTGGAAGCGCAGGACGGAGGATCCGGAGTGCCAGAACACCATCGTGACCTCCTTCAACCGCAATTTCCGCCGCCGCGCCGACGGCAATCCCAATACCCACGCCTTCATCGTCTCGCCGGAGGTGGCGGTCGCGCTGGCCTTCAGCGAAGGCCTCGCCATCGACCCGCGCATCGGCGAGCCCCGCGGCGACGAACTCCCCAAGCGGGGTTTCGCCTCCTGCGAATCCGGCTGCGTCCGCCCCCGGCAGGGGAGTCCGGAGCCGGTCATCGACCCCGCCAGCAAGCGCCTCCAGCGCCTCCAGCCGTTCCCGGCCTGGGACGGGAGGGACTTCCTGGCCCTCCCGCTGCTGATCAAGGTGAAAGGCAAGTGTACCACGGACCACATCTCGATGGCGGGCCCCTGGCTGCAGTACCGCGGCCACCTGGAGAACATCTCCGACAACCTCCTGCTCGGCGCCGTGGACGCGTTCAGCGGGACCTCCGGCCCCGTAGCGCCGCGCGCCCGCAGCCTCGGCCGCAGCGTCGTCGTCGCCGAAGACAACTACGGCGAAGGCTCCAGCCGGGAGCACGCCGCGATGGAACCACGCTTCCTGGGCGTCAAGGCCATCCTCGCCAAGAGCTTCGCGCGCATCCACGAAACCAACCTGAAGAAACAGGGCGTCCTCGCCCTGACCTTTGCCGATCCCGCCGATTACGACCGGATCCGGCAGGATGATACCCTCGATATCCTGTGCGGCGGCATCGCCCCGGGCAGCCCGATCCCCGTCGTCCTCCGCCACGCGGACGGCACGGAAGAGCGAATTTCGGCTTCCCACAGCTACAACGCCCAGCAACTGCGCTGGTTCCGCGCCGGTTCCGCCCTGAACAGCCTTGTAAAATAGTTTAAGATGAAATTGACGGTACCCTATATTGCCGGGGACGGAGTAGGCCCCGAAGTGACTGCGGCGATGCGCCGCGTCATCGATGCCGCAGTGGCGAAGGCCTGCGGGCCGGAGCGGCGCATCGACTGGCGCGAGGTGCCCGCCGGGCAGGCCGCCTTCGCGCAGTCCGGGACATATCTCCCGGACGGCACGGTCGCGGCCTTCCGCGCCTGCGGCCTCGGCATCAAAGGCCCCCTCGCGACCCCGGTCGGCGGCGGCATCCGTTCCCTCAACGTCCAGCTCCGCCAGGAACTCGACCTCTATGTGTGCCTGCGCCCCGTGCGCTGGTTCAAGGGAATCGCCTCCCCGGTCCGCCACCCCGAGCGCGTGGACATCACGGTCTTCCGCGAGAACACCGAGGACATCTACGCCGGCATCGAATGGGAGAGCGGCTCCGAAGGGGCCCGCAGGCTCTATGCCTTCCTCCACGACGAGCTGGGCGTCAGCAAGGTCCGCTTCCCGGAGACCTCGGCCTACGGTGTGAAGCCGGTATCCCGCGAGGGCAGCGAGCGGCTCATCCGCGCCGCCATCCGCTACGCCCTCGACCACGGCCGGAAGCGCGTGACCCTGGTCCACAAGGGCAACATCATGAAATATACGGAAGGCGGTTTCCGCCGGTGGGGCTACGAACTCGCGCAGCGCGAATTCGGCGCCGAACTGGCCGCCGGGCGCCTCGAAATGGACGACTGCATCACGGACGCCTTCCTCCAGAACGCCCTGCTCCGCCCGGAGGACTACAGCGTCGTCGCGACCCTGAACCTCAACGGCGACTACATCTCCGACATGCTGGCGGCCCAGGTCGGCGGCATCGGCATTTCCCCCGGTGCGAACATCAACTACGACACCGGCTGCGCCATCTTCGAAGCAACCCACGGCACGGCGCCCGACATCGCCGGGAAGGACCTGGCCAACCCCTGCTCCAACCTGCTGTCCGGCGTGATGCTCCTCGAGCACGTGGGCTGGGAGGATGCCGCGCAACTCATTTATTCCGCGCTGGAGCGCTCCTTCGCCGAAGGGTATGCGACTCGCGACCTGGCGTCCCTGATGGACAACGGCAAGCCGCTGGGAACCCGCGCATTTACGGACCACCTGATTTCCTGCCTATGAAATCGACCAGCAAGAAAGAATTCCTGATATACAAGCTGTCCGATGACATGAAACGCAGCACGCGGATGGACGCAGAGCTCTTCCGCAAGCTGGACGTCAAGCGCGGCCTGCGCAACGAGGACGGCACCGGCGTGCTCGTCGGCCTCTCCAACGTCGGCAACGTCGTCGGCTACGAGCGTACCCCCGAGGGCATCGTCCCCATCGAGGGCAAGCTCTTCTTCCGCGGCTACGAGCTGAAGGACCTGGTCCACGCCATCCTGCGGGAAGACCGTTTCGGCTTCGAGGAAATCGCGTTCCTGATCCTTTCGGGCCGCCTTCCCGAGGTTGAAGAACTGGAGGCCTTCCGGGAGCTCATCGTGGACAACATGCCCCTCAAGCAGAACACGATCCTCCATATGATCGAGCTGGAGGGCCTGGACATCATGAACATCCTCGCGCGCTGCGTGATGGAATTCTACACCTTCGACGAGAACCCCGACGACGTCAGCCGCGACAACCTGATGCGCCAGAGCATCGAGCTCATCTCGAAGTTCCCGACCATCATCGCCTACGCCTACAACATCTACCGCCACAAGGTCTACGGCCGCTCCCTCCACATCCGGGATGCCAAACGGGACCTCTCCCTCGCGGAGAACTTCCTCTATATGCTCAAGGGCTCCGGCTACACCCGCCTCGAGGCGCGCACCCTCGACCTGCTGCTCATCCTCCACTCGGAGCACGGCGGCGGCAACAACTCGACCTTCACGGTGCGCGTGACCTCCTCCACGGGCACGGATACCTATTCCTCGATCGCGGCCGGCATCGGCTCCCTGAAGGGCCCCAAGCACGGCGGCGCGAACCTGAAGGTCTGCGATATGATGGCCTTCCTGCAGGAGAACGTCAGCGACTGGACCGACGAGGCGGAGATCGAATCCTGGCTCGTCCGCATCCTGAACCGCGAGGTGTTCGACAAGGAGGGACTCATCTACGGCATCGGCCACGCCGTCTACACGAAGTCCGACCCGCGCGCCGACCTGCTCAAGGAAATGGCCCTGCAACTGGCGGAGGAAAAGAACCGCATCCCGGAACTGGAGTTCCTCGAGCGCGTCGAGCAGGTGGCCATCCGGACCATCTACCGCGAAAAGGGCCAGCACAAACTCCTCTGCGCGAACGTGGATTTCTATTCCGGCTTCGTGTACGATATGATCGGCATCCCGAAGGAGCTCTATACCCCGCTCTTCGCGATGGGCCGCATCGTCGGCTGGTGTGCGCACCGCAACGAGGAGCTGAATTTCGAAGGCCGTCGCATCATCCGCCCGGCGTACCGCTGCCTGACGGAAGAAAGGGAATATGAAGAATTAAAAGTGAGATAAAGGATATGAAACTCAGAAGTGCCATAGCCCAGGAAGGCCGGCGGATGTCCGGCGCGCGGGCGCTCTGGCGCGCGGCAGGGATGCGGCGCGAACAGTTCGGCAAGCCCGTCATCGCCATCGCGAATTCCTTCACCCAGTTCGTGCCGGGGCATACCCACCTCCACGAAGCGGGCCAGATCATCAAGGAAGAAATTGCGAAGCTGGGCTGCTACGCGGCCGAATTCAACACGATCGCCGTCGACGACGGCATCGCGATGGGCCACGACGGCATGCTCTATTCGCTGCCTTCCCGCGACATCATCGCGGACAGCGTGGAATATATGGTGAACGCCCACAAGGCGGACGCCCTGGTCTGCATCAGCAACTGCGACAAGATCACCCCGGGAATGCTGATGGCCGCGATGCGGCTGAACATCCCGACGGTCTTCGTCTCCGGCGGCCCGATGGAGGCCGGCGTCCTCGGCAGCCTGCATCTGGACCTGATCGACGCGATGGTCCGCTCGGCGGATCCCACCGCCAGCGACGAGGAAGTCGCGGCGATCGAGGAGCACGCCTGCCCGACCTGCGGCAGCTGCTCCGGAATGTTCACGGCCAATTCGATGAACTGCCTTACGGAGGCGATCGGCCTCTCCCTGCCCGGCAACGGCACGGTCCTGGCGACCCACGCCTGCCGCGAGGAGCTCTACCGCAAGGCCGCGCGGCTCATCGTGAAGAACGCATACCGCTATTATGACGGGGACGACGCGTCCGTGCTGCCGCGCAGCATCGCGACCCGCGCCGCCTTCCTGAATGCGATGACCCTGGACATCGCGATGGGCGGATCCACCAACACGGTGCTCCACCTGCTCGCCGTGGCCTCCGAGGCCGGCGCGGACTTCCGCCTCGCGGACATCGACGCGCTCTCCCGCAAGGTCCCCTGCATCTGCAAGGTGGCCCCGAACACGCAGCAGTACCATATCCAGGACGTCGGCCGCGCCGGCGGCGTCGTCGCCATCCTGGCCGAGCTCGCGAAGGGCGGCCTCATCGACACGTCCCTGCGGCGCGTGGACGGCCTGAGCGTGGCCGAACTGATCGACAGCTGGAGCCTGTTGAGCCCGTCCGTCTGCGACGAGGCCCGGAAGATCTATTCTTCCGCGCCCGGAAACGCCTTTTTCAAGGCGTTCGACCTTGACCGCGCGGGCGGCTGCATCCGGGACCTGGCCCACGCCTATACCCGCGACGGCGGCCTCGGCGTCCTCTTCGGCAACATCGCCCAGGACGGCTGCGTCATCAAGATCGCGGGCGTGGACGAATCGCTCTTCCATTTCGAGGGCCCCGCGAAGGTGTTCGACTCCCAGGAAGCGGCCTGCAAGGGCATCCTCGGCGGCGCGGTCCGTAGCGGCGACGTGGTCGTCATCACCTACGAAGGCCCGAAGGGCGGCCCCGGGATGCAGGAGATGCTCTATCCGACCTCCTACATCAAGTCGATGCACCTGGGCAAGGAGTGCGCCCTCATCACGGACGGCCGTTTCAGCGGCGGCACCTCCGGCCTGAGCATCGGCCACATCTCTCCGGAAGCGGCCTCCGGTGGCGCCATCGCCCTGGTCCGCGACGGGGACATCATCTGTATCGACATCCCTTCCCGGACGCTCTCCGTGCGGCTTTCCGACGCGGAGCTCCGCCGCCGGGAGGAAGAGGAAAAAGCCCGCGGGAAGAAGGCGTATACCCCGCCGCAGCGCAAGCGGGAGGTGTCCCGCAGCCTGAAGGCCTATGCGGCGGCTGTCAGCAGCGCGGACAAGGGCGCTGTCAGAATCATCGAGGAAGATTAGACCATGGGAGATAAGTTTACAGGAGCGGAACTGCTCATCAAGGCGCTCATAGACCAGGGAGTGGACACCGTGTTCGGTTATCCGGGCGGGTCCATCATCAACGTCTATGACGAAATGTACAAATACGAAGACCGGCTCAAGCACGTACTCGTGCGCCACGAGCAGGGCGCGATCCACGCCGCGCAGGGCTATGCGCGCGCCTCGTCGCGTCCCGGCGTCGTCATCGTGACCTCCGGTCCCGGCGCGACGAACGTGATCACGGGCGTCGCCGACGCGATGGTCGACTCGACGCCGGTGGTCATCATCACGGGCCAGGTGTCGAATGACGCCCTCGGCACGGACGCCTTCCAGGAGGCGGACGTCGTCGGTATGACCGGCCCCATCGACAAGTGGACCTGCCAGATCCGCCGTCCGGAGGACGTGGCCCCGATGGTCGCGAAGGCCTTCTACATCGCCACGACGGGCCGTCCCGGCCCGGTCGTGCTCGACTTTACGAAGGACGCCCAGCGCGGCCTGGCGGAATACAAGTATACCCGCTGCGATTTCATCCGCAGCTATGTCCCGGTCCCCAAGCCGGATATGTCCGCCATCGACGAGGCGGTGCGGATGATCAACGCCGCCGAGCGGCCGTTCGTCGTCTACGGCCAGGGTGTCGTGCTCTCGCACGCCGAGGAAGCCCTCAAGGCTTTCCTGAAGAAGGGCGGCATCCCGGCGGGCTCGACGATGCTCGGCCTGAGCGCCCTGCCTTCCGACTTCCCTTATTATATGGGTATGGTCGGGATGCACGGCAACCTCGCCCCGAACCTGATGACCCAGCACTGCGACCTGCTGATCGCGGTCGGGATGCGTTTCTCGGACCGGGTTACCGGCATCGTCTCCGAGTATGCCAAAGAGGCGAAGAAGATCCATATCGATATCGACGAGACCGAAATCGGGAAGATCGTCCCGGTCGACCTCGGCCTGCTGGGCGATGCCGCCGAAGTGCTCACCCTCCTCACGGAGCGGATGAATTTCAGTTTCCACGACGAGTGGGCGGTCTCGGCGCGTGCCAGCAACGAGGTGGAGGACCGGAAGGTCATTGCCCCGGAAGTCCGGCCGCAGGAGGGTCCGCTCAAGATGGGCGAGACCGTCGACGTGGTCATCGAAGGCTCCGGCGGCGAGGCCGTTATCGTGACGGACGTGGGGCAGAACCAGCTGATGGGCGCCCGCTATTCCCGTTTCCGCCATACTCGCAGCTTCATCACTTCCGGCGGCCTGGGGACGATGGGCTTCGGCCTGCCCGCGGCCATCGGCGCGAAGACGGCCTGCCCGGAGCGCGAGGTGTGCCTCTTCGTCGGCGACGGCGGCATCCAGATGACCCTCCAGGAGCTGGGGACCATCCTCCAGGAGCATACGGCGGTGAAGATCGTCCTGCTGAACAACAACTGGCTCGGCAACGTCCGCCAGTGGCAGGAGCTCTTCTTCGGGAAGCGCTATTCCCAGACGCGTATGCTGAATCCCGACTATTCCCTGATCGCCCGCGCCTACGGCATCCGCTACCGCGCCGTGGATACCCGGGAGGAGCTCCGGGAAGCGGTGCGCGAGATGCTGGATTCGCAGGAGGCGTTCCTGCTGGACGCGCACGTGGTCGAGGAGGGAATGGTCTATCCGATGACCCCGGTGGGCAAGCGCCTGGACCAGATTATGTTGAACGAAAAGGAATGGTATAGCGATGGGGAGTGACAAACTGTACATCATCTCGGTCTATTCCGAGAACCAGGTCGGCCTTTTGAGCTCGATCTCCAACATATTCACGCGGAGGAACATCAACATCGAAAGCCTCACGGTCTTTCCTTCGGAATTCCCCGGCGTCCACCACTTCACGTTCCGCGTCTTCACGGACGAGCGCAGCGCGAGCCAGGTGGTGAAATTCATCGAGAAGAAAGTCGACGTGCTCCGGGCCTTCTGGTTCGAGTGCGACGAGATGAACGCGAGCGAGCACGAGACCGTTTCCGCGTTCATCACGGGAAGAACAATTAACTAAAACATCTGATATTATGGCAAAAATGAATTTTGGCGGTGTGGAAGAGAACGTGGTCACCCGCAACGAGTTTCCCCTTGAAAAAGCCCGCGAGGTCCTTTCCGGAAAGAAGATCGCCGTGATCGGTTACGGCGTCCAGGGCCCCGGCCAGTCGATGAACCTGCGCGACAACGGCTTCGACGTGATTGTCGGCCAGCGCGCCGGCAAGACCTACGAGAAGGCGATCGCCGACGGCTGGGTGCCGGGCGAGACGCTTTTCAGCATCGAAGAGGCCGCCGAGAAGGGCGACATCGTGATGTGCCTGCTCTCCGACGCGGCGGTGATGTCCGTCTGGCCGAAGATCAAACCCCACCTCACGAAGGGCAAGACCCTCTATTTCTCCCACGGTTTCGCCATCACCTGGAGCGACCGCACCGGCTGCGTCCCTCCGGCGGACATTGACGTCATCATGGTCGCCCCGAAGGGCTCCGGTACCACCGTGCGCTCCCTGTTCCTGGAGGGCCGCGGCATCAATTCCTCCTTCGCCGTGTACCAGGACTACTCCGGCCACGCCCAGGAGAACACGATCGCGCTGGGCATCGGCATCGGTTCGGGCTACCTGTTCGAGACGACCTTCCAGCGGGAGGCGGTCTCCGACCTGACCGGCGAGCGCGGCTCCCTGATGGGCGCCATCCAGGGCCTGCTCCTCGCCCAGTACGAAGTGCTGCGCGAGAACGGCCACACCCCGAGCGAGGCCTTCAATGAGACCGTCGAGGAACTGACCCAGTCCCTGATGCCGCTCTTCGCGGCCAAGGGAATGGACTGGATGTACGCCAACTGCTCCACGACCGCGCAGCGCGGCGCCCTGGACTGGATGGGCCCGTTCCACGACGCCATCAAGCCCGTCGTCCGCAAGCTCTACGAGAGCGTCAAGAGCGGCAACGAGGCGCAGATTTCCATTGACAGCAACAGCAAGCCGGACTACCGCGAAGGCCTGGAAAAGGAACTGAAGGCCCTGCGCGAGAGCGAGATGTGGCAGACCGCCGTTACGGTGCGCGCCCTCCGTCCGGAGAACAACAAGTAAAGCATGGACAACAACAGGATCTACTTTTTCGACACCACCCTGCGCGACGGGGAGCAGGTGCCGGGATGCCAGCTGAACACGGTCGAGAAAATCCAGGTCGCCAAGGCCCTGGAGGAGCTCGGCGTGGACGTGATCGAAGCCGGCTTTCCCGTCTCCAGCCCCGGCGACTTCAATTCGGTCGTCGAGATCTCCAAGGCGGTCACCTGGCCCGTCGTCTGCGCCCTGACCCGGGCGGTGCAGAAGGACATCGACGTCGCCGTCGAGTCCCTCAAATACGCCAAGCACAAGCGCATCCACACCGGCATCGGGACTTCCGACTACCACATCCGCTATAAGTTCAACTCGACCCGCGAGGAGATCCTCGAGCGGGCCGTGCGGGCCGTGAAATACGCCCGCCAGTTCGTGGATGACGTGGAATTCTACGCCGAGGACGCCGGGCGCACGGACAACGGATACCTCGCCCAAATCGTCCAGGCGGTCATCGCCGCCGGCGCCACCGTGGTGAACATCCCGGACACGACCGGTTACTGCCTGCCAGCGGAGTACGGCGCGAAGATTCGCTACCTGGTCGAGCACGTGGACAACATCGACAAGGCCATCCTCTCGACCCACTGCCACAACGACCTCGGTATGGCCACGGCCAACACGATGGCCGGCCTGCTGGCCGGCGCGCGGCAGTGCGAGGTGACGGTCAACGGCGTCGGCGAGCGCGCCGGCAACACCGCGATCGAGGAGATCGCGATGATCCTGCGCAGCCATTCCGCCCTCGGCCTGCAGTCCAACATCAACACGACGAAGATCTATCCGCTCAGCCGGATGGTCTCCAGCCTGATGAATATGCCGGTCCAGGCCAACAAGGCCATCGTGGGGCGCAACGCTTTCGCGCATTCCTCCGGCATCCACCAGGACGGCGTCCTGAAGGAGGTCTCGACCTACGAGATCATCAATCCCAAGGACGTGGGCATCGACGACAACAGCATCATCCTGACGGCCCGCAGCGGCCACGCGGCCCTGAAGTACCGCCTGGAGGCGCTGGGCATCCGGATGACCGAAGAGAAGCTGGACGCCTTCTACCAGGAATTCCTCAAGCTGGCGGACAAGAAGAAGCAGGTGAACGACGACGACCTGCTGGTGCTGGCCGGCGCGGAGCGGGCGGAAGTCGCCCGCATCAAGCTGGACTACCTCCAGGTCACGAGCGGCAAGGGCCTGAAGCCCGTCGCGAGCATCGGACTGGACATCGCCGGCGAGAAATTCGAAGGCGCCGCCCACGGCAACGGTCCGGTGGACGCGGCCATCAACGCCCTGAAAACCATTGTCAAGCGTGCGATGGTCATCAAGGAATTCACCATCCAGAACATCACCCGCGGCTCCGACGACGTCGCCAAGGTCCATATGCAGGTGGAGCACGAAGGCCACGTCTACTACGGCTTCGGCGCCAACACCGACATCGTGACCGGCTCCGTGGAAGCCTACATTGACTGTATAAACAAATTCCAGGACCGATGAACACCCTCTTCGACAAGATATGGGACGCGCACGTCGTCTCGCAGGTACCGGACGGCCCGACCCAGCTCTACATCGACCGCCTGTACTGCCACGAGGTGACTTCGCCCCAGGCCTTCGACGGCCTGCGGGCCCGCGGCATCTGCTGCCTCCGGCCGGAGCGCATCTTCTGTATGCCGGACCACAACACGCCGACCCGCGACCAGGACAAGCCCATCGCCGACCCGGTCTCGAAGGCGCAGGTCGACGCGCTCGCGCGCAACGCCGCCGAATTCGGCCTCACCCACTACGGGATGATGAGCCCGGACAACGGGATCATCCACGTGGTCGGCCCCGAAAAGGGCCTCTCCCTGCCGGGGATGACCATCGTCTGCGGCGATTCCCACACCTCGACCCACGGGGCGATGGGGGCCGTCGCATTCGGCATCGGCACCAGCGAGGTGGAAATGGTCCTGGCGACCCAGTGCATCCTGCAGCAGAAGCCCAAATCGATGAGTATCCGCATCGAGGGCACGCTGGGCAAGGGTGTCACCGCCAAGGATATGGCGCTCTACCTGATGAGCAAGCTCACGACGAGCGGCGCCACGGGCTACTTCGTGGAGTACCGCGGCAGCGCCGTCCGCGCGCTTTCGATGGAAGGCCGCCTGACGCTGTGCAACCTGTCCATCGAGATGGGTGCGCGCGGCGGCTTCATCGCGCCGGACGAGACGACCTTCGCCTGGCTGAAGGGCCGCGAGTTCGCGCCGAAGGGCGCGGACTGGGACGCGGCGGTCGCCGCCTGGCGTACGCTGCGCAGCGGGGACGACGCGGTCTTCGACCGGGAAGTCGTCTTCGACGCGGCGGAGATCCCGCCGATGATCACCTATGGCACCAATCCGGGAATGGGTATGCCGATTGACGGGCATATTCCGGCGGACGCCGCCCCGAAGGCGTTGGCCTATATGGACTTCGCTCCGGGCCAGGCGCTGCTGGGCCATCCGGTGGACTATGTCTTCCTCGGGGCCTGTACGAACGGACGCATCGAGGATTTTCGTATATTTGCTTCATTGGTCAAGGGCCGCCGCAAGGCGGAGGGCGTGACCGCCTGGCTCGTGCCGGGTTCCTGGGCCGTGAAGAAACAGGTTGAGGAAGAGGGACTGGACCGCGTGCTCGCGGAAGCGGGCTTCGAGGTGCGCCAGCCCGGCTGCTCCGCCTGCCTGGCGATGAACGAGGACAAGGTTCCCGCCGGAAAATACTGCGTGTCGACGAGCAACCGCAATTTCGAGGGCCGCCAGGGCCCCGGGTCGCGGACCCTGCTCGCCAGCCCGCTGACGGCCGCCGCCGCTGCGGTGTGCGGCGTCGTAACTGATCCGAGGACACTCTTATGAAACAGAAGTTCAATATCATAGAAAGCACCTGCGTGCCGCTTCCGCTGGAAAACGTGGATACGGACCAGATTATCCCCGCGCGCTTCCTGAAGGCGACGACCCGGGACGAGAAGTTCTTCGGGGACAACCTCTTCAAGGACTGGCGCACCCGTCCCGACGGCACGCCGAACCCGGATTTCGTCCTGAACGATCCGCGCTACGGCGGCTGCATCCTGGTGGCCGGGAAGAACTTCGGCTCCGGCTCCAGCCGCGAACACGCGGCCTGGGCCATCGCCGGGTACGGATTCCGCGTGGTCATCTCGAGTTTCTTCGCGGACATCCACAAGAACAACGAACTGAACAACTTCGTGCTGCCGGTCGTCGTCTCCGAGGACTTCCTGGAGGAACTGTTCGCGGGCATCGCGGCGGATCCGGCGATGAAGGTGCGGGTCGACGTGCCCGCCCAGACCGTGACGAACCTCGCCACGGGCCGCAGCGAGCATTTCGAGCTGAATGCCTACAAGAAATATTGTCTGGAGAATGCCCTGGACGATATCGACTACCTGCTGGAAAAGAAAGACAAGATTGAGCGTTTCGAAAAGGACAGGGAATGCTGGAAATAATGGATACCACCCTGCGGGACGGGGAACAGACCGCCGGAATCTCCTTCAACGGAAGCGAGAAGCTGGCCATCGCGCAGCTGCTGCTCGAGGAGCTGCGGGTGGACCGCATTGAAGTCGCGTCCGCGCGGGTTTCCAAGGGCGAGTCCGAATCGTTCCGCCGGGTCTGCGCCTGGGCTGCGGAACACGGCTTCCTGGACCGCGTGGAAGCGCTGGGATTCGTGGACGGCGGCGTCTCCGTGGACTGGATCGCCGGCCACGGCGGCCACGTCGTGAACATCCTCGCCAAGGGCTCGCTCCGCCACCTGGAAGGCCAGCTGCGCAAGACCGCGCGGCAGCATTTCTCCGACATCCGGAAAATGGTGGATATGGCGACCGCGCGCGGGATGGCCGTGAATGTTTATATGGAAGACTGGTCGAACGGCATCGTGGATTCGCCGGACTACGTGTTCGCGTTCGTCGACGCCCTGAAGGACCTGCCCATCTGCCGTTTTATGTTGCCGGACACGCTGGGTGTGCTGGATCCCTGGCAGACGGAGGAATACTGCGCGCAGATGGTTTCGCGCTACCCGGACCTGCATTTTGATTTCCACGCCCACAACGATTACGGTCTCGCCGTGGCGAATACGCTCGCGGCCGCCAGGGCCGGCGTCGGCGGCGTGCATACGACGGTGAACGGCCTGGGCGAGCGCAGTGGCAACGCTTCGCTGGCCGCGGTCATCGCCGGCCTGAACGACCAGCTCCGCTGCCCCAACGGCGTGGAGGAGGGGAGCCTGACGCACGTCTGCCGCTATGTCGAAAGCATCTCCGGCGTCCGGATTCCGGCGAACGAGCCGGTCGTGGGCGAGAATGTCTTCACCCAGAGCAGCGGCGTCCACGCCGACGGGGACAACAAGGGCGGCCTGTACGCGAATCCGCTCCTGCCGCAGCGTTTCGGCCGCAAGCGCAGTTACGCGCTGGGCAAGATGAGCGGCAAGGCGAACATCTCCCGGAACCTCGAGGACCTGGGCATCCGCCTCACGCCGGAGCAGCTCCGGCTCGTGACCGAGCGGGTCGTGGAACTGGGGGACAAGAAGGAGGCGATGACGGAGGCCGACCTCCCGTTCATCGTCGCGGACGTGCTGAAGACCTCGCACGCCGTCTCGCAGGACAGCGTCTACATCGTGAACTATTCCCTGCAGCTGGCCCGGGGCATGCGCCCGGTCGCGATGCTGAAGGTCAGCATCCACGGCGAGGAGTATGAGGCCTCGTCCTCCGGCGACGGCCAGTACGACGCCTTTATGAAGGCGCTCTGGAAGATTTACGGAAAACTCGGACGGGAGCATCCCGTCCTGACCGACTACCAGGTGAGCATCCCGCCGGGCGGGAAGACCGACGCGCTGGTCGCGGCGTCCATCGCCTGGAACTACAAGGGTACGGATTTCAAGACCCGCGGCATCGACTCCGACCAGACCGAAGCGGCCATCAAGGCCACGGTGAAGATGCTGAACATCATCGAATATATGGATTCAAACGCAGCGAAATGAAACTCAGGATAGCAAAATTGCCTGGCGACGGCATCGGACCGGAAGTCGTGGACCAGGCCGTGAAGGCGGTCGACGCGGTGTGCGCGCGTTTCGGCCATACGGTGGAGTACAGCTTCGGCTATGTCGGCGCCTGCGCCATCGACCGTTTCGGCAGCGCCTACCCGGACGAGACCCACAGGATCTGCCTCGACAGCGACGCCGTCCTTTTCGGCGCCGTCGGCGACCCCAAATATGACAACGACCCGACCGCGAAAGTGCGCCCTGAACAGGGCCTGCTGGCGATGCGCAAGTCCCTCGGCCTGTACGCCAATCTGCGTCCGGTCGAGACCTTCGCCGCCCTGGCCCACAAGAGCCCGCTGAAGCAGGAGCTCGTCGAGGGGGCGGACTTCCTCTGCATCCGCGAGTTGACTGGCGGAATGTATTTCGGCGAGAAGGGCCGGCTGGACGGCGGAGACACCGCCTATGATACGAATATCTACCACCGCTACGAGGTCGAACGCATCCTGGAACTCGCTTTCAATTACGCGATGCGCCGCCGCAAACACCTCACCGTGGTGGACAAGGCCAATGTCCTCGAGTCCTCCCGCCTGTGGCGCCAGGTCGCCCAGGAGATGGCCCCGAAGTGGCCGGAAGTGGAGACGGACTATATGTTCGTGGACAACGCCGCGATGCAGCTGATCCGCTGCCCGAAGTTCTTCGACGTGCTCGTGACCGAAAACACCTTCGGCGACATCCTGACGGACGAGGCCAGCGTCATCACGGGCTCGATGGGCCTGCTCGCCTCCGCCTCGGTCGGGGAGCACACCGGCGTCTATGAGCCCATCCACGGCTCCTATCCGCAGGCGGCCGGCAAGAACATCGCCAACCCGCTGGCGACCCTCCTTTCCGCCGCGATGATGTTCGAATACGCCTTCGGCCTGATGGCGGAAGGGGCGGCCATCCGCCGCGCCGTGACCGCGAGCATCGACGAAGGCATCGTGACCGAAGACCTCGCCGCGGGCGGCAAGGCCTACAGCACCTCCGAAGTGGGTGACTGGGTTGCTTCGTATATAAGAAATTCAAAATAAGAGTATTATGGCAACGATAGATTGGGATTCCCTGGGCTTTGACGCCTACCGCACCCGGACCGTGGTGGTGGCACACTACCAGGACGGGGCCTGGTCCGACATCCGGCTGGACGAATCATTCTCCTTCACCATCGACCCGTTTATGCAGGGCCTCCATTACGCGATTTCCTGCTTCGAGGGCCTGAAGACTTTCCGGCAGAAGGACGGCAGCATCGCCATGTTCCGCCCGGAAAAGAACGCCGCGCGTATGGCGCGTTCGGCCGCCTTCCTCGGCATCCCCGCGCCCACCGAAGATATGTTCATCCGGATGTGCGCGCTCTGTGTCAAGAACAACCTCGAGTTCCTGCCGCCGTACGGCCACCAGGCTTCGATGTACCTGCGCCCGCTGCTCTTCGCACCGCACCCGCAGATGCAGCTGGTCCCGTATCCGGAGGCCATCTTCGCGGTGATGTGCGCGCCGGCCGGTTCCTACTACGGCGCCCATCTCCGTTCCGCGGCCGCCGTCATCCCGGGCGATTTCGACCGTGCCGCGCCGAAGGGAACGGGCAGCTACAAGCTGAGCGCCAATTACGCGGGCACCTTCGTCCCCTACAAGCTGGCCCACGCCCAGGGCTACGCGGAACTCCTGTACCTGAATTCCGCGACCCGCGAGTACGTGGACGAGTTCGGATCCTCGAACTTCTTCGGCATCAAGGGCGATACCTATGTGACCCCGCTCTCCGACAGCGTGCTGCCGTCGATCACGAACCTGACGCTGCAGGAAGTGGCCGCGGACCTGGGGATGCGCGTGGAGAAGCGCCCCGTGCCGCTCGAGGAGCTCGCCGGGTTCTCCGAGGCCGGCGGCTGCGGCACCGCGGTCGTGATTACGCCGATCTCGCACATCGATATGAAGCCGGTGCTCGCGGAACCGCTGGTTTCCCGCACCTTCCGCTATGGACCCGACGGCGAAGTGGGTCCGGTCTGCACCAAACTCTACAAGCGCATCACCGGCATCCAGTTCGGTGAGCTGGAAGACACCCACGGTTGGTGCCACAAGATCGAAGAATGAGGCTTTTCAGCGAAGACAAAGTAGCGGAGGCCTGCAGCGCCTGCCGCGTCGCGGACCTCTCGAAAGCGACCATCGGGGAGGTGCTCCTCGTCGCCCAGTACCTGGAGACGACGACGGGCATCCCCTTCATCCGGATGGACCAGGGCTCCCCGGGCCTGCCGGTGAACCGGTACGGCGTTGAGGCCGAGAAAAGGGCGCTCGACGCGGGCGTCGGCTCGCAGTACCCGGCCGCTGCGGGCATCCCGGAGCTCAAGGAAGCCGGTTCCCGCTTCATCAAGGCCTACCTCGACATCGACCTCGCCCCGCGCGGTTGCGTGCCGACGACGGGCTCCGTGGCCGCGTCCTTCGGTTCCTTCATCGGCACCACACAGCGCATCCCGGGCAAGGACAGGGTCCTTTTCCTCGATCCCGGCTTCCCGATCCAGAAATCCCAGCTGCGGGTGCTAGGCATCGGCTGGCGGGCCTTCGACATCGCGCCGTTCCGCGGCGCGGAGCTGCTCGAGCCGCGCCTCGAGAGCGAGCTCGCCGCCGGCGACATCGCCGCCATCGTCTACTCCAACCCGAACAATCCCGCCTGGACCTGCCTCGAAGAGGAGGAACTCGCGGTCATCGGCAAGCTGGCGACCCGCTACGACGTCGTCGTCCTCGAGGACCTGGCCTACTTCTGCATGGACTACCGCCGGGACCTTGGCACTCCGTTCCGGCCGCCGTTCCTGCCGACCGTGGCCCGCTACACGGACAACTACATCCTGATGCTCTCCGCCTCGAAGATCTACAGCTACGCCGGCCAGCGGATCGCGCTCTGCTGCATCGGCGACAAGCTCTTCGACCGGCAGTTCCCGGCGCTCGCGGAGCGCTACCACGACAGCGGCATCTTCGGCGAGACGCTGATCGCCTCCATCCTGTATATGATCACGAGCGGCTGTACCGCGACGACGCAGCATGCCTATGCGGCGATGATGAACCTGTCCTGCGACGGTGTCATCGACTTTGTCTCCGACACCCGCGAATATGCCGTCCGCGCCCGGCGGATGAAGGAGATTTTCTGCCGCCATGGCTTCCGGGTCGTCTACGACCGCGACGTGACGCGCGAAGTCGGCGACGGCTTCTTCTTCACCCTCGGCTACGCGGGCCTCACCGGCGAGGCGCTGCTGCGCGAACTCATCGGCTACGGCGTCAGCGCCATCAGCCTCTCGACGACCGGCGCTCTCCGCGAGGGCGTGCGCGCCTGCACGAGCCGCATGCGCGAAGAACTCTATCCGCTCCTCGAAGAGCGGATGGCTGCCTTTGAAAAAGACCATCCTAAAACCGAATAGATTCATGAGCAAGAAACCTTTGGGACTCGGGACACGCTGTATCCAGGCCGGTTACGCATCAGGCAAGGGCGAACCGCGCCAGATGCCGATTATCCAGAGTACGACTTTCAAATACGAAACGAGCGAGCAGATGGGCCGCCTCTTCGACCTGGAGGACTCCGGCTACTTCTACACCCGGCTCCAGAATCCGACGAACGACCATGTCGCCGCGCGTATCGCCGCCCTGGAAGGCGGTGTCGCCGCGATGCTGACCTCCTCCGGCCAGGCGGCGAACTTCTTCGCCTGCTTCAACATCTGCGAGGCCGGCTATCATATGATCAGCACCGCCAGCATCTATGGCGGCACCTACAACCTCTTCGGTGTCTCCCTGCGCAAGCTCGGAATCGACGTGACCTTCGTGGACCAGGATGCCCCGGAGGAAGAGATTGAAAAATACTTCCGCCCCGAGACGCGCCTCGTCTTCAGCGAGAGCATCTCGAATCCCGGCGTGAAGGTTCTTGACATCGAGAAATGGGCCCGCATCGCCCACCGCCACGGAGTTCCCCTCATCGTGGACAGCACTTTCCCGACTCCGATCCTCTGCCGTCCGTTCGAATGGGGCGCCGATATCGTGACCCATTCTACAACCAAGTACATGGACGGCCATGGCACCACGGTCGGCGGTTGCATCGTCGACAGTGGCAATTTCGACTGGGATGCCCATGCGGACAAATACCCCGGTCTCTGCACCCCGGATCCGTCCTACCACGGCCTCACCTATACCAAGAAGTTCGGGAAACTGGCCTATATCACGAAAGCGACGGCCCAGCTGATGCGCGATTTCGGCGCCATCCAAAGCCCCCAGAACGCTTTCTACCTCAACCTGGGCCTCCAGACGCTCCACCTCCGGATGCGCCGCGTCAGCGACAGCGCCCTGAAGATTGCCACTTTCCTGAAGAATCATCCTTCGATCAAGTGGATCCATTATGCCGGCCTGGAAGGGGACCAATACCACGACCTGCAGCAGAAATACCTGCCGGATGGCAGCTGCGGCGTCATGGCTCTGGCCGTCAAGGGTGGCCGCGCGCTTGTGGAGAAGTTCATGGACAGCCTGAAGCTCGTGACCATCGAGACCCATGTCGCCGACTGCTACTCCTGCCTGTTGCACCCGGCGTCCCATACCCACCGTCAGCTGACCGACGAGCAGCTCGCCGAAGCCGGCATCGACCCGGACCTCATCCGCCTCAGCATCGGCCTCGAGGATCCGGAGGACATCATCGCGGACCTCGCCCAGGCCCTCGAAGCCGCCAACCGCTAGCCCTATGCAGAAACACGTCTTCCGTCTGGACAAACCCTTCGAACTCGAAGCGGGCGGCCGCCTGGAGCGGCTGGAGCTTGTCTATCATACCTCCCCCCGGGAATACCGTCCGGGCGAGAAAGTCGTCTGGATCTGCCACGCCCTGACCGGCAACTCCAACCCGATGGACTGGTGGCCCGGCATGGTCGGGCCGGGTCTGATTTTCGACACCGACAAGTATTACGTCGTCTGCGTCAGCATGATCGGCTCCCCGTACGGGCTGACCTGCCCGGTTTCGACGAATCCGGCGACCGGAAAACCCTATCTGCTCGACTTCCCGAAATATACGGTCCGGGACATCGTCCGGGCGATTATCCTCGTCCGGGAGTATCTCGGCATCGATACGATCGACTTGCTGATCGGTCCGTCCATCGGCGGATTCCAGGCCCTTGAGTGGGTGATCATGGAGCCGGACCGCATCCGGAAGGCAATCTTCCTGGCGACCTCCGTCCGGGCGACGCCTTTCCTGACGGCGTTCAACGAATCCCAGCGCATGGCGCTGCTGGCGGACCAAACTTTCGTTGCGGCGGAAAGCCCCGAAGGCGGCCGGGCCGGCCTGGCCTGCGCCCGTTCCATCGCGCTGATTTCCTACCGCTGCTACCAGGGTTACAACGGGACCCAGTATGAACTTGAAGAGGACACGCTCTTCGCCGACCGCGCCGCCTCCTACCAGCGCTACCAGGGCAAAAAGCTCCTGGACCGTTCCTTCGACGCGTACAGCTACTGGTATCTGACATATGCGCTGGACAGCATGAACATCGGCCGCGGCCGCGGAGGTATCGGGAATGCGCTGAAGCAGATCCAGGCCCGCTGCCTGGTCGTCGGCGTGGACAGCGACGTCATTTTCCCGCCCGCCCAGGCCCGTGAGACCGCCGAGGTGCTACACCATGCGGAATACCGCGAGATCAGCTCCCACTTCGGCCACGACGGATTCCTGGTGGAGGCGGACCAGCTGACAGCCATCCTCCAGCCTTTCCTGACCGCGGAGAACTAGTAGTTTTGAAAAAAAATAACTACTTTTATCCGAATTGTAATTGACGAAACGATGGAAGAAAAAGCTATTTCCCGCCGGGAATTTCTGAAGAAATCCGCCGTCGCGGGCGCGGGCGCCGCAGTCCTCGGCGCATGCAGTGACGGTTCCGCCGGCGGCTCCAGGTCCGCCCTGGAAATCGGCGAAATGCCTTTGCGCCGCTGCGGGGATGACTCCGTTTCGTTGCTGGGCTACGGCTGTATGCGCTGGCCGACCGTGATGCAGAACGGCCGCATGGTCATCGACCAGGAGAAGGTCAACGAACTCGTGGACTATGCCTACCGCCACGGCGTGACCTATTACGATACGGCCCCGGTCTATGTCCAGGGCCAGTCCGAGCGGGCGACCGGCATCGCCCTTTCGCGCTATCCGCGCGAGTCCTTTCGCATCGCGACAAAGCTGTCCAACCAGCGGATGGCGGGTCAGGGCCTCTCCCCGGAGCAGCTCTACAAGGAATCCATCGACATGTACGAGAATTCCTTCAAGGAGCTCGGCGTGGATTACATCGACTATTACCTGCTCCATTCCATCGGCGGCGGCGATGGCCTGCCGCTCCTGCGCGAACGCTTCTTTGACAACGGCGTGCTGGATTTCCTCGTGAAGGAACGGGAGAAGGGAAAGATCCGCCACCTCGGCTGGTCCTTCCACGGCGACGTCGCCGTCTTCGACTACATGCTCTCCCTCCACGACGAAGGGAAATACCGCTGGGATTTCGTCCAGATCCAGATGAATTATCTCGACTGGCGCCATGCCAAGGCGACCAACGAGCGGAACATCAACGCGGAATACCTCTACGGCGAACTCGAGAAACGCGGCATCCCCTGTACCATCATGGAACCGCTCCTCGGCGGCCGCCTTTCCAATGTCCCGGACCATGTCGCGGAGTTCCTGAAGACCCGCGAACCGGACCGCAGCGTCGCTTCCTGGGCCTTCCGCTTCTGCGGAACCTATCCCGGTGTCCTGTCCGTCCTGAGCGGCATGACCTACATGGAACATCTCCAGGACAACCTGACCTCCCTTGCGCCGCTGAAGCCGCTGACCGAAGACGACCTGGAGTACCTCCAGCGTGCGGCCAACCTGATGGCGGCCTATCCGACCATCCCGTGCAACCAGTGCAACTACTGCATGCCCTGCCCGTACGGCCTGGATATCCCAAACATCCTGACGTTCTACAACAAGTGCATCAACGAGGGCAACATGCCCGACGGCCGGCAGGACCCGAATTACAAGAAGGCGCGCCGCGCCTTCCTGGTCGGCTATGCCCGGGCGGTCCCGAACCTGCGCCAGTCGGACCATTGCACCGGCTGCAACCAGTGCTCTCCCGAGTGTCCGCAGCGCATCGACATCCCGGCCGAACTCCGGAAGATCGACCTGTACGCGGAACAGCTGAAGCAGGATAACCTGTAGTTATTTGGTGAAGCTCTCCGGGAAACGGATCCGGTTGATGACCTCGCCGCCCTTCAGGACGATGTAGGATTCCAGCGACTTCTGACCCTCTTTCAGAATGATGGAGCGACCGCCGTTCGACAGGTGGTTATAGACCGTGTTGCCGCCGCTGAAACGGCCGTAGGCAAGGAGCACGTCCTCCCACATGACCGCATAGTCGTTGTCGTGGTCGTGACCCACGAAGCAGGCGAAAATATCCCCCCGCTTCTTGAACGCCTTGAAGAAACCGCTGTTGAAATCCGGCGGACAGGAAGGCTCCATCCTTGTCCCGATCAGGATGGCCGATTCGGTCGTCGCGGCCGTCCGGTATTCCGGCAGGGGGATGTGGAAGAAGGCCAGGGAAGGCAGCGGTGTACCGCCGTTCTTCGCCGTGTAGGCCTCGGAAACCTTCGTGTACCAGGCAATCTGGTCGATGTGGATCCAGTCGTATCCGAGCCATTTCCTGTCGGCGTCGAAGACGCTGTCGTTCGAATCGATGAGGTACAGGACCGCCGCCGGCTTTTTCCCGTCGGAAGACAGGATTTCCAGCGCATAATCCGGCGAATCGACGCTGCCCCGGTCCGGCATCACGCAGCCGGGAAAAGAGCGGATGAGGTCATACATTTCCCCTTTCGTCAGGTCGAACTCCGCATCGTGGTTGCCCCAGACGGTGCAGAAGGGGACGCCGTGCTTCGAAACACGCTCCATCACCATCCGCAGCGCGTTCCCGGCCGGCCGGGAGAAAGCCATATCGCCGGTGATGACGACCAGGTCCGGTTTCTCCAGCCGGATAACCTCGTCGATCCGTTCCAGTTCGGCCGCGGTTTCCGGCCGTTCGCTTTTGACATGGATGTCCGTCAGCTGGACAATCTTGAACGTGCCGTCCGCGTGGAAGCGCAGCGGCGCCTGCGCCTGCGCCGCAAATCCGAGCAGCGCCAGCGTGATCAGGAGAAGAATCTTTTTCATAGCTATATCGCGGTTCAAATCAATACTTGTCCCAGGGCTTGATGGCCAGGTCTTCGGGCTGGAGGGCGCAGAAGGCACGGATGTAGGCGCGCGCGAGGCGGGAGTTCGTGATCAGCGGGACGTTGAAGTCGATCGCGGCGCGGCGCATCTGGTAGCCGTTGCTGAGTTCCTTGTGGGTGAAGTTCTTCGGGATGTTGATGACCAGCTCGACCTGGTGGCCGCGGATGAGGTCCAGCGCCGCAGGGACGCCTTCCTCCTGCTCCCCGGGCCAGAGGGCGTAGCGCGCCGGGATGCCGTTGTCGCAGAGGTAGCGGCAGGTGCCGCCGGTCGCGTAGATGGTGTATCCCTTGTCCGCGAGGAGCTGGCAGGCGGGCAGCAGGTCCGCTTTCTGGACCGGGGTGCCCGAAGAGATCAGGATGGACTTTTCCGGGATGCGGTGGCCTACCGAGAGCATCGCCTTGAGGAGCGCCTCGTCGAGGGTGTCGCCGATGCAGCCCACCTCGCCGGTCGAGGCCATATCCACGCCGAGGACCGGGTCCGCCTTGCCCAGGCGGGCGAAGGAGAACTGCGAGCACTTGACGCCGACATACTCCAGCTCGAAGGGATCGATGTCGATGCGCGCCGGCCGCTGCCCGAGCATACAGCGCGTGGCCAGGTCGATGAAGTTGACTTTCAGGACCTTGGAGACGAAGGGGAAGCTGCGCGAGGCGCGCAGGTTACATTCGATGACCTTGATGTAGTTGTCGGTCGCGAGGAACTGGATGTTGAATGGGCCCGTGATGTGGAGCTCCGCGGCGATGGCCGCCGTGGTCTTGCGGATCTTGGCGGCGGTGATGCCGTAGATCTTCTGCGGCGGGAACTGGATCGTCGCGTCGCCCGAATGGACGCCTGCAAACTCGATGTGCTCCGAAATCGCATAGGCGATGACGCGGCCGCCGTCGGCGACGGCGTCGCATTCCAGCTCCTTGCAGCGCTGCATAAAGGAACTGATGACGACCGGATGCTCTTCAGAAACCTCCACGGCCATATCCAGGAAGATCCGCAGGTCCTCGTCGCTGAAGCAGACGTTCATCGCGGCGCCGGAAAGGACATAGGACGGGCGCACCAGGACGGGATAGCCCACCTCGGCGATGAACTTCTCCACGTCGGCCATCGTCGTGAGCTCGCTCCAGCGCGGCTGGTCGATGCCGAGCTTGTCGACGATCTGGGAGAACTTGTTGCGGTCTTCGGCGCGGTCGATGTCGTGGGCGGAGGTGCCCAGGATGTGGACGCCGGCGCGCATCAGCGGCACGGCCAGGTTGTTGGGGATCTGGCCGCCCATACTGACGATCACGCCGTACGGCTTCTCCATCGCGCAGATGTCCATCACCGTCTCGAAACTCAGTTCGTCGAAGTAGAGCCGGTCGCAGACGTCGTAGTCCGTCGAGACCGTTTCCGGATTGTAGTTGATCATTATGGCCTTGTAACCGCTGCCGCGCAGCGTTTTCAAGGCGTTCACCCCGCACCAGTCGAATTCCACGCTGCTGCCGATACGGTAGGCTCCGGAGCCCAGGACGATGACGGTGTTGGAGCCGTCCTCGAAGGGGACGTCGTCCGTCTCGCCGTTGTAGGTCAGGTAGAGGTAATTGGTCTGGGAGGGGAACTCCGCGGCGAGGGTGTCAATTTGCTTGACGTAGGGGCGCAGGCCCAGGAAGGCGCGCAACTCGCGCACCTTGCTTTCCGGCGTATGGAACACGCGGGCGATCTGGACGTCCGAGAAGCCCTGGCACTTGGCCTTGCGGAGGAGGTCGTAGCCGACGTCCGTCAGCTTCCCGCAGGCTTCCAGCGCGCGGTAGGTCGTTTCGAGGTTCTCGAGCTTGTCGATGAACCAGCGGTCGATGTGGGTCAGTTCGTGGATGCGCTCGGCGCTGATGCCGGCCTCGAAGGCGGCGGCGATGGCGAAGATGCGCGTGTCCGTGGGATGCCTGAGGGCTTCTTCGAGGTCCTCGCGCTTGTAGGGCTTGTTGCAGACGAAGCCGTTGGCGCCCTGCCCGATCATCCGGAGGCCCTTCTGGATGGCTTCCTCGAAGCTGCGGCCGATGGCCATCACTTCGCCGACGCTCTTCATACTGGAGCCGATTTCGCGGGAGACGCCCTTGAACTTGGCGAGGTCCCAGCGCGGGATCTTGCATACGACGTAGTCCAGGGCCGGTTCGAAAAAGGCGGGCGTCGTCTTCGTGACGGAGTTCTTCAGCTCGAAGAGGCCGTAGCCGAGGCCGAGCTTGGCGGCGATGAAGGCGAGGGGATAGCCCGTCGCCTTGGACGCCAGGGCGGAGGAGCGGCTGAGGCGTGCGTTCACTTCGATGACGCGGTAGTCCTCGCCGTCCGGGCTGAAGGCGTACTGGACGTTGCATTCGCCGACGATGCCGACGTGGCGGACGATGTCGATGGCGATCTTGCGGAGGAAATGGTATTCGTCGTTGGTCAGGGTCTGGGAGGGAGCGACGACGATGCTCTCGCCGGTATGGATGCCGAGCGGGTCGAAGTTCTCCATGTTGCAGACCGTGATGCAGTTGTCGTAGCGGTCGCGGACGACTTCATATTCAATTTCTTTCCATCCCTGGAGGGATTTTTCGACGAGGACCTGCGGGGAGAAGGAGAAGGCCTTGCCGGCGACGGCGTCAAGCTCCTGCTCATTTTCGCAGAAGCCGGAGCCCAGGCCGCCGAGCGCATAGGCGGCGCGGATGATGACCGGATAGCCGACTTCCCGGGCGGCGGCGCGCGCCTCCGCGAGGTTGGCGGCCGCGTGGGACTTGATTGTCTTCACGCCGATCTCATCGAGGCGCTCGACGAAGCGCTCGCGGTCCTCCGTGTCGATGATGGACTGGACCGGGGTGCCGAGCACCTGGACGCCGTTCGCCTCCAGGATGCCCTGCTGGTAGAGCTCCACGCCGCAGTTGAGGGCGGTCTGGCCGCCGAAGGAGAGCAGGATGCCCTGCGGCTGCTCCTCCTTGATGACCTTTTCAACGAAGAACGGGGTCACCGGCAGGAAATAGACGCGGTCGGCGACGCCCTCGGAGGTCTGGACCGTCGCGATGTTGGGGTTGATCAGTACGGTCTCGATGCCTTCCTCGCGCAGGGCTTTCAGCGCCTGCGAGCCGCTGTAGTCGAACTCGCCGGCCTCGCCGATCTTGAGGGCGCCCGAACCGAGCACCAGGACTTTCTTGAGATGGGTGTCTATCATAAGCGCGAGATGAAGTCGTCGAAGAAGAATTCGGTATCGACCGGGCCGCTGGAGGCCTCGGGATGGAACTGGGCGGAGAAGAAGGGCTTGGTGCTGTGGCGGATGCCCTCGTTGGTGCCGTCGTTCATATTGATGAAATAGGGCTCCCAGCCCTCCGGGAGACGGCTGGCGTCCAGCGCGAAGCCGTGGTTCTGGGAGGTGATGAAGCACTTGTCGGTGCCGATCTGGCGGACCGGCTGGTTGTGGCTGCGGTGGCCGTATTTCAATTTATAGGTTGATGCGCCGGCGGCGATGCCGAGGAGCTGGTTGCCCATACAGATGCCGCAGACGGGCTTGTCTCCCTGGAGGGCGACCTTGATGTGCTCCACCGTGACGCCGCAGAGGGCGGGGTTGCCCGGGCCGTTGGAGATGAAGAGGCCGTCCCAGTCGAGCAGGTTGAAATCGTAGTCCCAGGGCACGCGGATGAGCTCGATGCCGCGGCTGACGAGGCAGCGCAGGATCTGGTGCTTCACGCCGCAGTCCACGAGGACGACCTTTTTGGGACCGTGGCCGTAGCGGATGATTTCCTTGCAGCTGACGATGGCGACCTGGTTATCGAGGTTGGGGTCCGCGACTTCGAAGTCCCCGTCCGCGCCTTCCGGCACGATCTTGCCGAGCATCGCGCCCTCCTCGCGGAGGAGCTGGGTCAGCGCGCGCGTGTCGATGCCGCAGATGCCGGGAATCCGCTCTTCCTGCAGCCAGTCGCCGAGGCTCCGGACGGCGTCCCAGTGGCTGTATTTTTCGCTGTAATCGGAGATGATGAGTCCCCGGACGTGGATCTTCTCAGACTCGAAGGTCTTGCAGATGCCGTCGGCGTCGACCTCCATCGGCGGAATGCCGTAGTTGCCGATGAGGGGGTAGGTCACGCAGAGGATCTGGCCCGAATAGGACGGGTCCGTGAGGCTTTCGGGGTAGCCTACCATCGCGGTGGAGAAGACCACTTCGCCATCGCAGGGGCCGTCGTACCCGAAGCTCCAGCCTTCCATCGTGCGCCCGTTCTGCAGAACGAGTTTTGCTTTCTTAAGCAATCCCATAGTATTGATTACCAGTTTGATGCGTCTTTCATCAGTGCGGCGGTTTCCCCGTTGCAGAGGCGGCCGAGGCTGCCGGCGTGGGTATGGCCGAGGTCGGAGGCCCGCAGGGTCGCGGGGTCTCCGCCCGCGTAGCGGAAGGTCCCCGCGTTCACGTCGGCCCCGACCTGCCGGTAGGCGTCGCGGAACGGCGTTCCCGCCAGGGTCCGCCGGTTGACTTCCTCGACCGTGAAGAGGTACGCGTAGCGCGGATCCTCCAGGATATGTTCGTTGATCTCGATGTGCTCCAGCATATAGCACGTCATCTTCAGGCAGAGATGCATCGAATCCAGCGCAGGGAAGAGGATTTCCTTCAGGAGCTGGAAGTCGCGGTGGTAGCCGTGCGGGAGGTTGCTGCAGAGCAGGGAAATCTCATTCTCCACGGACAGGATCCGGTTGCAGCGCGCCCGGATGATTTCCCAGACGTCCGGGTTCTTCTTGTGGGGCATGATGCTCGAGCCGGTCGTCAGCTCGTCCGGGAAGTGGATGAAGCCGAAGTTGGAACCCATATAGAGGCAGCAGTCGGCGGCGAACTTGTTCAGCGTCAGCGCGAGGGCCCCGATGGCGGAGGCAACGGCGCGTTCCGCCTTGCCCCGCTGCATCTGTGCCGCCACGCTGTTCCAGACAGGGGAGGCGAAACCCAGAAGCTCCGTCGTCATCTCCCGGTCGAGCGGGAAGGAACTGCCGTAGCCCGCGGCCGAACCCAGCGGGTTCCGGTCCGCTACTTTGTAGGCGCCGCCCAGGACGTACATATCGTCCACCAGCGCTTCTGCATAGGCGCCGAACCACAGTCCGAAGCTCGAAGGCATCGCCACCTGCCCGTGCGTGTAACCCGGCAGCAGGACCTCCTTGTGCCGCTCGCTGAGCTCCTGCCATTGGGCGAACAGCGCGAGCGTTTCCTCCCGCAGCTTCAGGAGTTCATCCTTCAGGAACAGCTTGATGTCCACGAGTACCTGGTCGTTGCGGGAGCGTCCGGCGTGGATCTTCTTGCCGGCATCCCCCAGCGCGCGCGTCAGGAGCAGCTCGACCTGGGAATGGATGTCTTCGACATCGTCCTCCAGGCGGAAGCTCCCGTCCTCCACGGTCGCGAGGATCTTCTCCAGCTCCGCGGAGAGCCGCTGCCGCTCGGCGCTTTCCAGCAGGCCGATGCGTTCGAGCATCCGGATGTGGGCCAGGGAGCCCTGGATATCGTATTTCGCAAGCTTCAGATCCAGGATGCGGTCGTTGCCGACGGTGAATTCTTCGACCACACGGGTCGCGTCGGTCCCTTTATTCCATAGTGTAGCCATAGGCGAGTTTTTCGATGAATGCGATGTATTGCGGGATGGCCTGCCGGAGTTCGGAGGCCAGGAGATATTCGTCGGGGCGGTGGGAGCGGGCGGAATCGCCGGGGCCCATCTTCAGCGCGTCGCAGCGGATGCGCATCCAGTCCGAGGTCGTCGGGGAGGCATAGGTTCCGATGCCGAGGGCTTCGGCGGCCCGCAGGAGCGGGGAGCCTTCCGGCGTCGCCGAGGAGCGGTTGCGCAGGCTGCGCGGGGTCAGCGTGCTCTGGCAGCAGGCCTGCAGCTCCGCGACAATCTCTTCGTTGGTATATTGCTCCGTCGGGCGGATGTCCACGACGAAACGGCAGCGGTCGGGAACGACGTTGTGGGCCGTTCCGGCCTGGATCTGGGTCACGCTGAGCTTCACGTCGCCCATCCGGGGGGAGGTGCGGGCGAAGCGGTGGGCGCGCAGGCGGGCGATGTCGTCGAGCGCGATGTAGAGGGCGTTCACGCCCTCCTCGCGCGCGGCGTGGCCGCTGACGCCGCGGGCTTCGCCGTCCAGGACGAGCAGCCCGCGCTCACAGACCGCCGCCTGCATCCCCGTCGGTTCGCCGACGATGACCCAGTCCGGGTACGGGAATCCCGCGCCCGAACGGAAATAGCCGGCCTCATCGTAGAGGTACGCCGCGCCGTTCGGGCCGGAGCGCTCCTCCTCGCAGGTCAGGACCAGCATCAGGTTGACGGGCAGGGCGCCTTTATACCAGTGGAGGAAAGCCGCGGTCATCGCGACGGCGCTGCCGCCGTCGTCGTTCGCGCCGAGGCCCCAGATCCGCTCCGGGTCGTCCCCGGCGTCGTACGGATCCCGGCTGTAGCCTGCGGCGGGCGCAACCGTATCGAGGTGGGCGTCCAGCGCCAGCGTCGGCTTCGCGGGATCGAAATCCCGGCTGAGCGCCAGCACGTTGTTCCGCACACGCGTGCAGGCGACGCCCTCGGCGGCCAGGAACGCCGCCAGGCAGTCCGCCGCTGCGCCTTCCTCCCCGGTCACCCGCGGGATGCCGACCAGCTTTCGCAACAAATCGATGTATTTCGCGTACTCCATTACAAATGCAGTTTGGTTCCGCCGTCCAGCAGCAGTTCTTCCGAAGACTTGATGGTTGCGGCGGGCGCGCCGTCGCAGAGGGCGCGGAATGCGGTCTCCAGTTTGGGAATCATCCCTTCCGAGATGGTTCCATCCTCGAGGAGCGTCCGGAAATCCGCGGCCGTGATCTGCGGGATGACGCTGTCTTCGTCGGCGGCGTCGCGCAGGACGCCCTTCTTCTCGAAGCAGTAGACCAGTTCGGCGCCGAGCGCCGCGGCGACGGAGGCCGCGACCGTGTCGGCGTTGGTATTCAGCAACTGGCCGTGGCCGTCGTGGTTGATGGCGCAGAGCACCGGAATGAAACCGGCTTCCAGCAGCCGCTGCAGGAACTTCGCATCCACGCAGGCGGGCGTCACGTCCCCCACGAAACCGAAATCGACCTGTGTCACGCCGTCCGACAGCGTCCTGGGCGGCCGTTTCGGGGCCGTGATGACGCCGCCGTCGCAGCCCGCGAGGCCGATGGCGTTGCAGCCGCAGGCCTGCAGCCGCGCGACGATGTCCTTGTTGCACCAGCCGGCGTAGGTCATCACGACGACCTCGAGGGTCGCTGCGTCTGTGACGCGCCGGCCCTCGATGCGCACGGGCTCCTGCCC
>LUZF01000012.1 GCA_001602865.1 Bacteroidales bacterium Bact_14
GGGTCAATATATTTCACGGCATCCTTGAAGCGGCCATAGGTGCCTTTCGCCTTCTCGATGGCCTCCGGACCGGTTGCGCCGGCCTTGAGGGCGTCCATGAGCTTGCCGAGGTTGACGAACTCGTAGCCGATCACTTCGTTGTCGGCGTCGAGGGCCATGCGGGTGCAGTAGCCTTCCGTCATTTCGAGGTAACGGGAACCCTTGAGCTTGGTGCCGTACATGGTACCCACCTGGCTGCGGAGGTTCTTGCCGAGGTCCTCGAGGGAGCCGCCGACCGGCAGGCCGCCTTCGGAGAACGCGGACTGGGTACGGCCGTAGACGATCTGGAGGAAGAGCTCGCGCATCGCCGTGTTGATGGCGTCGCAGACGAGGTCGGTGTTCAGGGCCTCGAGGAGGGTCTTGCCCGGGAGGATTTCAGACGCCATGGCGGCGGAGTGGGTCATGCCGGAGCAGCCGAGGGTCTCGACCAGCGCTTCTTCGATGATGCCGTCCTTGACGTTGAGGGTCAGTTTGCAGCAACCCTGCTGCGGGGCACACCAGCCGATACCGTGGGTCAGGCCGGAGATGTCCTTGATTTCTTTTGCATGCACCCATTTTCCTTCTTCAGGAATCGGGGCATTGGCGTGGTTGGCGCCTTTTGCAACGCAGCACATCTGCTGCACTTCTTTTGTGTAAATCATAGAATGGATATAGTATGAAATTATAGATTTCTATCCTGCGAAATTACAAAATTCCGCGGAATATTCCCAATGCTTTTTCGTAACTTCGCAAAGCATTATGAATATTGACGAAACCATCTGCGCTCCCGCCACCGCCGTCGGCGCCGGGGCGATCGCCGTAGTCCGCATCAGCGGGCCGCAGGCGCTGGAAATTGCTTCTTCGGTCATGGACCGGAACCTGCGGGCCGCCGCGGGTTATTCGGCGCATTATGGCAATGTATTGGAGCCGGACGGGGCTGTGCTGGATACCGTGGTCGCCACGGTCTTCCGGGCGCCGCATTCGTACACCGGGGAAGACAGCGTGGAGTTTTCGTGCCATGCCTCCCCTTTCGTCGTGTCCCGCCTGATGGAGCTGCTTTGCGGCGCCGGGGCGCGGCCGGCCGAAGCCGGGGAGTTCACGCGCCGCGCTTTCGTGAACGGGAAGATGGACCTTGCCCAGGCGGAAGCGGTGGCGGACCTGATCGCCGCGGAGAGCCGCGCCGCCCACCGGGTGGCCATGAACCAGTTGCGGGGCGGATTTTCAGCAGAACTGCAGGAGATGCGATCCAAGCTGTTGGAACTGACGATGTTGATGGAGCTTGAACTTGACTTCAGCGAGGAGGAGGTCATCTTCGCGGACCGCACCAAACTGCTCTCGCTGGTCGACTCCGTCAGCGCGAAAGTGACCGCGCTGCGCGATTCCTTCCGCCTCGGCAACGCCATCCGCATGGGCGTGCCCGTCGCCATCGTCGGCGCCGCCAACACCGGCAAGAGCACCCTGCTCAACGCCCTGCTCGGCGAGGACCGCGCCATCGTTTCCGACATCGCCGGCACGACCCGCGACACGGTCGAGGAGACGCTGACCCTGGGCGACACCCTCTTCCGCTTCATCGACACCGCCGGCATCCGCGAGAGCGAAGACACGATTGAAAAACTCGGCATCGACCGCTCGCTCGACAAGCTCCACAGCGCCGATATCGTGCTTGGCGTGCTCGATCTGACGGCCTCCCCCGAGGCCTTTCTGGCCGAGGCAAAACGCCTCGTTCAGGAGGTTGATTTCGACGTCCAGCAACTGGTCCTGATCGGTAACAAAGTCGATAAAAAGGGGGTTAACAAAAATGTTATTGCTTTAAACAATTTTGTTTCCCAGCTTGAAAACAAGGGAATTACAGTGAAGTCCCTCCCCCTCTCCGCCAAGACAGGCGAAGGACTCGATTCACTTAAAGCATTACTTCAAGTAATCCAGGCCGGACGCCTCTCCGCGTCGGCCGGCACCCTGGTCATCGACGCCCGCCACGCGGCCGCCCTCGCCAAGACCGCCGACGCCCTCGCGAGCGTGCGCTTCGGCCTCCGCTCCGCGACCCCGACCGACCTCGTCGCCCAGGACCTCCGCGCCGCCC
>LUZF01000013.1 GCA_001602865.1 Bacteroidales bacterium Bact_14
GTCGTGCGCGGCCAGCATCGCCCGCGCCACGACGAGGCGCCCCGCCTCGCCCTCAGCGCCCCCGTACTTCGACGGATGGTGGTTTACGCTGACCGCGAGGCTGTCTCCGCTCGCAATCTCCACGAACTGCGCCAGCAGGATGTCCCGCGTCGCGAGCTCCGGAATCCGGAGCGGACGCGCATCCACCAGCCGCAGCCGGCTGCGTCTGTACAGCAGCGCCACGTCGATCCCGCGATGGTCCCGCGACTCGAAATGGACGATCTCATAATCCGTCTTCTTCAGCGCGGTCCGCTCCAGCAGGCAACGCAGCGCGTACCGGTTCTCCACCTCGGCGAAGCCCACGAGGTCCGGCAGCCCGCCCGTCGCATCCTCCGCGTAGAACAGCGTCTTCGCGATAGCCGCGCACTTCGCCTCGAACCGCCGTTTCGTCCACCGGCGCTCCCCGCGCGACGAAAACTCCCGGTCCGAATCCCCGGTCCCCGCGTCCCGGTAATCGAAAAAGTTCTCCACATTGAAGAACAGGGCCACCACGACCCCGAAGGTCATCCACATTCTCCGCATAACGCCCCAAAGTTCCGCCGACCAAACATAAATTCCCAAAAGATTCATAAAAACTTGTAACTTTGGAGTCGCAAAATTTATTTTTATGTCCTTGAAATGCGGTATCGTGGGACTTCCGAACGTCGGAAAATCCACCCTCTTCAATTGCGTCAGCTCCGGGAAGGCCCAGAGCGCGAATTTCCCTTTCTGTACCATTGAGCCGAACCTCGGCTCGACGAACGTGCCGGACCGCCGCCTGGACGCGCTCTCCGAGCTCTGCCAGCCGAAGCGCACGATTCCGGCGACCGTCGACATCGTCGACATCGCCGGCCTCGTCAAGGGCGCCAGCAAGGGTGAGGGCCTGGGCAACCAGTTCCTCGCGAACATCCGCGAAACGGACGCGATCCTCCACGTCCTCCGCTGCTTCGACGACGGCAACATCGTCCACGTGGACGGCTCCGTCGATCCCGTCCGCGACAAGGAAGTCGTGGACGCCGAACTCCAGATCAAGGACCTCGAAACCGTAGAAAACCGCCTCGCAAAATCCTACAAGGCCGGTCAGGCCGGCGACAAGGAGGCGAAAAAACTCTCAGAACTCCTGCAGCGCTACAAGGACGCCCTCCTCGCCGGCAAGAGCTGCCGCACCGTCGTCCCGAAAGACCCGGACGAGGAAGTGATGGCCAGGAACCTCTTCCTGCTGACCAACAAGCCCGTCCTCTACGTCTGCAACGTGGATGAGGCTTCCGCCGCTTCCGGCAACGCCTATGTCGACGCCGTCCGGGAGGCGGTCAAGGACGAAAACGCCGAACTCCTCGTCATCGCCGCGAAGACGGAATCCGAAATCGCCGAGATCGAGAGCTTCGAAGACCGGCAGATGTTCCTCGAGGAACTCGGCCTGGAGGAATCCGGCGTCGTCCGCCTGATCCAGGGCGCCTACAAGCTCCTCGGCCTCCAGACCTTCTTCACCGCGGGCGCCGACGAATGCCGCGCCTGGACCATCCACAAGGGAGACAAGGCCCCGAAAGCCGCCGGAGTCATCCACTCCGACTTCGAGCGCGGCTTCATCCGCGCCGAGGTCATCAAATTCGACGACTATATGGCCCTCAAGTCGGAGGCCGCCATCCGCGCCGCAGGCAAGATGGGCATCGAAGGCAAGGACTACGTCGTCCAGGACGGCGACATCATGCACTTCCTCTTCAACGTTTAAGCGCCCGGGAATGACGAAAAAAAGCGGCCCCGGAGGGTCGCTTTTTTATTGGTTTTAAAGCCGTCTGCTAGAAGAAGCGGGCGCGGTTGTCCTTGACGTCCGCGGCGCGCTGCATCACGCTCATCACCAGCTGGGAATTGTACTGGTTCTTCTGGGTCTCGAGGTTCTTCGCGTCGTCCTCGGTATAGTAGGAACCGGTGTCCCGGCCTTCCACCTCGAAGACATACACGGCGACGGTACCCGCCACCGGGCCGCAGAGCTGATGCTCCGGAGCCACGGTCACGGCGCCGATGAACTTCGGATCCACCCCCTGCAGCGAGAGGGCGCCGAACGCGATGTTCTGGGTGCTGATGCTGGCATCCAGCGCGTCAGCAACCTCCTCCAGCGTCGTCAGACCCTGGATCTTCGCGGCAACCTCGTCGGCCTTCTTCGCACCGAGCTTCTCCATATAGAGGGTCGGGCGGATGTTCTCGGCCACTTCGGCGACGGTCGCATAACCCTCATCGTGGATGCCGTTCAGGGCGGCGATGATGAAGAAGTTGTTGTTGACCGTGATGATCTTGGAGGCCTTGCCCTTCTTCGCGTCGAAGGCCCAGCGGGTCACTTCCTTCGCGTTGTCGATGGAACCGATGGTAGAAGCGCTCTCCAGGAGATTGTTCAGCGTGTGGGAATAGACGCCCATCGAATCGACGGCGGCCTTGTATCCCTCCAGCGTACCGTTCGTGATGGCGGCAAAACGGCTGGCCTGGTTGTAGTACTCATTGTAGGTCTCGCGGCCTGCGAGCGCGGTCTGCTCAAGGATGGCGACCTGCTTCTTCAGGACCGGCTTGGATTTCTTGGAAACGACGACGACGTGGGTGCCGTACTGGGTCGTGAGGACGAACGGCTTGCCTACCTCGGCGTCCTTGATGACGGACTCGAAGCCCGGAATCATATAGCTCTGGGTCATCCAGCCGATATTGCCGAGCTCACCATCGGCGGCGGAGTTCTGGTCCACGGAGTACATCGCGGCCAGGTTCGGGAAGCTGCCACGGTTCCTCAGCACGGTCACGAGGCTGTCGGCCAGGTGGGCGGCGTTGGTACCCTGGAGCAGGATGTGCTTCACATAGGCGGAATCCGGAACCATCGCGGTATCCATGATGCGGCCGGCATAGAAGGTGTTGCCTTCCTTGATGACGGAGGAGACCTTCGGGGCGTTGCGGTCGCTGTTGAACGCGAAGGCGTCAAGCTCCGAATTGATGGCGCTGAGCTCACCCTCCTTGTACCAGTACTCGGACCAGGCGCGGTCGGAGTTCTTCAGGAGGAAGTTCTTCATATTCTCCGTCGTGGCGAACTCGTCGTACACCTCGGAGACCTTCGTATTCGCATCGGCGATGTCCTGGTCGGACGGAACCACCTCGAAGACGACGTATTCGATGTCGCGGCTGGCGTTCTGGCGGAAGAACTCCTTGTGGTCGTTGTAGTACTTCTTGATCTCATCGCTTGTCACGACGACGGAAGTATCGGTCGTCGCATAGCCGAACGGAAGCATCACGAAACGGACCTCGGTCGTATTGTTGTTCTCCTCGATGGTCTTGCGGAGCATCAGGTCGTTCTGGAAGTTGCTGGTGTTGAACAGGGCAGCGTACTTGTTGTAGAACTGCTGGTTGTAGATCGAGTTCTGGAGGAAATCCCAGTAGGTCCGCAGGCGACCGGAAGCGTCGCTGTCCACGGACTTGACGAAATCCACCAGCATCGACGGATCGTAATTGCCGTCCTGGTCGAGGAAGGCGTAGTTGGTCTTGAGGACATCGGAAGTCATCTCGTTCGAAGTCAGGGCAAGCATTTCAGCCTCGCCGACATTGATACCGGCGGCCTTGGCCTGCTTGACGAAGAGATACTTGTCGATCAGGTTCTGCCAGGCGGCGTCCCGGATCTGCTGCTGCTGTTCCTCGTTCTGGGCGGAGGAGCCGGAAGTCAGCTCGTGGATGGTGGTGAAGGTCTGGATGTCATCCTGGAAGTCCGTGTAGGAGATGGACTTGCCATTGATTTTGCCCACGTCGTATTTCGAGGACATCGACTGAAGCGCCGTCGACAGCGTGGTCGGATCGATGATGAACGACAGGAGGGCCAGGGCGATGAGAATCGATATCGCCAGACCGAATTTTACGCGAATGTTTTGAAGAACCGCCATTGTATTCTGTTTTTATTATTATTCCTATTCCTTGGTTTTAAATAATTTGGGCGGCAAAGATAACAATTTTCCCGCAATTCATAATTATTTTTTAGGAAATGGGCCTATAAAATTGGCCGAATCCACCACCACGCGCGTCGAGTCCTGGACGACTACCCCGAAACTGTTGAACGGCCGCTGGATTTCCGCGTTGCGCGCGCGGTCGTCGGAGCGCATCCCGAATCCCTGCATAAACCCGTCGTCGGAATACATACGGACGTAGCTGTCCGTGTAGATTTCGCCGGCGGAACGGTCCCAGTACAGGGTGTCGGTCTCCATCGTCTCCTGCTTGATGACGTTCTGGATCACCACGTTGCCCGTAGCGACCCACATCTCCTCGTTCTCGGTGCGCCGATGCTTCTTCACCCGGTGTTCCGCGTTGTCGGAGAAGATCGTCGTCTCCAGCAGGCCTTCTTCGTTGTAGCCGTAGACATAAAAACCCTCCGGGAAGGTCTCCCGGTCGAGGGTGTCGGTTTCGAAGCGCTGCATCAGGGGCGCCTCCACGCGCATCGTCGTCCGTCCGTTCTCGGATTCGACGGCGAACATATCGTTGATGACCTGGCGCGGGGCGGATCCCAGATCGAGTTTTTCGGCCTCCTTGAGCTTGGAACTGCACGAAAATACGATGAAAGCAACCGCCAGGGCGGTTGCCATCATCTTCAAACTATTTCGTACCTGTTCCAAAGCCGGACTACTTCTGGGTACGGACGGTCGTCGTCGCGCGCATGCCACCGCAGGAGACGGTGTAGGACTGGCCGTCGGCCACGTCGTACATAAAGGCCTCGGCGGTCTGCGGGAAGTACGCGGCGTACTGGCCGATCAGGCGGTTGGCATCGTCGGTCAGGGTCGGATCGGCGGCCTTGGCGCGCTGCAGGTAATCCACAGCCACCCAGTACGGGGCGCGGCGCTCGATTTCGTTGCCGGAGCAGACGGTCGAACCCCAGATCGTACCGATAAGGAAGTTGCCCTTGCCGGTGAAGCTGTCAGGATCCAGTTCGATGGACTTGCGGGCGCAGTCGAGGCCCTTCGCGTTCATACCGTTCTTCGAGCAGAACACGGCCAGTTCATAGTTGTACTGGGCATCGGTCTTCGCGTCGGAATCGGCGGAAGCGATGGCCTCCTCCATATAGCGGACAGCGTCGGCGTTGTTGCCGCGGGCGGAGTTCAGCTTGAACAGGTAGTAGGCGGAAGTCGCGGTCGGCTCGTTGGCGTGCATCGCGGTCACAGCCTTCAGGTAGAGGTCGTTGTTCTGGCAGCCTTCGGTGATGGAGAGCATCTTCACGATGTTGGAGATGAGCGTCGCATCGTTCGGGCTGGCGTTGTAGCGGGGGGTGAAGAGCTCGAGGAGGTTCTCGCAGCTGGCCACCTTGCTGGTGATGAACAGGGACTCCAGTTCCTCACGCTTGCCGTCTTCGGGCTTGATGAGCTCGAGGTTGCGCTGGTAGATATTGATGAACTGCTCCGGATCGAGCTTGCCGGCCTGGACGAGTTCCGTCGCGGCGTCGAGTTCGAACAGGAAGAGGTTCGGATCGGTCTCACCCTTGTTCGCGGCGATGATGTCCTCATACATCTTGTAGACGCCCTCGGCGTCGCCCTTGATGTAGTTGTGGATATCGAGGCCCTTGGTGTTGAGAACGGAAACGGCCCTTCTCGGATATGCCTGCATACGGGTGTCGTGCAGGGCCAGCAGGGAGTCGACCAGCGCGGTCCGGTAGGCCGCGTTGTTGGCGTTCTGCTGGATCAGGCGGCGCAGAAGCGTCGAACCCTGGACGAACATGTTCTCGGAAGCGGTCGGAGGGCAGAGTTTGTAAGCCTTACGCCAGCTCGGGAGAGCCTCGTCGTAATTCTTCTGCTTGTAGTACTCCGTGTAGTAGGAGAGGTACTTGATACATTCGGCGCTGTCACGACCGTACTTACCCTGGCCGTAGACATTCGTGCTGACCATCATCGCTAAGGTCAAAATTGCAAGTGCTAATTTTTTCATATCCTTGAGTTGTGTTGTTAATTATTCGGTTAATTATACTGTGGTTTCCTGAACCAAATGTCGTATGCGTTGAAGCCGATCGAGAAGTTGATGAAGCGTTCCCGCGTCAAATCTCCTGCTAATGAGCCCCTTTGTCCCACGTCCAATGCAAACGTCAGGCCATTCGACAGTTGGAAGACCGGGAGGGTCGCTCCGACCGTGATGCCGAAGGTGTCCAGCCGGTTGCCGTCGAGGGCGAAATAGGACTTCTCGTAATAGGCGCCGACGCGGTAGGCGAGACGCCGGTAATAGTAGCGGATGTCGTTGGCGTTCGGGATGATTTCGAAGCCGGCGCGGTAGGCTTCCTGGCGGGACGCGGAGAAGGATTTGCCGAACGTCGAGGTCGCGGCGAAGCCCTTGACGGCGTCGATGCCCGTGGCAGACCAGTCCGAACGGGAGTAATTCAGCTCCAGGCGCCATTTCTCCCGGCTGCGGAGCGAGACGCCGACGGCGACCTCTCCCGCGAAACGGGCGACGTCTTTCAGGCGGACGGTGTCGGAAACGGTCAGCGTATCGACATAACTCTCGGCGAATCCGCGCATTTTCGGGGAATTCTTGTACGTCGCGCCGACGGCGAGGACAAGTCCGTTGCTGCCGATCGGCTGCTCATACTGGATGCCGGCCTTCACGGCGGTGCCGCGGAGGGTCATCCGGCGGCCACTCTCCACGCCCAGAATGTTCGATTTGCCGAAGGCGCGGGTGAAGTCCTTTTCAATCTTGCCGAAATACTGGATCCCTTCCACGCCCAGAGAGAGGCGCTTCCAGAAGGTCACGCCCGCGGCGCCGAACAGCTGGTAGATGCTGCCCTGGCCCTCCCAGCCGTCCACGATGTAGCCGGCCTGGTTGATGATCGACGGATCCTCGGTGAAGGCGTATATCTTGTAGCCCGTGCTGCTCAGCGGGACGATGCCGAGCATCGCCGCCGAGGAGCGGTAGATCGGGAAGGAGATCGCGATGTTGGTCACGTTCGCGCGGGTGTTGGCACCGTGGGCGTCTCCCTGGCGGAAGTACGTGTTGTTCAGCGCGATGCTGTAGTCCGCCATAAAGGAGAGGGAGTCGCGCGCGGTCACGGCGGCGGGATTCAGGATGTTGATGTAGCGCGTGTTGCGCGTCGCGACGCCGACGCCGCCCATCGACTTGTTGTAGGCCGTGCCGGGCTGCATAAGGTCGCCGACGCCGTAGATGGAATACGGGGTATATGCGCTGAAGGCGCCGTCCTGGGCAAGGACGGGCAGGCAGGCCGCGGCAAAGAAGAAGACGGCGGCCAGGATCTTACTCAAGCGTCTTTTCGGCATAATCATCCGTAATTAGCGCCAACCCCATAAGTACAAGGTTACAAACCACAAAGATGGAGTTTTTCATTCTTTTAACAAAATAAATCGCGTCCCCTCCGGTGAAAACGATATGATTCTCCGGATAAAGACCGACGTACCCCGTGATTTCAAACATTATGCCCGAAATCACCCCGTCCTCGATCGATTCGCGGATGGAATGACCCAGGGGGCCCGTTTCGGCGGGGGTATCCACGAGCGGAAGGGTCCGCGAATAGCGGTTCAGCGCCTTGAACCGGGTCCGGCAGCCGGGGGAGATGTTGCCCCCGAGGTACTCCCCTTCCGCGGAGAGGAAATCCACGGTCAGGGTCGTGCCGAAATCAAAGACGGTACAGCTTTTCCCGCGGAAGAGGTGGCGCGCGGCGACCAGCGAGGCGGCGCGGTCACAGCCCAGGTAAGCGGGAAGGCCATAACGCTCCTGAAGCGCCGTATGGGCGCTGTCCAGGAGGATGAGGCGGCGGCAGCAGGCGCGCAGCTGCGCCTCCTCGGTGGGCGTCACGGGGACCGCGGTCGCCACGGTCAGCACCTCCGGTTTCTCCCGCGCGGCCAGGTCCGAAATGAACTCCAGCCGCTTCTCCCCCTGGTAACGGAAAGTCTTGCCGAGGGTGATGCCTTCGGTCAGGGCGGCTTTCAGGGCCGTATTTCCTATTTCGACTACCAGGTTGGGCATTCGCGCAAAGGGTAAGCCTGTAAAGTTACAAATTTATTGCAACGAGGTCAAGAGCGAGAAGGCTTTCTCCATCGTGTCCACCTCGCGCGCGACGATTTTCAGCTTGCCTTCGGACTGCTTGAGGCTGAGTCTCCCCTGCTCGTTTACGCGCTTCAGGACGCGGTTGAACACGTCGGACTGGAAGTACGGGGACATCTGGTTCGCGATGAAGAATGCGATGAAGAGGCCGTTCTTGATGATGATTTTCTCGAAGCCGAGGCGGCCGCCGAGGTTGCGGACCTTGACGACATAGAAGAGGTTCTCCAGTTCGCGCGGAAGCGCACCGAAGCGGTCGGCGAGCTGCGCGGCGTAGCGGTTGATCTCCTTTTCGGAAGTCATCGCGTCCAGCTGCTTGTAGATGCGGATTTTCTCGGAGGCGATGTCGATGTAGTCGTCCGGAATCATCGCCGGCTGGTCCGTCTCGATGGTGCAGTCCTCCACGAAGGAGCCCTTCGTGTTGCGGCCCGACCAGCCCGTCTCGACGCCGAGTTCCTCCATCGCCTCGGACAGTATCTTCTGGTAGGTCTCATAGCCCATATCCATAATGAAGCCGCTCTGCTCCGCGCCGAGGAGGTTGCCGGCGCCGCGGATGTCAAGGTCCTGCATCGCGATGTTGAAGCCGCTGCCCAGGTCGGAGAATTCCTCGATGGCCTTCAGGCGGCGCCGGGCGTCGTCGGTGATGGACACAAGCGGCGGGACGATGAGGTAGCAGAAGGCGCGCCGGTTCGAGCGGCCGACGCGGCCGCGGAGCTGGTGGAGGTCGCTCAGGCCGATGTTCTGGGCCTGGTTGATGATGATGGTGTTGGCATTCGGGATGTCGAGGCCGTTCTCGATGATGGTCGTGCAGAGGAGGAGATCATAGTCCCCGCGCATAAAGTCGAGCATCCGGTTTTCCAGGTCGCGGGCTTCCATCCGGCCGTGGGCGATGCAGATTTTCATATCCGGGACGATCCGGTGGAGGATGTCGTGGATGGAGCCCAGTTCTTCGACCTTGTTGTGGAGGAAGAAGACCTGGCCGCCGCGGTGGAGTTCGTATTCGATGATGCTGCGGATTTCCTTTTCGTCGAAGAGGATGATTTCGGTCTGGATCGGGATGCGATTCGGCGGAGGGGTGTTAATGATGGAGAGGTCGCGCGCCCCGAGCAGGGAGAATTGGAGGGTGCGTGGAATCGGGGTCGCCGTCAGGGTGAGGGTGTCCACGGAAAGCTTCATCTGGCGGAGTTTCTCTTTCGCGGAAACGCCGAACTTCTGCTCCTCGTCGATAATCAGAAGACCCAGGTCCTTGAATTCAAAGCCGCTGCCGAGAATCTTGTGGGTGCCGATGAGGATGTCCAGGGCGCCGGTTTTCACCTTTTCCCGGATGGCGGTGATTTCGGAGGCCGTCCGCAGGCGGCTGACGTAATCGACGGAGCAGGGGAAGTCCTTGAGGCGGCCGGTGAAGGTGTTGTAATGCTGGAGAGCAAGGATGGTCGTCGGCACGAGGACGGCGACCTGCTTGCCCTCCACGGCCGCCTTGAAGGCCGCCCGGATGGCGAGTTCGGTCTTGCCGAAGCCGACGTCGCCGCAGACGAGGCGGTCCATCGGGCAGTCGTCCTCCATATCGTGCTTGATGGCCGCCGTGGCGGTCTCCTGGTCCGGGGTGTCCTCGAAAATGAACGAGGATTCGAGTTCCTGCTGGAGGTAGGAATCCGGCGCGAAGGCGTATCCCTTGGCGGCCTTGCGCTTCGCGTACAGCTGGATCAGTTCCTTCGCGATGTCCTTGACCTTGGATTTGGCGCGGGATTTCAGGTTGACCCAGGTCTTCGAACCGAGTTTGTTGATGACCGGGGGTTCGTCCTCCTTGGAGCGGTACCGGGAAATCTTGTTCAGGGCGTGGACGGAAACAAAGACTACGTCGCCGTCCTTGTAGGTCAGTTTTACGACTTCCTTGATCCGGTCCTTGTCGTCGCGCATCCGGACGAGGCCGCCGAAAACGCCGACGCCGTAGTCGATGTGGACGATGTAATCGCCGATTTTGAAGGAATTCAAGTCATTGAGCGTCAACTGTTCGCTCTTTTCGACGGAGCGGCGGAGGGTGACGCGGTGGAAGCGGTCGAAGATTTCGTGGTCCGAATAGCAGCAGACGCGGGAATCGCTGTCGATGAAGCCGCTGTGGATGTTCCTGCCCTGGACGAATTCGGGGAGGATGCCGCCGTTCTGGGAGAGGATGGACTTGAGGCGGTCCGTCTGGGCCTGCTTCTCGGAGAAGATGCAGACGCGGTAGTTGTTTTCCAGTTTGGCGTTGATGTCCGCGGTGAGCAGTTCGAAATTCTTGTTGAAAGTCGGCTGCGGGGTGATGTGGAAGCGGATGGCGTCGGGGACGGATCCGGAGATCGGAAGATCGAGGAAAACGCGCCGGAACGCTTTCGTCGCCTGGAAGAATGGCTGGTTCCGGTACATATCGGATGAGTCCAGCCAGAGGACGGCCTCCCGGGGAAGAAGGTCGAATACGGAGGTACCCTCCCCTTCCGGGGTTTCCTCCGAGAGGACGCCGGAGAGGATGTCCGCTTCCTCGACGCTTCCGATGGAAAGTTGGGTGTTGGCGTCGAAGATGTGGATGCTCTCGATTTCGTCGCCGAAGAAGGAGAAGCGGTAGGGCTGGTTGAAGGAGTAGGAGAAAATGTCGATCAGGGAGCCGCGGATCGCATACTGGCCCGGCGCCGCAACGAAGTCCACTTTCTCGAACCCGTTGTTGTAGAGGGTTTCCCGGATGGTTTCGAAGGAGATTTCCATTCCCTGCTTCAGGGTGAAGAGGGATTCCCGGATCCTGGCGGCCGAAGGGAGGGATTCTGCCAGCGCTTCCGGGTAGGTGACGATGACGGAGAGGTCCCTGTCGGCGGAGATGAGCCTTTCGATGGCGGCGGTGCGCTGGACGCCGAGGGAGGATTTGTAGTTGCTCTTTTCAATGCCCTTGCCGCTGGCGGGAAGGTAGAATACCTTGTCCCCTTCGATCAGGTTGTAGAGGTCCGCGGCGCAGTATTCCGCTGCCTCCTGGGTCGGAAGAATCGCGCATTGGACGCCTTCGGAGGCTACCTGGGAGAGGATGAACCACCGGGCGGAAAGGAAGAGTCCGCTGCAATAGATATCCCCTTTCCGCGCAAGCCTGTTTTTTATTTCTTCTGTCTGGAGCGGACTTATCAACATCAGCTGTCAGAATGTGTTGAAAGGCTGTTGAAAATCCCGTTGAAACCGGCCCTGTTTTCTTTTGATAATTTTACCACCCTTTTTTTCAACATTCTTTCCGGGAGGGAAAGGATGGATGCCAACAAGTTTTCAACTAATGCAAAATATTGATAATTACCCGATTAAATAGGTTATCAACATTTTAACATTCCTATATAAAACATAAAATTTAATACAATAAAAATAGTATATTTGTGCTGTAATAACTGTGGTATGCCGGAATTTGATCCTCACAGCCTGAGCGAAGGCAAAGATAAAGAATTAGACGGAATTATCAGGCCGCAAATCCTGGAAGATTTTACCGGACAAAGGGAAATCGTATCCAATCTGGGCATCTATATCCAGGCGGCGAAAAAGCGCGGCGAAGCGCTGGACCATACGTTATTCCACGGTCCTCCCGGTCTGGGAAAGACGACGCTGGCCCATATCATCGCGAATGAAATGGGCGTCAATATGAAAATCACCTCCGGTCCCGTGCTCGACAAACCGGGCGACCTGGCGGGTCTGCTGACTTCGCTGGATGCGGGGGATGTCCTTTTCATCGACGAAATCCACCGCCTTTCCCCGGAAGTGGAAGAGTACCTGTATTCCGCGATGGAGGATTACGTAATTGACATTATGATCGACAAGGGCCCCGGCGCCCGGTCGGTCAGGATCAATCTGAATCCTTTCACGCTGGTGGGCGCGACGACCCGGAGCGGCCTGTTGACGGCGCCGCTTCGCGAGCGTTTCGGTATCAACTGCGCGCTGGAGTATTATGAAGCGGACGAGTTGGTCAAGATTATCGAGCGCAGCGCTTATATCCTCCAGGTGAAGATTGAGCATCAGGCGGCGCGTGAGATAGCCTTGAGGAGCCGCGGAACGCCGCGAATCGCGAATTCGCTGCTGAAGCGGGTCAGGGATTTCGCGCAGGTGGTAGGAGACGGGGTGATTGATGTCAAGATATCGAAATACGCGCTGGATAAGCTGCATATCGATACGAAGGGTCTGGATTTTATCGACAACAAGATATTGCGGACGATTATCACTACCTTCAAGGGCGGTCCGGTCGGCGTCAATACGATTGCGACGGCAATAGGGGAAGACCCGGGTACGCTGGAGGAGGTGTATGAGCCTTTCCTGATTAAGGAAGGCTTCATTGTGCGGACCCCCCGGGGTCGCGTAACGACGGAAATGGCTTACAGGCATCTCGGACTGGATGAGTACCTGAAGCCTTCCGTGACGGATGGGAGTTTGTTTTAATACCATAGTATACAATGGCAGATAAGTTAATTTCGAAGATTCCGGACGGACCGCTCGCCGAAAAATGGACGAAGCGCAAGTCGGAAATCCACCTCGTAAGTCCCAACAACAAGAGAAAACTGGAAATCATCGTTGTCGGTACCGGCCTGGGCGGCGCCTCCGCCGCTGCCGCGCTCGGCGAACTGGGGTACAACGTGAAGATCTTCTGTATCAGCGACTCTCCGCGCCGGGCGCATTCCATTGCCGCCCAGGGAGGTATCAACGCTGCGAAGAACTACCAAAACGACAACGATTCGGTTTATCGCCTCTTCTATGATACCATCAAGGGCGGTGATTACCGGGCCCGCGAAGCGAATGTTTATCGTCTGGCGGAAGTCAGCGCGGCCATCATCGACCAGTGTGTGGCCCAGGGAATCCCGTTTGCCCGCGAGTACGGCGGATACCTGGCGAACCGCTCCTTCGGCGGCGTACAGGTCAGCCGTACGTTCTACGCCCGCGGCCAAACCGGCCAGCAGCTGCTCCTCGGCGCCTATGCGTCCCTGAACAAGGAAATCGCCGCCGGCACGGTCAAGTCCTACCCGCGCCACGAGATGCTCGACCTCGTCCTGATCAACGGCGAGGCAAAGGGTATCATCGCGCGCAACCTCGTGACCGGCAAACTGGAGCGCTTCGGCGCCCACGCCGTGGTTATCGCAACCGGCGGTTATGGAAATGCCTATTTCCTCTCCACCAATGCGATGAACAGCAACGGTTCTGCCGCGTACCAGTGTTATAAGAAGGGTGCCTATTTCGCCAATCCCTGCTTCGCGCAGATCCATCCTACCTGCATCCCGGTCCATGGCGACCAGCAGTGCAAGCTTACCCTGATGAGCGAGTCCCTCCGCAACGACGGACGCATCTGGGTTCCGAAGAAGCTGGAGGATGTGGATAAACTCCGCAAGCACATCATCAAGCCTTCCCAGATTCCGGAAGAGGACAGGGACTACTATCTCGAGCGCCGGTATCCTGCCTTCGGCAACCTGGTGCCGCGCGACGTGGCTTCCCGCGCCGCGAAGGAGCGTTGCGACGCCGGCTTCGGCGTGAACGAGACCGGACTCGCCGTGTTCCTCGACTTCAAGGATGCGATCGCGCGCCTGGGCCACCAGAAAGTGGCCGAGCGCTACGGCAACCTCTTCGAAATGTATGAGAAAATCACGGCCTCATCCCCCTGGGAGGAGCCTATGATGATCTATCCGGCCATCCATTATACGATGGGAGGCATCTGGGTCGACTACGACCTCCAGACCACGATTCCGGGCCTGTACGCCATCGGCGAAGCCAACTTCTCCGACCACGGCGGCAACCGCCTCGGCGCCTCGGCGCTGATGCAGGGCCTGGCGGACGGCTATTTCATCCTGCCCGTCACCATCGGCGACTACCTCTCCAAAAAGTTCAGCGAGCCGAAGACCGACATCTCCAGCCCGGAATTCGCGGAAGCCGAGAAAGCGGTCCGCGAACGCATCGAGAGACTTTTCGCAATCAAAGGTGTGGAGACCGTCGATTCGATCCACAAGAAGCTCGGCCACATTATGTGGGAGTACGTCGGTATGGCCCGCAACGAGGAAGGTCTGAAGAAGGCCATCGAGGAAATAGACGCCCTCAAGAAGCAGTTCTACACGGATGTATGCGTTCCGGGTACGGCCGAAGAATTCAACCAGGAACTCGAAAAGGCCCTCCGCCTCGAAGACTTCTTCGAAATCGGAAAGCTGATGGCGTACGACGCCCTGAACCGCAAGGAATCCTGCGGCGGCCATTTCCGTATCGAGAGCCAGACCGAAGAAGGCGAAGCGAAGCGCGACGACGAGCACTTCATGTATGTCGCCGCCTGGGAGTACAAGGGCGAGGACAAGGAGCCTGTGCTCCACAAGGAACCGCTTGTATATGAAAACATTAAGGTTGTTACCAGAAACTATAAAGACTAAGCGCTATGGAATTCAACGTAAAGATCTGGCGTCAGAAGAACGCCAAGAGCCAGGGACACTTTGAGACCTATCATATTTCTGGTATCGAAGAAGATGCATCTTTCCTGGAGATGCTCGACATCCTTAATGACCAGCTGATCCGCGAAGGAAGCGACCCGATTGCCATCGAGCGGGGCTGTCAGAGCAGCGGTCCGGTCTCCTTCGACCACGACTGCCGCGAAGGCATCTGCGGCGCCTGCTCCCTCTACATCGACGGACGCGCCCACGGCCCGGACGACCACGTCACGACCTGCCAGCTGTTCATGCGCCATTTCAAGGACGGTGCGACCATCACCGTCGAACCCTGGCGCAGCGCCGCCTTCCCGGTCATCAAGGACCTCGTCGTCGACAGGACGGCGTTTGACAAGATCCTCCAGGCCGGCGGATTCATCTCCGTGCGCACCGGTTCCGCCCAGGACGGCAACAACATCCTCATCCCCCACGACAAGGCGGAAGAGAGTATGGATGCCGCCTCCTGCGTCGGTTGCGGCGCCTGCGTAGCGACCTGCAAGAACGGCTCCGCGATGCTCTTCGTCGCGGCCCGCGTCAGTTCGCTGGCGCTCCTGCCGCAGGGACGCCCGGAGGCCGCCCGC
>LUZF01000014.1 GCA_001602865.1 Bacteroidales bacterium Bact_14
CGCCGCCGCCTGCGCCGCGCTCAAGGCCGCCGGCGCGAAGCGTGCCCTCCCCCTCCCCGTCAGCGGCGCCTTCCATTCCCCGCTGATGGAGCCGGCCCGGGTCGAGCTCGCCGCCGCGATCGCCGCGACGCCGATCCGTGCGCCCCGCTGCCCCGTGTACCAGAATGTGACCGCCCGCGCCGAAACCGACCCCGAAGCCATCAAGGAGAACCTCCTGCGCCAGCTGACCTCCCCGGTGCGCTGGACCCAGTCGGTCGAGGCGATGCTCGCGGACGGCGCGACGGAATTTGTCGAGACCGGCCCCGGAACGGTCCTGCAGGGCCTCGTGAAGCGGATCGCCCCGCCGGAGGCCGGGATCCTGATCCGCGCCGCGGAAGCCCCCCACGAAGCATAAACTACAACAACTACATAAAAATAACCGTTTAACAATTATGGCAAAAGAGAAAAAATTCATCACCTGTGACGGTAACCAGGCCGCGTCGAACATTGCGTATCTGTTCAGCGAGCACGCCGCCATTTACCCGATCACACCTTCCTCGACGATGGCCGAGAACATCGACGAATGGGCAGCCCAGGGCAAGAAGAACCTCTGGGGCGAGACTGTGAAAGTGACTGAGATGCAGAGCGAAGCCGGTGCGGCGGGCGCCGTCCACGGTTCCCTCCAGGCCGGTGCGCTGACCTCGACCTTCACCGCCTCCCAGGGCCTCCTGCTGATGATCCCGAACATGTACAAGATCGCCGGTGAAATGCTTCCGGCCGTGTTCCACGTCTCCGCCCGCGCCCTCGCCTCCCACGCCCTCTCCATCTTCGGCGACCACCAGGATGTGATGGCCTGCCGCCAGACCGGTTTCGCGATGCTCGCCTCCGGCAGCGTCCAGGAAGCCCAGGATATGGCCGCCGTGGCCCATCTTTCGACCATCAAGTCCAGCATTCCGTTCCTCCACTTCTTCGACGGTTTCCGTACTTCCCACGAAATCCAGAAGATCGAGGCCCTCGATGAGGACGCCCTCCGCGGCATGGTCAGCGAGAAGGCCCTCGAGAACTTCCGCGCCCGCGCCCTGAATCCGGAGGCCCCGGTGACCCGCGGTACCGCGCAGAACGGCGACGTCTACTTCCAGGCGGTCGAGTCCCGCAACCAGGTCTATGAGGCCGTGCCGGACATCGTGGCCCGCTATATGGGTGAGATCAGCGAACTGACCGGACGCACCTACCGTCCGTTCGAATACTACGGTGCTCCCGACGCCGAGGACATCATCGTCGCGATGGGTTCCGTGACCGAGACCATCCGTGAGACCATCGACCACCTCGCAGGCCGCAAGATCGGTCTCGTGAGCGTCCACCTCTACCGCCCGTTCTCCGAGAAGTACCTCCTCAAGGTCCTTCCGAAGACCGTCAAGAAGATCGCGGTCCTCGACCGCACCAAGGAGCCCGGCTCCCTCGGCGAACCGCTCTTCCTCGATGTCAAGGCCCTCTTCCAGGGCAAGGAGAACGCCCCGCTCGTGATCGGCGGCCGCTACGGTCTCTCCTCCAAGGACACGACCCCGGCCCAGATTGTCGCCGTCTTCGACAACCTCGCCCTCAAGGCCCCGAAAGCCGACTTCACCATCGGCATCGTCGATGACGTGACCTTCAAGAGCCTCCCGGTCAAGGAGGAGATCTCCATCGTCAAGCCCGGCACGACCGAGTGCAAGTTCTACGGTCTCGGCTCCGACGGTACCGTGGGTGCCAACAAGAACACCATCAAGATCATCGGTTCCCACACGGACCTCTACAGCCAGGCCTACTTCGACTATGACTCGAAGAAGTCCGGCGGCTATACCTGCTCGCACCTCCGCTTCGGCAAGTCCCCGATCAAGGCCCCGTACCTCGTCGGTACCCCGGACTTCGTGGCCTGCCACGTGCCGTCCTACCTCGAGAAGTATGACGTGCTGAAGGGCATCAAGGAAGGCGGCAGCCTCCTCCTGAACTCCCTCTGGGACGAGGAAGAGACGCTGAAGCGCATCCCTGACCACGCCAAGGCCATCATCGGCAAGAAGCACATCAAGCTCTACATCATCAACGCGACCAAGATCGCCGCGGAGATCGGCCTCGGCGGCCGCACCAACACCATCCTCCAGTCCGCCTTCTTCCGCATCACCGGCATCATCCCTGCCGAGGACGCCGTCAAGTATATGAAGGACGCGGCCCTGAAGAGCTATGGCAAGAAGGGCGAAAATGTCGTCAATATGAACTACGCGGCCATCGACCGCGGCGGCGAGTACATCGAGGTCAAGGTTCCCGCCGAGTGGGCCAACATCTCCGCCAAGTTCACGAACCCCAACGCCGCCCGCCTGGCTCCGGCCTTCGTCAAGGAGATCGCCGACGTGGTCAACGCCCAGTGTGGCGACACCCTCCCGGTGAGCGCGTTCCTCCCCTACCAGGACGGTACGATGCCGGCCGGCACCGCCGCTTACGAGAAGCGCGGCGTCGCCGTCAACGTCCCGGTCTGGGATGCTGAGAAATGTATCCAGTGCAACTCCTGCGCATTCGTCTGCCCGCACGCCGCGATCCGCCCGTTCCTGCTGACCGCTGAGGAAGCTGCCGCCGCCCCGGCCGGCCTCAAGCTCGCCGACGGCAAGGCCAACCTCAAGGAGTACAAGTACGCCCTCTCCGTTTCCGTCGCCGACTGTACCGGCTGCGGCAACTGCGTCGACGTCTGCCTCGCGAAGGAGAAAGCCCTCACGATGGAGTCCTACCTCGACAACGCCGCCGAGCAGGCCAACTACGACTGGCTGAACGCCAAGGTCGGCTACAAGACCCCGCTCGACCCGAAGTCCAATATGAAGGCCGCCCAGTTCGCCCAGCCGCTCTTCGAGTTCAGCGGCGCCTGCGCAGGCTGCGGCGAAACCCCGTACATCAAGAACATCACCCAGCTCTTCGGCGACCATATGATGATCGCGAACGCGACGGGCTGCTCCTCGATCTACGGCGCCTCCTTCCCGGCTTCCCCGTATTGCAAGAACGCCGCCGGCCACGGCCCGGCCTGGCAGAACTCCCTCTTCGAGGACTTCTGCGAATTCGGCCTGGGTATGCGCCTCGGCAGCGAGCGCATCCGTGAGACGGTCGCCCGCCTGATGAAGAAGGGCCTCGAGTGCGAGAAGTGCACCGGCGAAATGAAGGAGCTCTTCCAGAAATGGCTCGACAACCGCGGCAACTACGCCGTGACCCGCGAGGTCTGCGACAAGCTCGTCCCGATGATGGAAGCCTGCGGCTGCGACACCTGCAAGAGCCTGCTGAACCTGAAGCAGTTCATCCCGGCCCGCAGCCAGTGGATCTTCGGCGGCGACGGTGCCTCCTATGACATCGGCTACGGCGGCCTCGACCACGTCCTCGCCTCCGGTGAGAATGTCAACATCCTCGTCCTCGATACCGAAGTGTACTCCAACACCGGCGGCCAGTCCTCCAAGGCGACCCCGGCCGGCGCGATCGCGAAGTTCGCCGCCTCCGGCAAGAAAATCCGCAAGAAGGACCTCGGTATGATGGCGATGAGCTACGGCTACGTCTACGTCGCCCAGGTCGCGATGGGTGCAAGCCCGGTCCAGTATATGAACGCCATCAAGGAAGCCGAAGCCTACGACGGTCCGTCCCTGATCATCGCCTACGCGCCGTGTATCAACCACGGTCTGAAGGCCGGTATGGGTCTGAGCCAGAAGGAGGAGAAGCTTGCCGTCGATTGCGGCTACTGGCACCTCTACCGCTACAACCCGATGCTCGAGGAAGAAGGCAAGAACCCGTTCACGCTCGACTCCAAGGAGCCTGACTGGACGAAGTTCCAGGACTTCCTGAAGGGTGAGGTCCGCTTCTCGTCGCTCAGCAAGCTGTATCCGGAGACCGCCGGAGAGCTGCTCGCCAAGACCGAGGAGTTCGCGAAGCTCCGCCTCGCCTCCTACAAGCGTCTCGCTGGCAAGGAGTAAGATTATGCTGGAGGACAGCAGGTTGCGCGTTTTCCTGAAGGTCGCCGAGCGGGGCAGTTTCACCCGCGCCGCCGAGGACCTCGGAATCACGCAGCCTGCCGTCAGCCAGAATATCGCAGAACTGGAGAAGCAGGTCGGCGCCGTGCTCCTGGAGCGCAGCCGCAGCCGGGTCGCCCTGACCGAAGAAGGGAAGGTCTTCCGGCTCTTTGCCGAACGCATTCTCGCGGACTATGACCGCCTGAACGACGTCTTCGCCCATTACGAAGACTACCGCAAACTGCTCGTCCAGGTCTCCGAACTCCGGGACAACCCCCTCCACGATCTCGCGAAATCGCTGTTGGGTTAGCCGATAGCATAAAAAGTACTATCCTTTCTGAAACCTATGCCACCCTCGGCATTATAAGAGGGAGGGCGCCCTTTAGGGAGGGGCCGCGATAGCGGCGGTTTCAGGAAGGATAGTACTTTTTTGCGTTTCGGCTAAGCCGACGCTGCCACTACCCCACTATTCAGTCTTGGTGCTGAAAGCGAAGATGGTGACGGTGCGGTAGCGCTCGCCGGGGCGGAGGACCACCGACGGCCAGTCCGGTTTGTTCGGGGAATCCGGGTAGTGCTGGGTCTCCATGCAGATGGCGGAGCGGAAGGGGTAGGCGATGCCGCCCTTGCCTTTCACGGTGCCGTCGAGGAAGTTGCCCGTGTAGACCTGGATGCCCGGCTGGTCCGTGAAGACGTCGAGCACGATGCCGGATTCCGGGCAGTAAACCTGCGCGGAGCGGATCGTGATCAGGCCGGAGTTGTCCAGGATCCAGTTGTGGTCGATGCCCTTGCCGTTGACGAGCTGCTCGTAATCCTCGTTGATCTGGTCCCCGATGCGGGTCACGTGGCGGAAATCCATCGGCGTATCGTCGACACGGAGGATCTCGCCGCTGGTCATGAAGGTGTTGTCCACCGGCGTGATGAAGTCCGAACGGATCCAGAGGCAGTCGTCCTCGATGCTGTGGTTTGCCGGGTCGCCCGCCAGGTTGAAGTAGGAGTGGTTCGTCATATTGATGACCGTCGGGGCGTCCGTGGACGCGCTGTACTCCATGATGATGCGGTTGTCGCCGGTCAGCGTATACTTGATGGAGGCGGTCACCTTGCCCGGGAAGCCGGCGTCGCCGTCCGGGGAGACGAGGGTCAGCTTGATGGATGTATCCTTGACGTCGGTGACTTCGAAGACGCTGTACTGCCAGCCCTTCGGGCCGCCGTGGAGGCAGTGGCCGAAGTTGTTCTTCGGCAGGTCGTACTCCACGCCGTCGAGCTCGAAGCGGCCGTTGCCGATGCGGTTGGCATAGCGGCCGATCGTCGCGCCGAAGTCGGAAGGAATGTTGATGTAATCCTGGATGTTGTCGAAGCCGAGCACGACGTCGCGGAAGTTGCCGTCCCTGTCCGGGACGCGCAGCGAGACGATGCGCGCGCCGAAGTTGGTGATGCACACCTCGACGCCGCGGCCGTTCCGCAGCGTGTAGAGGCCGGTCTTGCCGCCGTCCAGGTCAGCTTCGAATTTCTTCGGATTCAGGCCGGAATCCGTCAGGTCCGTGTTCGAGCATCCCGCTAGAAACGAAAAGGCCGCCAAGGCGGCCAATAATCTGAATTTCAATCGCATAGCTTATTCAGCGGCGATAGCTCCGGTCGGACATGCATCCGCGCAAGCACCGCAGTCGATGCAGATTTCCGGATCAATGGAGTAAACATCGCCTTCGGAGATGGCTCCGGAAGGACACTCTGCCTGGCAAGTACCACAAGCCACGCAAATGCTGGGATCAATCTTATGTGCCATAATTACGTAATATAGTTTTGTTAACTGTTTCTTCCATCCGTTATGCAAAAGTAGTGCGCAAATTTGAATATTCAAACCGGCTGGAAAGATTTTTGTTGTTATCTTTGGTACTATGAAAATTGTACCAAACCGGATTCTTGTCGCCCTGCTCCTCTGCATTTCCCTCGGAATGCAGGCACAGCAGCGTGTGGAGGGTGTTGTCGAGTGGGACAAGACCGTCCACGACTTCGGTGACATCCTCGCCTCCGACGGCCCCGTCAGCTGCACTTTCACCCTCACGAACATCAGCGGGAAGCCCGTCGCCATCTACAATGTCATCTCCTCCTGCGGCTGCACCGACGTGACCTGGACCCGCGAGCCCATCCCCGCCGGCGGCAAAGGCACGGTCAAGGCGACCTACAGCAACGACGAGGGCGCCTACCCCTTCGACAAGAACCTGACGGTCTATGTCTCCTCCCTCAGCAAGCCGGTGATCCTCAAGCTCCGCGGCAGCACCCACGCGAAGCAGCAGCCCCTCGGCGAGCTCTATACCTGGCGCTTCGGCGACCTCGGCCTCAAGACCCTCGACGTCAAGGTCGGCAACCTCCAGCAGGGCCAGCAGAAGAGCGGCGAAATGCTCATCGCCAACCTCGGCGGCGCCCCCCTGAAGCTTGATTTCACCGACGTCTCCCCCAACCTCGAACTCAGCGTCTCCCCCAACCCGGTTCCCGCCGGCGCGACCGCCACGCTGACCTATACCGTCGACGCGGACCGCGCCAACTGGGGCAAGAACTACTACTACGCGACCCCCGTCGTGAACGGGAAGACCCTCCGCGCCAGCGGCAGCGCCCCGGCGGAGAAGACGGCCCCGGGCGCGGAGGCGATGCTCTCCGACCCGAACCCGCGCCTCGGCGCCGGGAAGTCCGAAATCGGCTTCTGGGCCTTCACGCGCGAGGAATTCAACAGCTGGAGCGCCCAGCAGAAAGCCGCCGGCGCGAACCCGATGTTCGAGAGCAGCACCTTCAACTTCGGCAAGGTCAAGGCCGGGACCCAGGTCCGCGCGACCTTCGAGCTGACCAACAAGGGCAAGGGCGAGCTCGTCATCTATAAGATCGACTCCGACAGCAACCGCGCGAAGGTTCCCGCGACCACCCCGCTGGCCGCCGGCGCGAAGACGACCCTGGAGTTCACCCTCGACACCGCCGGGCTCCCGTCGGGCGAAGTGCTCGTCCTGCTGACCCTGACGACCAACTCCCCGCTCCGTCCGCTCGTCAACCTCTATATTACGGGCTTCGTCAATTGATTTTTCCGTGGAAATCCCACAAATTATTGTTATATTCGTGGGATATTGAACGGAAAAGTCTTTATGGCAGAGGTAACCAACCCCAATCTCGAATACAGTGACGCCCAAATCGTCACAATGGAAGGCGTCGAGCACATCCGGCGCCGTCCCGGTATGTACATCGGCCGCCTCGGCGACGGCCGCAATCCCGGCGACGGCATCTACGTCCTCCTGAAGGAAATCATCGACAACTCGATCGACGAGTACGCGATGGGCTTCGGCAAGCAGATCCAGGTCACGATCGCGGACGAGCAGGTCCGCGTGCGCGACTTCGGCCGCGGCATCCCGCTGGATTCTGTGATCAAGGCCGTCAGCATCCTGAACACGGGCGGCAAGTTCGACGACAAGGCCTTCAAGAAGTCCGTGGGCCTCAACGGCGTGGGTACCAAGGCCGTGAACGCGCTCTCCGCGGACTTCTACGTCTGCTCCTTCCGCGACGGCGAAAGCTCCTGGGCCCGCTTCGAGCGCGGCGTCCTCGTGGACAGCGGCAAGGCCCCCTCGAAGGAGAAGAACGGCACGCTGGTGACCTTCAAGCCCGACGACCTGATGTTCGGCGAATACCATTACAATATGGATTACGTCGAAACGATGGCGAAGAACTACTCCTACCTGAAGAAGGGCCTGACCGTCGTGCTGAACGGCGTGCCCTACAAGTCGGAGCACGGCCTCCTCGACCTCGTCAACGAAAACCTCTCCGAGACTCCCCTCTACCCGCCCATCCACCTCGTCGGCGAAGACATCGAAGTCGTGCTGACCCACGGCAACGCCTACGGCGAAAATATCTCCTCCTTCGTGAACGGCCAGAATACCCGCGACGGCGGAACCCACCTCGCGGCCTACCGCGAAGCCATCGCCAAGACCCTGAAGGAATTCTTCAAGAAGAACTACGACCCGCAGGACTGCCGCCAGGGCGTCGTCGGCGCGATCAGCATCCAGATCCAGGAACCGACCTTCGAAGCCCAGACGAAGACCAAGCTCGGCTCGACCTATATGTGGGAGAAGCAGGAGAAGGACGAGCACGGCGCGATCCACAACAGCACGGGCCCCACGATCCGCAACTTCGTCAACGAGTTCATATCCAAGAACCTGGACAACTACCTCCGGATGCATATGGACATCGTCCCTGTCATCGAAGAGAAGATCAAGTCCTCCCAGCAGGAACGCGAGGAAATCTCCGGCATCCAGAAAAAGACCCGCGAGAAGAACAAGCGCGCCAACGTCTACAACCGCAAGCTCCGCGACTGCCGCTTCCACTACAACGACAAGGTGACCGAAAAGACCGAAGCCGACATCGAGCGCTCCTCCATCTTCATCACGGAGGGCGACTCCGCCTCCGGCACCATCACCAAAGTCCGCAACGCCAACAACCAGGCGGTCTTCTCGCTCCGCGGCAAGCCCATCAACTGCTACAAGGAAAGCCGCAAGAAAGTCGCCGAGAACGAGGAACTCAACCTCCTGATCTCCGCCCTCGGCGTGGAGGACGACCTCGACAACCTCCGCTACAACAACATCATCGTCGCGACCGATGCCGATGACGACGGAATGCACATCCGTATGCTGGTCCTGACCTTCTTTATGAAGTACTACCCGGACCTCATCCGCCGCGGCCACGTCCACATCCTCCAGACCCCGCTCTTCCGCGTCCGCAACAAGAAGGCGACCCGTTACTGCTACTCGACCGACGAGAAGGAGAAAGCCGTCCGCGACCTGAAGACCGGCATCGAAATCACCCGCTTCAAGGGCCTCGGCGAAATCTCCTCGAACGAGTTCGTCGACTTCATCGGCGAGAATATGCGCCTCGACAACGTGAAGCTCGCCGACGAGGAATCCATCGCCGACATCATGGCCTTCTATATGGGCGAGAACACGATCGACCGCCAGAACTTCATCCGCGAAAACCTCCGGTCCGAAGAAGAACTCGAAGACGTAAACATTTAACATACAGCCATGGACAGATGGGCCAAATGCTGCGGATGGATCCTCCGCAAACTGGGATGGACCTCGACGACGGGGCCCGCGCCCGAAGACAAGTGCATCCTGCTCGGCGCGCCGCACACGTCGATCTGGGACTTCGTGATTGCCTACCTGTACTACCGCCAGTACGGGGAGTCCGCGCGCTGTATGGTGAAGAAGGAACTCTTCTTCTGGCCGCTGGGGGTCCTCGTGCGCAAGATGGGTGGCATCCCGACGGACCGCTCGAACGGCGCCGCGCTGCTCCGGACGCTGACTGCGGAGATGGAGAAGACCCCGCGCTTCCACCTCGCCATCGCCCTGGAAGGCACCCGCAAGCCCGTGAAACGCTGGAAGTCCGGCTACCACTTCATTGCGAAGGAAACCGGCGCGACCGTGTACTGCTGCTATTTCGACTGGGGCACGAAGCGCGTGGGCCTCGGCCCGAAGGTCGAGCTCACCGATGACGCCGCCGCCGATACCCGCCGCATCCAGCAGATTTATGAGGACATGCACCTCGTCGGCAAGCACCCTGAAAAGTATATTACGCACTGATTACGAATTTCAGGCAACTAATCCTGAAGATAGAGCAAGCCCCAGGCTGTTCCATTTTCTACATTTGCAACGAACCCATTCCCCGGACCGATGAGAAGACTTCTCTTTGTATTTGGCGTATTGCTGAGCAGCATAGCCGCCTTCGCGCAGAACGAGACTACCCTGCAGATTGATTCACTGAGCCTGACCGGCATGGAACTGGAGCTGGACCAGTCCGTCGTCGTGTCGGAGCGTAAGTATATGGTCTACAAGCTGGATAAGAAGACCATCAGCGCCGCGAACGACATCTTCGCCGCCGGCGGGACCGCCATCGACATCCTCGAAAGCACGCCTTCCGTCCGCGTGGACGCCGACGGCGAGCTGACCTTCCGCGGCAGCTCCGGCTTCAAGGTCTACGTCAACGGCAAGCCCGCGATCGGCGAAGGCTCCCAGGCCCTCGCGCAGATCCCCGCCAGCGCGATTGAGAACATCGAAATCATCACGGTCCCCTCCGCCCGCTACGAAAGCGACGGCGACGTCGGCATCATCAACGTCATCACGAAAAAGGACCGCTCCGCCGGCACCAACGGCGCCGTCAACCTCTCCCTCAGCACCCTCGGCAGCTACAACTTCGACGCGCTCGTGAACCACAACGTCGGCAAGAGCCGCTGGTACGCGGGCCTGACCGCCCTGGACATCCGCACCCACAGCGACTTCCACCAGGAGAAGACGACCACGATGGACGGCATCGAGACCCGCTCCGTCTCCGACGGCCCGCGCCGCGGCATCCGCCAGCGCTACTCCGGCAAGGTCGGCTACGAGTTTGACAACGGCACCGACGACTTCCTCCTTGAACTCGAGGGCGGCTACACCAACCGCGTCCGCACCGGCGACATGGACTACTCCGACCGGCGCACCGTGCTCTACTCCTCTGCCACCGCCTTCGACGCCACCGCCTCCTACATCAGCCACGACGTCTACTCCCTCGACGAGAACATCGCCATCCTCAACACCTCCTATACCCACAAGTTCAACGACAACGGCCATAAGATCAGCGCGAGCTACTACGCCAAGTACGACTGGAACGCGATGGAGTACTACGAGAGCAATATGTTCGATGCCGCCGGCGGGCGCGTGGACGGCTCCCTCGCCTACGAGAGCGAGCACCGCTGGAACCGCAAGGGCTACCTCGACTACACCCTCCCCTACAGCGCCACCGGCAAGCTCGAGGCCGGCTACGAGTACAGCCGCTACATCGAGGACGGCGACTATTCCATCAAATTCTGGGACCGCGCCGCGCAACAATACGACTGGCGCGACGACCTGTACAATATCTATTACTACTGCCGGACGATGAACTCCGTCTATACGCAGTGGTCCGACCGCTTCGGTCCCCTCAGCCTCCAGGCCGGCCTGCGCGCCGACAACCGCCACGATTTCCTGGAAATCACGATGTCCGGCGCCAGCCGCGACATCCGCAAGTGGGAGCTCTTCCCCTCCGCCCACGTCGGCTACAACTTCCCCGACGGCAGCGCCGTGACCCTCGGCTACTCCTACCGCACGAACCGCCCCAACATCTGGCAGCTCGAGCCCTACATCACCTACGAGGACTACTACACCGCGATGGTCGGCAACCCGGACATCCTCCCGGAAATGATCAACGCCTACGAACTGAACCTCCGCAAGAACTTCGGCGAGGCCCATTCCCTTTCCGCGACCCTCTTCTACCGCGACCGCAAGGACAAGATGGACCGCATCCGCGTCGCTTACCTCCCCGGCGTGACCCTCGACTCCCTCGCCAACGTCGGCCTTGACAAGTCCGCCGGCGTCGAGCTCAGCGCCCAGCTCCGCGTCGCCAAATACTGGAGCATCATCGCCAACGGCAGCGCCTACTACTACGACTTCCGCATCTACAACCCCGCCCAGGGCCGCGACGCGACCAGCTTCAACTACGAAGCCTTCCTCGGCAACACCTTCACCCTCTCCCCGACGACCCGCCTCCAGTTCGACGCCAACCTCGTCGGCCCGGCGGTCTCCTCCCAGGGCAAGCAGGATCCCTACTTCTACTGCAACCTCACCCTCCGCGAACAGCTCTTCAAGCGCAAGCTCACCGCCGTCCTCGCCTTCCGCGACATCTTCGCCACCGCCCACTACAACAACCGCCGCGAAGCCAACAACATCATCTCCCTCACCCGCATCCGCCCCATCTACCCCAGCATCACCCTGACCCTCAGCTACACCTTCAACGAATACCGCCAGGCCGACCGCCGCAGCGACGCCGGAGAACTGTTCGAAGGTTCCCAATTCTAGCGACCCGCTCCCACATTTGCGCCTCTTGACGCGCGCTGGAAGACGGAAAGTATAGTATGGCTAAAACCTGTCGCCGCCCGCGGCAGAAAAGCAGAAGAACTGTTTTTTCTGAGTCGGCATTTTTCTGACGATCTCAGGAAAAACAGTTCTTCTGCGTTATTGACAAGGACTTAGGCCTCGGGGACAACCTCGACTTTGAGGTTGGCGAAGACGTTCTTGTAGAGCTTGACTTTGGCTTCGTACTCACCGGGTTCCTTGATTTCGGGGACCTCGACGTGACGCTTCTCGACCTCGTAACCGGCGGCGGCCAGGGCATCGACGACGGCGTTCGCGCCGACGGAGCCGAACAGCTTACCGGCCTCGGTCACCTTCGCGGCCACCTTCACGGGCACCGCAGCCATCTTCGCGGCCAGCGCCTCGGCGTCGGCGACGAGCTTCGCTTCCTTGTGGGCGCGCTGACGGAGAGTCTCCTCGTGCTGCTTCAGGGCAGACGGGGTACCCATAATCGCGTAACCCTGGGGAACCAGGTAATTCTGGGCGTAACCAGCCTTCACTTCCACCACATCACCGGCCTCGCCGAGATTGGCAACTTCTTTCTTCAAAATGATTTTCATAGCGGCTGATTATTTAAGAAGGTCAGTAACATACGGAAGCAGAGCGAGGGAGCGGGCACGCTTGATCGCCTGGGCCACCTTGCGCTGGAACTTCAGGGAAGTACCGGTGATGCGGCGCGGGAGAATCTTTCCCTGCTCATTGAGGAACTTCTTCAGGAACTCAGGATCCTTGTAATCGACATACTTGATGCCGGCCTTCTTGAAGCGGCAGTATTTCTTCTTCCTGACTTCCACTGCGGGAGGATTGAGGTAACGGATTTCACCGTTCTGTTCTGTAGTCTGTGCCATGGATTAGTCCTCCTTAACTTCGGGTTCAACTTCTGCTGCAGGGGCCTCGACCGGAGCTTCAGCCTTCGCAGCCTCTTTCGCGGCCGCCTTGTTCGCACGACGCTTCTCGGCGTAGGCGACGGCGTTCTTGTCAAGCGTGACGGTAATGTAGCGGATGATACGCTCGTCACGGTGATACTGGGTCTCCAAGGTCGCCACGAACTGCGGGTCGGCCTTGAACTCGATCAGGTAATAGAAACCTGACGTCTTGTGCTGGATCGGGTACGCGAGCTGCTTGAGCCCCCAATCCTCTTCGTACACAACCTCACCGCCATTGTCCTTGATGAGGTTCACGTACTTGGCAACCGCTTCCTTCATCTGGGCATCAGACAAAACGGGAGTTGCAATGAAAACGGTTTCGTACTGTTTAATCATAATGTGAATATAAATAATAAATTACAGCCCCTTGGAGGCCTTAACCTTCCAAAGGGCTGCAAAGATAGGTAAAAACAATCTTATTTGCAAGGGATTTCCTTCAGGACCGCCTTCAGGTAATCCCACGTGCGGGCCACGGACGCGATGTCCACCTTCTCATCCGGGCTGTGCGGATACTTGATGGTAGGTCCGATGGAGGCCATCTCCCAATTCGGGTACTTGGCGCCCATAATGGCACATTCCAGGCCGCCGTGGGTCGCCATCATCTTCATCGGATAGCCGTAGCAACGCTCGAAGACCTCCATCATCACCTTGTTGATGGCGGTATCCAGGCGCGGAGTCCAGCCGGAGTAGCCGCCCGCGAAGGTCACCTCCTCCGCGCCGGCGAGCTCGAACAGGCAGCGCACGCGCTGGGCGAGGTAGTCCTTCGAGGTATCCACGGCGCTGCGCATCAGCGAGTGGATGACGATCTTGCCGTGCTGGGTACGCACGATGGCGAGGTTGATGGAAGTCTCCGTCAGGCCGGGCATCGTCTGGCTCATACGGATGACGCCGGACGGGGCCGCGATGATGGCCTTGACCGCACGGAGCATCGACTTCTGCTGGATGAACTTCGGCATCACGGGCACATTGTCCTCGATCACGAGGGCGGAGGAAGGATCGCTGTCGATGAACTCGCTGCGGATGGTGTTGAACTCATCCACGATCTCCGCGCGCACGGCGTCGTAGCTAGCCTCGGGAATCAGGATCTCGGCGGTCGCCTCGAACGGGATGGCGTTGCGCAGGGAGCCTCCGCGGAAGAACACGACACGCACGCCGTAATTCTCCATCAGCGGCAGGAGGATGCGCGCGACCACCTTGTTGGCGTTGGCGCGGTAGAGGGAGATGTCCATACCGGAGTGGCCGCCCTGCAGGCCGTTCACCGTGAAGCGGAGCGCCTTCATCCCTGCGGGCGTATTGTACTTGTAGTACTTGAACGAGGCGGAAACATCCAGGCCGCCGGCGCAGCCGACGCAGAGCTCCCCTTCGTCCTCGGAATCCAGGTTCAGGAGGATGTCGCCCTTCAGCACGCCCGGACGCAGCTCGCTGGCGCCGGTCATCCCGGTCTCCTCGTCATAGGTCACGAGCACCTCGAGCGGGCCGTGCTCCACCGACGGATCCTCCAGCGCCGCCAGGCTCATCGCCACGCCGATGCCGTCGTCGGCACCGAGCGTCGTGCGGTCGGCCGTCACCCATTCGCCGTCGATGTAGGCGTTGATGGGATCCTTCAGGAAGTCGTGCGGGGAATCGGAGGTCTTCTGCGGCACCATATCCATATGGCCCTGCAGGATCACGCCGCGGCGGTTCTCATAGCCCGGGGTCGCGGGCACGGAGATGATGATGTTGCCGGTCTCGTCGCGCCTGGTGTCGAATCCGCGCTTCTTGCCCCACTCGTAGAGGTACTCCTGCACCTTCTTCTCGTGCTTCGAAGGACGCGGAATCTGCGTCAGCTCATAGAAGTTATTCCATACGTACTTAGGCTCTAAATCTTTAATAGTCATAGCTTTATGTGATTAAATAATAAAATTAGTTCGTCGGGAAGGCGCTGTTCACGCCAAGCTGGTAGACCGGCACGCGGGTCTGGAGGAGCACCTTCGTGCCCTCGAGGAGCCGGACGTTGCAGACCGCCGGGATGCGGTAGCGGATGACCTGGCGGCCCTTCACGGCCGGCGGGTTCGCCGGCGCCTGCATCTGCGTCAGGTCCACGATGATCGGGATGCCGGACACATTGTCCGCGGAGACCAGGCCGTCGGTGTCGGAGACGCGGAAGGCGATATACATCTGCGAGGCGGCGTTCGGATCCGGGACGACGTCGAAATGCATCGTCTGGGTCTGGAACTCGCTGTAGCCGACAAAGAGGGACAGGTACTCCTTCTCGAGCCGGTCGATCTCCGCGACGGCGGAGGCCATCGCCTCGCCGCTGAAGGTCGCGTCGGTGTCGCCCGTCACGATCTGGACGCGCGTCTTCCGGAGATTGAAGATCATCTCCGCGGTCTCGCGCGCCTTGTCCTCGGCGGACTTCTCCACGACCATGTTCTGCTGGACCGGGACGCGGCTGTAGGCGGACTGCTCCCGCACGTTGCGGTAGAGCGTCGTCGCCTCGGAGGTGATGTTCGAGCTCAGGCCGCGGCCGGAGAAATCCGCGCCGGTCTGGGCCGGGAAGCGCCAGATGTTCTCCCGGCCGAAACTGCCGTCGGAGACGGCCACCAGGCCCTGGGCGCTCATCTGCAGGAAGGTCGGCATCTCCTCCCCCTTCGGGATCGTGTACGTAAAGCGCGTCGCGGGATCGGCCTCCAGGCACGGCGTCAGCTTCACGCTCACGATCCGGTACCCGGATTCATCCGCCTGCCGCGCCTCGACGCCGAGGTACTTCGACGCGTAACGGGCATACGGACCCGCGAAAAAGGACTCCAGCTCGGCCTCCACCTCGAAGTGGAGCGTCGTCTGCGGAAGGGCGTAGCTCACGGTCCCTTCCTGCGCCGCGGCCACCAGGCACAGCGCCGGCAACAGCATCAGTATCAGCAGTTTCTTCATATTCATTTCCATCGTTTGTGGCTCCACAGGTAATTCCAGGGCTCCGCCTCGAGTTCCTGCTGGAGCAGTTTGTAATATTCGTTCATCACGGCCTCCGGCGTCATCCCGGAAGCGTCGCGGCAAATCTCCGTGTAGGTCGTCTCGTAGCCGCCCTCCGGCCGCGCGCGGTTTCCCATAAACACCACGCTCAGGCCCAGCTTCACGGCCAGCGCCGCGCCCCCGGCCATCGACCAGGTCGGCTGGTGCATAAAGTCGTCGACCTTCATCCGCTGCGCGATCGCATACGGGAACTGGTCGTTCGGGAAGATGAAGATCTTCCGCTCATTCCGGTGCTCCAGCGCGTAGCGCAGCATCTTCTCGCTCTCCACATATCCGTCGAAAGCCGTCTCCCGCAGCGGGTACATCCGGTTCTCCGCCATCACCCGGTCCCAGACGGGACTCTTCAGGCGCCGGTACACGCAGCACACGTCCTCCGGCCGGAACGCCCAGGAAACGTCCTCCTTGTAATTGGTGCAGTACAGGCCACCCAGGAGCTCCCAGTTGCCACGGTGCGTCATCATCAGCATCACCCCCGGCGCGCCGGTAAACGCCGCATTCAGCACCTCCGGATTCGCACATTCCACGATGTGGCTGCGCGTCACCCGCGCAGCGCTGGAATGACCGATCCAGACCGCTTCGGCAATCACGGTCCCCAGATGCCGGTAGAAGCGGTCCGCGGTCCGCGAAACCTCCTTGTACGGCATAGCAGGGAAACTGCGCGCGAGGTTCGTCATCACGACGTCCCGCCGGTAATGCATCACATCCCGCAGGATCCAGGCCAGGAATCTTCCCAGCGCCCGGTGGACCCGCAGCGGCAGGGCCGAAAACAGCCCCATCACGCCCCGCAGGAGTATGAACCCGAACTTGCGCACATACAAATATACCATTTTTATTGTTATCTTTGTGCGATACGCCGATCCGAATATTTATAAACTCCACGATATGTTTAAAGGACAACACAAAGGATTGTACGCGCTGGCCCTCGCGAATACGGGCGAGCGTTTCGGTTACTACACGATGCTGGCCATCTTCCTGCTCTTCCTGCAGGCCAAGTTCGGCTTCTCCGCCGCCGCTGCGGGCCAGTTCTATGCGATTTTCCTCGCCGCCGTCTACTTCATGCCCGTGATCGGCGGCTGGCTCGCCGACAAGATCGGCTACGGCAAGTGCGTCATCACCGGCGTCTGCGTGATGCTCACCGGCTACCTCTGCCTCGCCATCCCGACCGACGCCTTCGCCGCCCGCGGCCTCGCCCTGGCCCTGATGATCGGCGCCCTGCTGCTCATCGCCATCGGCACCGGCCTCTTCAAGGGCAACCTCCAGGTGCTCGTCGGCAACCTCTACGACGATCCGCAGTACTCCGCGAAGCGCGACTCCGCCTTCAGCCTCTTCTATATGGCCATCAACATCGGCGCGATGTTCGCCCCGACCGCGGCGACCGCGCTGACCAACAGCCACCTCAAGAGCGCCGGCCTCATCTACAAGGCCGACATCCCGGCCCTCGCCCACCAGTACCTGGGCGGCACCCTCGCCGACACGGGCCTCCTCGAGAGCCTCAAGGCCGCGATGCCCGGCTCCGACGTGGCCGCGATGAGCCTCGGCGACTTCAGCCAGTACTACATCACCCACCTCGCGACCGCCTACAACCTCGGCTTCGCCGTGGCCTGCGTCTCGCTGATCTTCAGTATCGCCATCTACCTTGGCTTCCGCAAGTGGTTCAAGCACGCGGACGTCAACGCCAAGCAGGCGAAGGCCGGCGCCGGCGCCCCCGTCGTCGAGCTGACCCCGAAGCAGACCCGCGACCGCATCGTCGCCCTGATCTTCGTCTTCGCCGTCGTGATCTTCTTCTGGATGGCCTTCCACCAGAACGGCTCCTCGCTGACCTACTTCGCGCGTGACTACACCCAGAGCACCGTCTCCGGCCCGCTCCGCATCGGTTTCAGCATCTGGCCGCTCTTCCTGATCGCCGTCTCGATCTACACCCTCTTCGGCGCCTTCCAGTCCGAGACCTCCCGCGCCAAGACCATCTGCGGCATCGTGACCGTGCTCCTGTGGGTCGGCGCCTATGCCATCTACTCCGGCATGGCCGACACGCTCCACATCCTGCCCCAGCAGTTCCAGCAGTTCAACCCGTTCTTCGTCGTCGCCCTGACGCCGGTCTCGATGGCCCTGTTCGGCGCGCTCGCGAAGAAGGGCAAGGAGCCTTCCGCGCCGAAAAAGATCGGCCTCGGTATGTTCGTCGCCGCCCTGGGTTACCTGATTATGCTGGCCGCCTCCAAGGGCCAGCCGGCCCCGTCCGAGCTGACGGCCGTCGGCGGCGTGTCCCCGGACCCGGTCGTCCCGACCTACCTGATCTCGACCTACCTCGTCCTAACCTTCGCCGAGCTGCTGCTCTCCCCGATGGGCATCTCCTTCGTCTCGAAGGTGGCCCCGCCGAAGTTCAAGGGCCTGATGATGGGTCTCTGGTTCGCCGCGACCGCGATCGGCAACTACCTCAGCTCGATTCCGTCGATGCTCTGGAACAACGTGCCGCTCTGGGTCAACTGGACCGTCCTGATGGCGCTCTGCGTCATTTCCGGCCTGGTGATGTTCTCGATGCTCCGCAAGCTCGAAGCCGCCACGGCATAGCAACGCCCTCATTTCCGGCGGATGCCGAAAATGTACATCATATCGGGCTGCAACGGCAGCGGTAAGACGACAGCGTCCTACACGCTGCTGCCGGAGATGCTGGACTGCAACCAGTTCGTGAATTCCGACGAATTCGCGAAGAGCCTCTCCCCCTTCGACCCGTCCGCCGCGTCCGTGTCGGCCAGCCGGTATATGCTGATGAAGTACCACTTCCTGCTGAACCGGAGCCAGGATTTCGGCATCGAGACCACGCTTGCGACGCGCTCCCTGCTGAACATGGTCAAGGACGCGCAGGCCGGCGGCTACGAAGTCACGATCCTGTACCTCTGGCTGGACTCCCCGGACATCGCGATCGAGCGCGTCCGGAACCGGGTCGACGCCGGCGGCCACAACATCGCCGAAGACGTGATCCGGCGCCGCTACTACGTCGGGCTGCAGTACCTTTTCAAGTACTATATCCCGGCGTGCGACCGCTGGATCATCGCCGACAATTCCCGGCCTCCCTTCAAGATCGTCGCCGAGGGCACACTGCTCTCCACGACGGTCAAGGACCCGGAAACCTACGAACGCATCCGGGCCCTGGCCGGCGCCGGAGAGGCCCCGAAACCATGATCAAGGACAAGAGTTACTATCTGGACACCTTCCACGTCAGCCAGGAAAAACTGGAGGCGCTCGTCGCCGCGGCCCTGGCGGGCGGCGGGGATTATGCCGACCTCTATTTCGAGAACACCGCCTACAGCGACCTGCTGCTCCGGGATTCCGAAGTAGGCTCCGGCGGCTTCCACGTGGATTACGGCGCGGGCATCCGCGTCCTCTGCGGCGAGAAGACCGGCTACGCCTACGCCGAGAGTACCGAGTGGGCGGCGCTGCGGGACGCCGCGGTGGCGGCGGGCGCGATCGCGCAGGGC
>LUZF01000015.1 GCA_001602865.1 Bacteroidales bacterium Bact_14
CGTCAGTTCGCTGGCGCTCCTGCCGCAGGGACGCCCGGAGGCCGCCCGCCGCGCGAAGGCGATGGTGGCAAAAATGGACGAACTGGGATTCGGCAACTGCACGAACACCCGTGCGTGCGAGATGGAATGCCCGAAGGGTATCTCCATTGCCCACATCGCCCGCCTGAACCGCGAATTCCTGAAAGCGAAATTCAGCGACTAGTAAAGGAAATTATTGAACGGGTATCTGCCCGCGTGAATCTCCGCAACCATCTTGTAGATGTCGTTGCGGAGTTTTTCGATATTGATCTTCTCCTTGGCTGAAATGAAGATGCAGGGGCTTTTCTCCCGTGCGATCCACTGGTTCTTCAGTTCCTCCAGGGACAGGTTTTTCTGTTCCTTCGGCACGAGCGAGAACTCGTCGTACTCCTCGTAGCGGTAGGCGTCCACCTTGTTGAAGACCACATACACCGGCTTGTTCGCCGCCCCGATCTCCTGCAGCGTCTTCTCTACCACGGTCATCTGCTCCTCGAAATCCGGGTGCGAAATGTCCACCACGTGGACCAGGATATCCGCCTCCCGCACTTCGTCCAGGGTGCTTTTGAAGGCTTCAATCAGCTGCGTCGGCAGCTTCCGGATGAATCCCACGGTATCCGCCAGCAGCAGGGGCACATTCTCAATCACCACCTTCCGCACCGTCGTATCCAGCGTTGCGAACAGTTTGTTTTCGGCAAACACATCTGACTTTGCGAGCAGGTTCATCAGGGTGCTTTTGCCCACATTGGTATAGCCTACCAGCGCGAGCCGCACCATCTGGCCGCGGTTGCTGCGCTGCGTCGCCATCTGCCGGTCCACCTTCTTCAGCTGCTCCTTCAGGCGCGAGATCCGCTCCTTCACGATACGGCGGTCGATTTCAATCTGGGTCTCACCCATACCGCCGCGCGTCCCCATACCGCCGCGCTGCCGTTCCAGGTGGGTCCACATACCCGCGAGCCGCGGCAACATATAATTGTATTGTGCCAGCTCGACCTGCATTTTCGCATACGCGGTCTTCGCGCGCTGGGAGAAAATTTCCAGGATCAGGCTCGTCCGGTCGATGACGTGGGTCGTCTTGATGATTTTCTCGATGTTGCGCTGCTGCATACCCGTCAGCTCGTCGTCGAAGATGACATAGGTAATCGCGTGCTCCTCGCAGTAGGAGGCGATTTCCTGCAGTTTTCCGCTGCGGATGTAGGTAGCCTTGTCCGGCCGGTCCACCTTCTGGATGAACTTCTTGTCTCCCACGGCCCCGGCCGTCTCGGCCAGGAACTGGAGTTCTTCGAGGTATTCGACGACTTTCCGTTCGTCCTCGTTCTGCCGGACGATACCGACGAATACAGCCTTTTCTGTTGTCTGTTCGCTCATGCGGGATTCAAAAAAAGGCCATCCGCGGAGGACAGCCTTGTTTTATCAGTCTTGGCTCGGTTAGCGGAGCTGGAAGATCACAGGGAAGGTATAGACAACCTTCACGGCGCGGTCACGCTGACGGCCGGGGGTCCACTTCGGGGAGCTGGACACAACGCGCACAGCTTCCTTGTCAAGCGCGGAGTCAACGCCACGGACAACCTTCACGTTGGTCACGGAACCGTCCGGAGCCACGGTGAACTGAAGCATCACACGGCCCTGAACGCCATTTTCCTTCGCAATTTCAGGATACACGAGGCGCTGGTTGACCCACTTCGAGAAGTCGTTGGCATCGCCGCCCTGGAATTTCGGCTTTTCCTCCACGAGCTGGAACGGAATCGCCTCTTCTTCCACTTCCTCTTCCTGGACCTCGACATAGTCCATAATCTCGACACCCATATTGGCATCGTCCTCCAGGTTCACGAACAGGTCGTCGGCAACTTCGATTTCATCGTCAACGATATCGATCTGGTCGGAAAGGACCGGGATCTTCGGGGCTTCCGGCGGCGGAGGAGGGGTCTCCTGGGTAATAGGGATCATTTCTTCGACGTCCACGACCTGGGTGGTTTCCTCAAAGAGGCTTACCTTCTTGTCTTTCGTCGTGTAGGAGAAGGCTCCAAGGACAACGAGGAGGGCGAATACGAAGCCGATCTCGGTGAAAAGGAGTCTCTTGTTCTCAAGGCTGGCTTTCTCAGATTTCTTGATTTCCATATTGCGTTACTAATAAAATATACTCGTCAAGCGCTCAAAGTTATAAATAATTATTTATGAAATCAAATATTTCGTTTTTTTAGTTGTAGATTTGCCGAAAATCAACGGGAAAGCATGATTTCGTATTACTCGGAGGACATCCGCTTCGAATTCAAGGGCAAGCTTGCGAACAACCGCTGGCTCAAATTCGTCGCCCAGAGCGAGATCCGTACCCTCGGCGCCGTCTCCATCATTTTCTGCTCGGACAACTACATCCTGAATGTAAATATGAAGTACCTCCAGCACGACTATTTCACGGACATCATCACCTTCGACTACTGCGAAGGCAAGGTCCTGTCCGGAGACCTGTTCATCAGCATCGATTCGGTCCGGGAGAACGCGGAGCTTTACGGCGCCGCCTTCGAAGAGGAACTCTGCCGGGTGATGGTCCACGGGCTGCTCCACCTGGTCGGCTACGACGACCATACGGAAGAGGAGCAGAAAGTCATGCGCGCCAAAGAGAATTATTACCTGGAATGCAGGAAAAATATGATGTGATCGTCGTCGGCGGCGGACACGCCGGTTGCGAAGCCGCGATGGCCGCCGCGAACCTGGGTTCGTCCGTGCTGCTGGTCAGCATGGACCTGCTCGGCTTTGCCCGCATGTCCTGCAATCCCGCCATTGGAGGAATTGCTAAAGGGCAGATTGTCAGGGAGATAGATGCGCTTGGCGGTTATATGGGCCTGGTCACGGACGCGACTACGCTCCAGTTTCGGATGCTGAATAAGTCCAAAGGACCGGCGATGTGGAGCCCCCGCGCCCAGTGCGACAAAGTCCAGTTTTCCCTGCACTGGCGCGAAATCCTTGAAAGTAATTGTAAATTAGATATTTACGCGGATTCTGTTACGCGTTTTCTCTTCGAAGGGGAGAAAATCGCGGGAATCTGTACGACGACGGGCGCAATTTTCAAATCTCAGACGGTTGTCCTGACGGCCGGGACCTTCCTCGGCGGCCGGCTTTTCATCGGCCGGACCGTCTTCGAAGGCGGCCGCATCGGCGAGCCGGCTTCCCACGGACTGACCGAACAGCTCTCGGAGCGGGGCATCCGGACCGACCGGATGAAGACCGGCACTCCCCCGCGCATCGACATTACCACCGTCGACCTCGCCTCCCTGCCGGAGCAGCTCGGCGACGAGAATCCCTCGCGCTTTTCCTACCTTCCGATCCCCTCCGCCATCCAGGCTTCCGGTGAGCAGATGCCCTGCTACATCGTCCATACCAACGAGCGGGTCCACGACATCCTGCGCACCGGCTTCGAAGACTCTCCCCTCTTTACCGGCCTGATCCACGGCAAGGGCCCCCGCTATTGTCCGAGCATCGAGGACAAGCTGCGGGTCTTCCCGGACCGGGATTCCCACCAGCTTTTCCTCGAACCGGAAGGCCGGCACACGAGCGAATACTACCTCCAGGGATTCTCCTCCTCGTTGCCGCTGCAGGTCCAGCTGGATGCGCTCCACGCGATTCCGGGGCTCGAACACGCCCACGTGTTCCGTCCGGCCTACGCTGTCGAATATGACTACTTCGATCCTTCCCAGCTGCGCGCGACGCTCGAATCCAAAGTAATCGAAAGTCTTTTCCTGGCCGGCCAGGTCAACGGCACGACCGGCTATGAGGAAGCCGCCGCACAGGGCATCGTCGCAGGCATCAATGCCCACCTGAAGTGCGTTGGCGCCGAACCGTTCCTCCTGAAACGGGACGATTCCTACATCGGTGTCCTGATCGACGACCTGATTACGAAGGGAGTCGACGAGCCCTACCGGATGTTCACTTCCCGGGCCGAGTACCGCATCCTTCTGCGGCAGGACAATGCCGATTTGCGGCTGACGGAGAAATCCCATAAAATCGGCCTTGCAGACGATTCCCGCTATGATTTGATGGTGCGCAAATATGCGCAGGCGGAGGCCTTGGAGTGCTATGCGTACAAGACCAAGGTAACCGCGAAACAGGTCAATGATTACCTCGCTTCGGTCGGCTCGGCGCCGCTGGGTGACTCCCGGAAAATCGCAGAGATAGCGACGCGCCCTGAGGTTTCGCTGGAGGCGCTTGTTCCACGTGGAACTTATTCGCCTGAGGTAATCGAGTCCGTTGAAATCAATATCAAGTACAGCGGATACATCGATCGCGAACGGCAGCTGGCGGAAAAGATCAACCGCCTGGAGGACCTTCAGATCCCAGAGGATTTCGATTTCGACCGGGTGACAGGCCTTACTATCGAGTGTCGCCAGAAGCTGAAAAAATACGGCCCGCGCACGCTGGCGCAGGCCTCTCGTATCTCCGGCGTCTCGCCGGCGGACATTTCTGTCTTGCTCGTTTATTTTGGTCGCTGATGTTCCACGTGGAACGTTACAGGACTTTCAGGGCGGTTTTGATCAGCTCCTCGACGGTCGCGCGAGGATTGGATTTCAGGATGGACTGAATGGCTTTGCCGATGTTCTGGCGGGAGAATCCCAGCATAATGAGGGCCTGGGTCGCTTCGTCGACGGCCTTCTTGTTGTCGGCCGGGAAGAGCGGCTCGCTGTCCATTCCCTCGCCCTTGACGATCTTGTCTTTCAGCTCCAGAATCATCCGCTGGGCGCTCTTGAGGCCGATTCCCTTGACTGCCTTGATGACGGAGACGTTCTCGGAAAGGATCGCCTCGCGCAACTCTTCCGCGCTCAGCGAGGAGAGAATCATCCGCGCGGAGTTCACGCCGATGCCGGAAACCCCGATGATGAGTTTGAAGAGTTCGCGCTCGTCCTTGGTCGCGAAACCGTAGTAGACTTCGATGTCTTCGCGCTGGCGGATGTGGTGGTAGATGTAGAGCGTCGCCTCCTGTTTGCCTTCCAGGACCTGGTAGGTCTGGAGGGAAATCTCGATGTCGTAGCCGATGCCGTGGTTGTCCAGGACGACCTGGGCGGGGTTCAATTCGACGATGGAACCTTTGATGTAATTGATCATAACATGCAAAAATATGTTAATTTAGCATCAAAAGAAAGAAGACTTTTCTAAATTTGCAGGCTATTATGACTGTCGACGAACTTAGAGCGCAATTCCCGATTCTGTCCACGCAGGTGAACGGACGTCCGCTGGTCTATCTGGACAACGCGGCGACGTCGCAGCGTCCGGCTTCGGTCGTGGAGCGGTGGGAGGCGATGGCGCTTCGCGACAACGCGAATCTCCACCGCGCCGTCCACGCGCTCGCCGTCCGTGCGACGGACGCGTACGAGCAGACCCGGGATTTCGTCCGGGACTATCTGAACGCGGAAAGCCGGGAGGAGATCATCTTCACCTCGGGAGCGACGGCGGCGATCAACCTGGTCACCCGGAGCTTCAGCGAGGCCTTCCTGCGGGAGGGGGATGAAATCCTGATCGCGGAGTGCGAGCACCATTCGAACATCGTGCCCTGGCAGCTCGCCGCCGCCCGGGCCGGCGCGAAGATCCGCGTCCTTCCGGTCGCGGAAGACGGCCGGATCCTGCTTTCACAACTCGCTGAGAATCTCACGGAGCATACCCGTATCCTGTGTGTCGCCCAAATATCGAACGTACTGGGCGTTATCAACCCCATAAAAGAGATAGTAAACCTTTGTCACTCAAAAGGTTGCAAGGTGTTGACCGATGGTGCGCAGGGAATCGTCCACGGGCCTGTGGACGTCCGGGACCTGGGATGCGACTTCTATGTTTTCTCCGGGCACAAGGTTTTCGCCGCCACCGGTACAGGGGTGCTCTATGGAAAGAAGGAGCTGCTGGAGCAGATGCCGCCGTTCCTGGGTGGGGGAGAGATGATCGATACCGTGCGCTTCAGCGGGACGACCTACGCGCCGCTGCCGGGGAAGTTCGAGGCGGGGACGCAGGATTTCTGCGCCGTGCCGACGCTGCAACCGGCGCTGGCGCTCGCGGGGACCGTGTTCGCCGATGAGGAATTGCGGCGGAGCGGGGAGGCGGTGAAGGCGTTCGTGCTGGACGCGCTCCACGCCGACCGGCGGATCCGCCTGTTCGGCGATCCGGCCGACCGGGCGCTGAAGGTGCCGCTGTTCTCCTTCTGCGTGGAAGGCGCGCACCACGAGGACCTGGCGCTGATCCTGGACAAGATGGGTGTGGCCGTGCGCTCCGGGCAGATGTGCGCCGAGCCGCTGATGGACCGCTTCGGGGTGACCGGGATGCTGCGGGCGTCCTTCGCGCCGTACAATACGCTCGCGGAGGCGCAGCAGTTCGCCGAATGCCTGGAGAAGGCGATTAATATGTTGACTTAGAAGTAATTGAATGATTACGCTGGAAGATAAGAAAAGGGAGATTGTCGAGGAATTCGGGATGTTCGAAGGCTGGATGGACCGCTATGAGTACATCATCGACCTCGGGAAGAATCTCTCCGGATATCCGGAAGACCGGAAGACGGAGGACCGGCTCATCAAGGGCTGCCAATCGCGCGTCTGGCTCGACTGGGAGCTGCGCGACGGGAAGCTGTGGTTTGCCGCGGACAGCGACGCGCTGATCACGAAGGGGATCATCGCGCTGCTGCTGGATGTGTATTCCGGCCGGACCCCGGAGGAGATCGCCGCCGATGATTTTGCCTTCCTGGAGGAAATCGGGCTGCGGGAGAATCTTTCCCCGACGCGCGCCAACGGGCTGGTCTCGATGATCGGGACGCTCCGGCGGGCGGCGGAAGAAATTGTTGCAGGAAAATGAAAGACGAAGAAGAAATCCTGTCCGCCGAGGACGTGAAGGAACTGGCTCCGCTGTACGAGAATGTCGTGCTGGCGCTGAAGCAGGTGTTCGATCCGGAGATTCCGGTGAACATCTACGACCTGGGCCTGATCTACGAGTTGAAGATCAACAAGGCGCACGAGGTATACATCCAGATGACGTTTACGGCGCCGAACTGCCCGATGGCGGATATGGTGATGGGGGATGTGGACAAGAGCGTGCGGGATGTGCCCGGCGTGAAGGACTGCAAGATCGACCTGGTGTTCGAGCCGGCGTGGACGACGAGCCTGCTTTCAGACGAGGCGCGGGTGGCGCTGGGGATGGATCCGGAACTCGAGGACGCGTGATGGCGGGGGAGCAGGTGTACTTTTCCCTCGGGAGCAACCTGGGCGACCGGAAACGGAACCTCGAGCGTGCGCTCAGGAAGATGGACAAGGCTTTCGGGTGCCACTGGCTGCGGGTTTCCCCGTTCCTGGAGACGGAGGCGTGGGGGTTCGACGGGGCGCCGTTCTTGAATTGCGCGGTCCTGTATGAACTGGAAGAGGAACCTGCGCAGGTTTTGAAAAAGTGCAAGCGGATCGAACGGCGGATGGGACGCCGGGAGAGACTGGAATACGATGCGGAGGGGAAAAGGATTTACCACAACCGCAGGATTGACATCGACATCCTCCTTTTCGGAGACCGGAAAGTGGAGACGCCGGAGCTGGTGATTCCCCATCCGCGGATGGATGAACGGGATTTCGTGAAGGAGACGATGAAGTTTATAAAAGATTAATTATTAACATTTTGTTATATGACCCAGGAAGAATTATTCAAGGTGCTTGTCGCCCATTGCAAGGAGTACGGGTACATTTTCCCGTCCAGTGAGATCTATGACGGCCTGGCCGCCGTGTACGATTACGGCCAGATGGGTGTCGAGCTCAAGAACAACATCAAGCAGTACTGGTGGAACGCGATGACCCGCCTGAACGAGAACATCGTCGGTATCGACGCCGCCGTGTTCATGCACCCGAAGACGTGGGTAGCCTCCGGCCACGTCGCCGCGTTCAACGACCCGCTCATCGACAACAAGGATTCGAAGAAGCGCTACCGCGCGGACGTGTTGATCGAGGATTTCCTCGCGAAGATCGAGGAAAAGATCAATAAGGAGGTCGAGAAGGGCCGCAAGAAGTTCGGCGAGAGCTTCGACGAGGCCAAGTTCCGCGAGACGAATCCCAACGTCCTGCGCGAGAAGGCCCATTACGAGGAGGTCCACAACCGCTACCTGAAGGCGGAGGGCGCCAACGACCTGGCCGAATACCGCCAGATCATCATCGACAACAACATCGTCTGCCCGATCAGCGGTACCTGTAACTGGACCGACGTCCGTCAGTTCAACCTGATGTTCTCGACGCAGTTCGGCTCCGTCGGCGACGAGGCCAATACGGTCTATCTGCGTCCGGAGACGGCCCAGGGCATCTTTGTGGACTATATCAATGTCCAGAAGACGGGCCGTATGAAGATTCCTTTCGGCATCGCACAGATCGGCAAGGCCTTCCGCAACGAGGTCGTCGCCCGCCAGTTCATCTTCCGTATGCGCGAGTTCGAGCAGATGGAGATGGAGTTCTTCGTGAAACCGGGGACCGAGATGGAATGGTTCCGCCAGTGGAAGGAAAACCGGATGAAGTGGCACGTCGCCCTCGGCATGGGCGCGGAGAACTACCGTTTCCACGACCACGAGAAACTCGCCCACTACGCGAACGCCGCGACCGACATCGAATTCAACTTCCCGTTCGGCTTCAAGGAGCTGGAGGGCATCCACTCCCGTACCGACTTCGACCTGGGCAACCACCAGAAGCTGTCCGGAAAGAAACTGACCTACTTCGACCCGGAGTCGGGGGAGAGCTACGTTCCTTATTGTGTCGAGACCTCCATCGGCGTGGACCGTATGTTCCTGGCCGTGCTTTCCCATTCATATAAGGTAGAGCAGCTGGAGAACGGGGAGACCCGGACCGTGCTCAGCCTGCCGGCCCCGCTCGCGCCGATCAAGGCCGCCGTGCTGCCGCTCGTGAAGAAGGACGGCCTGCCGGAGCTCGCCCGCGAGGTGCTGCAGGAGCTGCGCTACGACTACAACTGCCAGTACGACGAAAAGGACTCCATCGGCAAGCGCTACCGCCGGCAGGACGCCATCGGTACGCCGTTCTGCGTCACGGTGGACCACCAGAGCCTCGAAGACCATACGGTCACGGTGCGCGAACGCGACACAATGGAGCAAATTCGCATCCCGATTGCGGCTTTGAAACAAAAAATTAATGAAAAAGTGAACCTGAACGAGATTCTTAAGAAACTCTAGGGTTGTTTTTTAAAATATTTTCGTATATTTGAGGGCTTATACTGCCGACGTGGCTCTTGAAGATACATAAAATAATGGTGTCCGACGGAGGGAAGACAACGAAAAATGTTCGAGTCTTTCCCTGTCGCTCGCACTTATATTTTAGTGGGGAAACTCGGTAGCTGGGAGTAAAAAAAAGGAAAAAAATTAAAAAGAACAACACTTTTTAGCATTACTAACCAAATTTTTTAAAAACAAAAACCATGATTAAAAAATTTTACTTAGCTACGATGCTGTTGCTGATGGTCGGAATGCTTCCGAACGCATTTGCGCAGCAAAGAATTTCAGGTAAAGTTACTGATCAGGGCGGCGAGCCGGTGATCGGCGCGGCGGTGATGGTGCGTGGCACCACCAACGGAGCGGTGACCGAGGCCGACGGTACGTATACGTTGAACAACGTGCCGGCGAACGCGACGCTCGAGGTTTCTTGCCTGGGCTACCAGACTGAGACTGTCGCCGTGGGTGGCAGGACTGTCATCAACGTGAGCCTCCTCGAGGACACCGAGATGGTGGAAGAAACAGTCGTTATCGGTTACGCGGTCCAGAGAAAGTCCGACGTTACCGGTGCGGTTGCCTCCATCAAGACGGATGAGCTCGAGACCCGCATGACCGAAGGTCTGGGTGAGGCCCTGATGGGTAAGGCTGCCGGCGTGCAGATCCTCTCCAGCTCCGGTGCTCCGGGTGCAGGTACGAGCATCCGCGTCCGCGGTTACTCCTCGAACTCCTCCGGTTCGAACAACCCGCTGTACATCGTCGACGGTATGAAGGTCAGCAACATCAACTACATCGATACCCACAACGTGGAGTCCATCGAGGTTCTGAAGGATGCTGCTTCCGCCGCTATCTACGGTGCTGAGGCTGGTAACGGTGTCGTCCTCATCACGACGAAGCAGGGCAAAGCCGGCGAAGGCCGCCTGTTCTTCAACGCCTCCGTGGCGATGCAGAACAACGCTTCCCGGATGGACGTCATGAACGCGAAGGAATTCGTGGACTTCCAGACGGCGATCGGCCGTGGTTCCGTGTTCGCGAACTGGAACGGTACCGAGACGAACTGGGTGGACGAGGTCTTCGAGACCGGTATCTTCCAGCGCTACACGGTAGGCGGCCAGGGCGGAAACGACCGCGGCAACTACTTCGCCTCCCTTACCTATATGAACAACGACGGTATGGTTGCCGGTCCGAAGGACTACATGGACCGTATCACCGGCCAGATCAACTCGAGCTACAAGGTGAAGAACTGGCTGCAGCTGCAGAGCAACATCACTGTCGACCATACGAAGCGCGGCACCGTTTCCGCATTCGGTACGGAGCAGGGCAACATGGTGGGCGGTGCCTTCCAGATGGATCCGACGACTCCGCTCGAGATGGCTGAGGCCGATGTCGAGAGATACGGTTTCGGTTCCATTCCGAAGAACCAGCTCATCCAGAGCCGCGAGGGTTATTACTGGACTCCTACGATGTACGCGTCCGAAATGACCCATCCGTTCATCAACCGTGACAACAACGAGGGCTTCAGCGGCAATACGAGCTTCCGCGGCGTCCTTACCGCGAACGTCACTCCTTTCAAGGGCTTCGTCTTCACGAGCCGCCTCGGTTTCAACTTCGGCGGAGGTGAGAGCTGGTCCTACAGCCGTCCGTACTATGGCGACCCGGTGGGTCAGTCGACCAACATGTCGCTGTCGACGACCGCGAGCCGCAACTACACGACCCAGTGGGAGAACTTCGCGAACTACAGCTTCAAGGTCGGTGCGAGCGACTTCACGGCGATGGCCGGTATGTCCTACCGTACGAACTACAGCATCTCCGCGGGTGCGAGCGTGAACAAGCTTTCCAGCGAGAACCCGGTCTACCGTTATATCGGCAACGCGACCTCCGATGCGACCAAGTCCCTTTCCGGCGGTACTCCGAGCGAGTCCTCTCAGCTGGGTTACTTCGGCCGTCTGACCTGGGGTTACAAGGGCCGTTACAACGCGCAGGTGAACTTCCGTGCGGATGCGTTCGACGCCTCCAAGCTTTCGAAGAGAGCGCGCTGGGGCTACTTCCCGTCAGCGTCCATCGGTTGGACGCCGTCCAACGAGGCGTTCTTCAAGGACAACATCAACCCTGAGGTCTGGTCGTACCTGAAGTTCCGTGCCAGCTGGGGTAAGAACGGTAACGTGAACGTCCTTTCCGGCTATCCGTACGCCGCGACGCTCAGCACCTCGAGCAGCACCTACTCCCTGATCCCCGGTGCATCGAAGGTGAACCTCCAGACGCTGCGCAGCAGCCGTCTTCCTAACCCGGACCTGAAGTGGGAAGAGTCCGTGCAGCTCGACCTCGGTGTCGATATGCGCTTCTTCCGCGACAAACTGTCCGTGACGGTTGACTACTACGACAAGGCTACGACGGACCTCCTCGTTTCCGTGGCCCCTCCTCGTATCACCGGTGCATCCTCCGTGTACAAGAACCTCGGTCTCATCCGCAACCGCGGTCTGGAGTTCGAGGCGAACTGGAAGCAGCAGCTCGGCGACTTCTCCTACAGCATCAGCGGCAACCTTGCGACCCTGTACAACATGGTTGAGGACCTCGGCGGTCTCGGCCGTCAGGGCGGCGCCCAGATCCACTCCTCCTCGCTTATCGCGACCTACTTCGAGGAAGGCTACCCGCTGTGGTATATGCGTGGTTACATCTACGAAGGCATGGAGGCCGACGGTACTCCGAAGTACAAGGACGTGAACGGCAACGGTATGCTCGATCCGGATGACAAGGATTATATGGGCGACGCGATTCCTGACTTCACCTACGGTGTTACCCTCCAGCTCAACTGGAAGTTCCTCGACTTCTCGATGGTCGGTTCCGGTTCCCACGGCAACGATATGTGGCTGGTGGTCTACCGTCCGAACAAGAACCAGATCAAGGAATTCTGGTATGACTCCTACTATGTGAAGGGCACTGCCGCGAAGTATCCTGCGGTTACGGAAGGTAACTGGAGCTACTTCCTGGATTCCAGCGCGTGCGTCTACGATGCATCCTACTTCAAGATCAAGCAGATGCAGCTGGGTCTCACCCTTCCGAACAAGTGGACGCAGAAGATCGCGATCCAGTCGATGCGCTTCTACTGCTCGCTTGACAACTACATCACCTTCACCAAGTATCCTGGTCCGGATCCGGAAGTCGTCCAGAACGGCTCCGAGATGGGTATGGATAAGCACGGTTACCCTGTCTCCAAGAACATCACTTTCGGTGTTAACGTGAATTTCTAAGACAAAGCTTGAAAGTAAAAACGTAAAAACACGACAATTATGAAAAAAGGTATTTATATACTGATTGCGCTTTTGGGCTTGACATTATCTTCCTGCTCCCAGAACGTACTTGAGATTCCCCAGAAGAGTGTGGATGACCTGGAGACCTACCTTGCCGAAGCCGGTGAGCCCGAGGTCAATAAGCTCGTTGCCGCTATCTACTACGGAATGCACAACTTCTACAACCGTCCCTGGTTCCTCGTGGCGAACGAGATCACGGGTGAGAACTACGTGGGCGGCTCCGATATCGCCGACCAGCCGTATCACGTGCAGTTCAGCACGCACGCGATCACCGCGGATAACGGTCAGCTGCAGGAAAGCTGGAACCAGCTGTACGAACTGATCTACCGCTGCAACCTGGTCATCGAAAAGATTCAGGGCAGCGAGGCGTACAAGCAGCGCGCGATCGCCGAGGCGAAGGCCTCCCGCGCGTATGCGTTCTACCACCTTGTGATGCAGTGGGGAACCCCGCCGCTCGTGGACCATCTGCTTGAGCCGGATGAGTACGAGATGCCGAACACCCCTGCGGCCGAAACCTGGGCATTCATTGAGCAGAACTTCACCGAGGCTGCCGCGGTCCTTCCTTCGAAGGCCGGCAAGAATGGCCAGAGCCAGATCGGTGGTCGCTGGACGAAGGAAGCCTGCATCGGTTTCCTGGCCAAGGCCCAGCTCGCCCAGAAGAAGTACAGCGACGCCGCCGCGAACCTGAAGAAGGTTATCGACAGCGGTCTGTATGACCTGCTTCCGAACTACGGCGATATCATGCGCTGCGCCGGTGACTTCGGTCCGGAGTACCTGCTTGAGTTCGACTTCAATGCTGCTGATCGTACCGAGGCGGGTTCCGTCCGTAACGACTACTACAACTACAACGGTCTGCGTCCGTCCCTGATCAACCATCCGGATGAGCTCTGGAACAACTCCTGGGGCTTCCTGAATGTGACCAAGGCGTTCGCGATCGAGGCGATCGCCCACGATGGTGACAGCCCTCGCCGTATCGCCAACCTCGTCACCTACGATGAGTTCGTCAAGAACAAGGCGACGGGCGATCCGGGTGCCATCTTCACCTACACGCTTCGTAAGCCTGGTATCAATGCCGCCAACAACTGGTACGGCTCCGACGGTTACGCCCGTCTGAAGGGTCTGACCTACATGAACGATAAGAACATGATCGGCGCCAGCAACGATTCCTATGCTTTCTCGAATGCGAACATTCCGCTGCTGCGCTATGCTGACATCCTCCTGATGTACGCTGAGTGCGCTGCGAACGGTGCGGGTGACAAGGCCCTCGGTCTGGAGTACCTCAACAAGGTCCGCGCCCGTGCGGGTATTGCTCCGGCTCCGAGCCTCTCCATGGACGATGCTACCTACGGTATCAAGGCCGAGCGCCGCTACGAGTTATACTTCGAGAACGCGGAGCGCTGGTATGACCTTCTCCGTTGGGGCGACTTCGTCAAGGAAATGGGCCGTATCCTGGATACCTACGGTGTCGGCCGCTACTATCCGCTCATGTATGCGGACTCCGCGACGGACAAGGGCCCTGCCGGATGGCATGTCGAGTATCCGTATGTGCTCGAGTGGCAGAAGGTTGACGAGCACCACACGCTGCTCCCGATCCCTTACAACGAGATCGTGAACAACAAGAACCTGGTCCAGAATCCTGGTTATTAGTAGATAGAGGTCAATGTCCCGCGAGGATGCGAGAGCAATCCTCGTAGACATTGAACCCGATTGCGATCATCTTCATCTGCCCGTCCTGCGGGTAGGTGAAGATGATTTCGTTATCGGGGCCGTTGAGCCGGAGGAAGCGCAACTCGAGCGCATCCTTGCCCATTTCCATCCGCGTGACCTGCTTGCAGAGGTCCACGACGGCATCGTCGAGGCCGGCGTCGAAGATTTTGATGAGCTCGATGAGGACGCCGGGGGTCGCGGCGCGGCGGACGGTGAAGCCGGCATATGGACCTTCCTGGGGCGCTTCGAGGCTGATTTCCTCGGCGGAGAGGATGGCGAGCAGTCGGGCCTCCGGGTCGATGTAGAGGAGGGGGGCCGTGTCCAGGTTGCGCTCTCCGCAGTGGGGGCATTCCCAGAGGAAGAGGCTGCCGTCCAGGACCTGTTGCTTGAGGTCCGGGTCTGATGTGGCGTTTATGCTGCTAATGTGTTCCAGACGGTGCTTTTCGCCGCAGCGCCGGCAGGTGGCTTGGATTTCCTGGGTCATAGCTTCTCGCAAATTTAGCAAAAAACGCTATATTTGAAGGCTAGACGAAAACCAAACCTATTGATATGAGCAACAAAACTTCTTGGTCGGATCTCCTGAAAAAGGAAGACTGGCTGGCCTGTTGGCTCGGCTTTATCGTGATTATCATCGGCATCGTCGCCGTCCTCACGAAAGCCTTCGATTTCTCCGCACTGAAATTCAGCACCTGGACCTGGGGTGAGAACGGCGTCGCCGCCGCTCCGCTCTGGAAGCAGTTTACCGGGGCTTTCTGGGGCAAGCTCGCCCTGACCTTCGTGGTTCTCGCGGCGCTCTTTACGGCCGGCGTGAAGCTGCAGGGGGAGAAGGCGCGGAAGTTCCTTCCGGCGTTCCTCGTCCTCTTCGTCCTCGCGGTCATCGTCCGCCTCGTGAGCGCGGAATTTACGCTGAACCGCTATCTGGAATGGGCTTTCTGGGCCCTGATCATCGGCCTGCTGGTGTCCAACACCGTCGGCGTTCCCGCCTGGCTGAAGCCGGCCGTGCGCACGGAATTCTACATCAAGACCGGCCTTGTCATCATGGGCTTCTCAGTGCTCTTCTCGAACATCGCAAAGTTCGGCCTTTATGGCCTCGGCATCGCCTGGATCGTGACTCCGGTCGTGATTCTCTTTATGTGGTACTTCGGTACGCGCATCCTGAAGATGGACAACAAGCCGCTCGTGATTACGCTCGCGGCCGCGACCAGCGTCTGCGGTACCAGCGCGGCGATCGCGACGGGCGCTGCCTCCGGCGCGAAGAAGCAGGACCTGACGCTCGCGGTGTCCATTTCCATCATCTTTACCATCCTAATGATGATTTTCGAACCGATGATCATCAAGGCGCTGGATATGAGCCCGATTATGGGTGGTTCGCTGATCGGCGGTACCGTGGACAGCACGGGCGCCGTGGCCGTGGCCGGTTCCGCCCTTGGCGGCGAGGCCGAGAAGGCCGCCGTCCTCGTGAAGATGATCCAGAACATCCTGATCGGCTTCATCGCCTTCTTCGTGGCGCTCTTCTTCGCGACGAGCGTGAACAAGAAACAGGGCGAAAAGGTCGGCGCCGGCGAGATCTGGTACCGCTTCCCGAAGTTCATCATCGGCTTCTTCGTCGCCTCCCTGGTGGCCTCCTTCATCATCCAGCCGCTCTGCGGTGCGGACCAGGTCAGCGCCATCAACAAGGTGCTCGACCAGTACAAGAACTGGGCGTTCGTCCTGGCCTTCACCTCGATCGGCCTCGACACCAATTTCAAGGAGCTCGCCAAGCAGATGCAGGGCGGCAAGGTGCTCTGGCTCTACATCGTGGGCCAGGTGTTCAATATCCTCCTGACGCTCTTCGCCGTCTGGTTCCTGCTCTCCGGCGTGCTCTTCCCGGTCCCGAGCCTCGCGTAGCGATGCCCTCGCGCAAGACGATATACAAGGTGATCACCGTCCTCGTGGCGGTGGTCACTTTGGTTATAGCCGTCTACATCATGGCCCACCGCCTCGGCCTGAATCCCGATTACGATTTCGGCGCCGGCGCCTACTACTACGCCGACATCCCCAATTTCGAAGAGCTCATCGACGAAAACGCCTACCAGCCCCGGCTTCCGTACCTCGTCTACGTCCTCCTCTTCCTCGCCTGGGGCGCCCTGATGTATCTCCTCTGGAAAAAGATTGACCGCCGGAAATAGCCTTCCGCCGCGTCATTTCCCTCTCGCCTCTCGCCGCCGGAAGGTATTTTTCGCCTGAAACCCATCGGTGCTTCGCACCTCGTCCCTCCCACTGCGCTGCGCTTGCGGGCCCCTCCCGCTCATGAGGCCGCGGGCGGCCACAGGTTTCAGCCGTAAAAATACCTTCCGCCTCCTTCCCCGCGCCTCTACGCATCTGCACCGACCGAAGCGAAGCGGAGGTCGCAATCCCCCTGGGGGGCGCAGGGGGGAAATAGGGATGACGCGAGCGTCCATCGCTGTTCAGCGTTGACTCATAAGTCAACGCTGAACAGCATGGAGAGCGTCAGCTGGCCGCCGACTTTGAGGACGGAGCCGCCGATGCGGGTGTCGTAGGGGATCCAGAGGAAGTTGCCGAGGTGGGCGTAGAGGGTGGCGCCGTAGCCGGGGGTCCAGCGCTGGCCGCGGTAGCCGAATTCGCCGTGGAGGATGACCTCGAAGTTACGCAGGTAGGCGACGGGGGAGAGGCCGGCCCAGTCGGTGGGCAGGATGGCCATCGCGTAGTCGGCGGTGAAGACGGAGGAGAAGGGGTTCTCCATATTGTCCTGGCGGCTCGTCGTGTTGGTCAGCTTCAGGCCGTGTTCGGGGATGAAGCCCGGGAGGTAGCCGTACACATACTGGGAGAGGCGGTTCTCCGCCTGGGTGAAGCCGTACTCGACGCCGATGCCCCAGCGGGGGAAGATGGCGGCCTGGGCGATCGGGCGCAGGATGTAGGCGCGTGCGGAGACGGAGTAGAGGCCTTTCTGGCCCTTGACCCAGACGTAGCGGCCGCGTGGGATGATGCCGCGGCGCCAGCCGCCTGAGGAGAGGTTCAGCGGGATGTATGTTTCGACGTAGCCGGTGTTCGAGCCGTTGTAGCTGCTGAAGGCGCCTTCAAAGACGGGCAGGAGGCCGCTGTATGTCATTTTGGCGTAGCCGCCGTGGCGGGTGATGGAATAGCCCGCAGAGCCGGAGAGGGTACTCAGTTCATTCTGGAAGAAGACGGTCGCACCCGGCGTCGCCGCATTCTTCAACTGGTCTTCGGAAAGGGAGAGCAGCTTGTCATATTCGAAGAAGAGCGGGGCCCAGGAATGGATGTTCACGAGGCGGGCGAGGCGGTTGTACCGGGTCGGCTCGCCGATGGCGGGCGCGAAGTCCTCCTCCGGGGGGAGCTCCGGCGCGGGCCCGCCGGCCGGGAACGCGGCCGCCTGCGGCTGCAGGTCGCGGACCGCGGT
>LUZF01000016.1:0-751 GCA_001602865.1 Bacteroidales bacterium Bact_14
GCCAGCACCTTGAGCGCCTCATAGGTGTCTTCCACTTCGATCACGCGGGGATCCGCGCCGAGGCCGGCGTCGCGGGATGCGACCGCCCAGGCGGCGCCCGCCGCGAGCGCCTGCGGGACGAAACGGTTGCCGTCGAAATTCTCGCCCTTCAGGGCAATGAAAAGCTCGCCGCCGCGCAGGGTCCGGCTGTCCGTCGTAACCTGTCCGCCGCAAGCGAGGTACTTGCTGTAAATCAATTCGATATCCATAGGGATCTTATTTTCCGGTTGAACCGAAGCCGCCGCTCCCCCGCTGCGTCTCGTCGAGGGACTCGACCTCCTCGAACACGGCCACCTCGTGGCGCGCGAAGACCATCTGGGCGATGCGCTCGCCCGGCGCGATCTCGAACGGCTCCGACGAGAGGTTCACGAGGATCACCCGGATCTCGCCGCGGTAGTCGGCATCGATCGTGCCCGGGGTGTTGAGGACCGTGATGCCGTGCTTGGCCGCGAGGCCGCTGCGCGGGCGCACCTGCCCCTCGTACCCGGCCGGAATGGCCATATACAGGCCCGTGGGCACCATGGCGCGCTCCAGGGGGCGCAGGGTCAGCGGGGCGTCGATGTTGGCGTGGAGGTCCACGCCGGCGGAGAATTCGGTCGCGTAGGAAGGCACGTCCCAGCGGGAACGGTTGACAATCTGGACTTTCATATCAGTGGCTTTACTTCGGTGCGAGTTTGTAGAGGATGCCCGTCACGATGGCGAACACGAGGTT
>LUZF01000016.1:763-6091 GCA_001602865.1 Bacteroidales bacterium Bact_14
CGACCGTCGCGGACATACTGCCCGTGAAGACGAACATCTGGCTGAACTTCATAAAGAGGATGTACGAGAAGCTCAGGCCGATGCCGATGGCGATGTTCCAGCCCGTGCCGCCGCGGCGCTTGCGGGACGACAGGGAGACGCCCATAATCGTCAGGATGAAGGCCGAGAACGGCAGGGAGAAGCGTTGTTCTTCTCGATCTGGGCGTACATCACGTTCGAGTCGCCGCGCATCTTCTGGGTCGCGATAAGCTGGTTCAGGGCCTTGTGGGGCAGGGTTTCGACGGTCTTGGAGTTGCGGTAGAAGTCGGCGACGTTCAGGTCGATCACCGTATCCCGGACCGGGCCGGAGCGGATGCGGTCCTGCATCCCGTCGACGTAGTCCCGGATGAAATACTGGCGGAGGGTCCAGGCGCCGGCGGTGCTGTCCCAGGTCGCGGACTCGCTGGTCAGCTTGCTCTTGAGCTTGTTGTCCTCCACGCTCTCCAGGGTCAGGCGGTAGGCCGTGTTGTTCCAGGGGCTGAAGGACTCGACGTAGACGAACTGGCCGGGGGCGATCTGGTAGTGGATGTCCTTGACGAAGACGTTGCGCGCCTTGACGTACTGGTTCTCGAAGGCCACGCGGTCGCGGTTGGCCCGCGGGATGATGAAGAGGTTCAGGCAGAGGGACAGCATCGCGATCACGGCGGCGCCCGCCAGGTACGGCACCATCATCCGGTGGTAGCTGACGCCCGACGAGAGAATCGCGATGATCTCGGAGTTCGCCGCCATCTTCGAGGTGAAGAAAATCACCGTGAGGAAGACAAACAGCGGGCTGAACATATTCATGAAGTACGGGACCCAGTTGACGTAGTAGTCGAAGACGATGGCGTGCAGCGGCGCCTGGTTCGTCACGAACTGCTCGATCTTCTCGCTGATGTCGAAGATGATCACGATGCCGATGATGAGGAGGATCGCGATGATGAAGGTCAGCAGGAAGCGCGTGAATATGTATTTGTCGAGAATCTTGACTTCGTACTTCATAATCAGCTGCTTACAGTCGTCTGGAGACCCGTTTCACCGCATCTTCCTTCCAGGAGGCGAAGTCGCCGGCCTCGATGTGGACGCGGCTCTGCCGCACCAGGTCGAGGTAGAAGGCCAGGTTATGTTCGCTCGCGATCATCGCCGCGAACATCTCCCCGGCGATGAAGAGGTGTCTCAGATAGGCTTTCGTATAAGTATGGTCCACAAAAGAGGTGCCGTCCGGATCGAGCTCCGAAAAATCGTCCGCCCAGCGGGCGTTCCGCATATTCATCACGCCGTTCCAGGTAAAGAGCATCCCGTTGCGGCCGTTGCGGGTCGGCATCACGCAGTCGAACATATCCACCCCGCGGGCGATGCCTTCCAGCAGGTTCGCCGGCGTGCCGACGCCCATCAGGTAGCGCGGACGGTCCTTCGGCAGCAGCGGGCAGACCAGCTCCAACATCTCGTACATCTTCTCCGTGGGCTCCCCCACGGCGAGGCCGCCGATCGCGTAGCCGTCCGCGCCGAAGCCGACGGCGTGCTCCGCCGCCTGCCGGCGCAGGTCCGGATAGACGCAGCCCTGCACGATCGGGAAGAAGGTCTGGTCGTAGCCGTAGAGCGGCTCCGTCTCCCGGAAACGCTTCGCAAAGCGCTCCAGCCAGCCCTGCGTCAGCCGCAGGGACTTCTCCGCATACTTGTAGTCCGCGTCGCCCGGACAGCACTCGTCGAGCGCCATCATGATGTCGGAGCCGATGATGCGCTGGGTGTCGACGTTGTTCTCCGGGGTGAAGCAGTGCTTCGAGCCGTCGATGTGGCTGCGGAAGGTACAACCTTCCGGGGTGATCTTCCGGATCGGGGCCAGGGAGAAGACCTGGAAGCCGCCGCTGTCCGTCAGGATCGGACGGTCCCAGGACTCGAAGCGGTGGAGGCCGCCGGCCTGCCGCAGCAGGTCCAGGCCCGGCCGGAGATAGAGGTGGTACGTGTTGCCGAGGATGATCTCGGCGCCGATGTCCTCCCGCAGGTCGCGGTGGTAGACGCCCTTCACGGAACCGACCGTCCCGACCGGCATGAAGATCGGGGTCCGGATGTCGCCGTGGGCCGTGGAGATGACTCCCGCACGGGCGGCGGAACCGGGATCGGAGGCGGTAAGGACGAATTTCATCGGATGCGGAATAATTGGTTTCAAAGATAGTGAAATCCGCCGAAAAACTCTTATTTTTGCTGATGCTAAAACGTGACCTTATGAAGAATTCCCAACTCCGGCTCCGGCTCATCATCCTCAACTTCCTTGAATTCGCCGTCTGGGGCGCCTACCTGACTTCCCTCGGCAGGTACCTCGGCAACATCGGCCTGGGCAGCCAGATCAAGTGGTTCTTTGCGATGCAGGGCATCGTCTCGATCTTTATGCCGACCCTGATGGGCATCCTCGCGGACCGGCGGATCGAGGCGCAGAAGGTCCTCGCCCTCTGCCACGCCTGCGCCGGCCTCTTCATGATCGGCGCGGGAGCGTACTGCAACGCCGCGGGCGGCGCGATCGCCTTCGGTCCCCTCTTCACGCTCTACAGCCTCAGCGTCGCGTTCTTTATGCCGACCATCGCCCTGAGCAACTCCGTCGCCTACAACGCCCTCGGGCGCGAAGGCCTCGACCCGGTCACGGAATTCCCCTCCATCCGCGTCTGGGGTACCGTCGGCTTCATCTGCAGCATGCTGCTGACCAACTTCCTGTCCATCGGCGGCGTCCGCCTGCAGGATTCCTACACGCAGCTCCTCTCCTCCGGCATCCTCTCCCTCGTGATGGCCGGCTACGCCCTCTCGATGCCTCCCTGCCCGACGCGCAAGGAAGGCAAGGCCGCGTCCCTCGTGGAATCCCTCGGCCTGAAGGCCTTCACCCTGTTCAAGAACGGCCAGTTCGCGATCTTCTTCATCTTCTCGATGCTCCTGGGCTCCGCCCTCCAGATCACGAACGGCTACGCCAATACCTTCCTCGGCAGCTTCGGCGAGAATCCGGCCTTCGCCGACACCTTCGCCGTCAAGAACTCCAACGCCCTGCTGGCGATCTCCCAGGCCTCCGAGACCCTCTGCATCCTGCTGATCCCCTTCTTTATGAAGCGCTTCGGCATCAAGAAAGTGATGCTCATCGCGATGTTCGCCTGGGTCCTCCGCTTCGGCTTCTTCGGCCTCGGCGCCCCCGATATGCCGGGCGTGCTGCTCTTCATCCTGAGCTGCATCGTCTACGGCGTCGCCTTCGACTTCTTCAACATCTCCGGTTCCCTCTACGTCGACCAGAACGTCGGTCCGGACATCCGTTCCAGTGCGCAGGGCCTCTTTATGCTGATGACCAACGGCTTAGGTGCTTCTATCGGCACGCTCGCCGCCGGCGCCGTCGTGGACGCCGTCGTCTTCAAGGCCGCCGAGCCGAGCTGGTCGACTGCCTGGTACATCTTCGCCGGCTACGCCTTCGTGGTCGCCGTGCTCTTTATGATCCTCTTCAAGGACCCGCAGAAGCAGAAAGCCAATGCCTAGGCGCTTCCTCGAAGCCTGCAGCACCTCCCCCGCGGCCGCGCTGGCGGCGGAAGCGGGCGGCGCCTCCCGCATCGAACTCTGCCGCGACCTCCCCTGCGGCGGCCTGACCCCCAGCGAAGCGGACATCCGCGAAGCCGTGGCGCGCTGCCGCATCCCCGTCAACGTGCTCATCCGCCCCCGGCCGGGCGACTTCATCTACGGCGAAGCCGAAATCAGCGAAATGGTGGACTCCATCCGCATCTGCAAGGAAGCGGGCGCCAACGGCGTCGTCATCGGTGCCCTGAATCGGCAGGGGCAGGTCGATACCGCGGCGATGCGTACGCTGATCGCCGCTGCAAGGCCCCTGAGCGTCACTTTCCACCGCGCCTTCGACGTCTGCGCCGATCCGGAGCAGGCCCTCGAGGACATCATCGCCCTCGGCTGCGACCGCCTCCTGACCTCGGGCCACGAGCCCGACGCCTACGCCGGACGCTTCCGCCTCGCGGAAATCGTCCGCCGGGCCGCCGGCCGGATCGTCATCCTCGCCGGCTGCGGCATCCGCGACTGGAATATCGATGAGATTGCGGCGGCCAGCGGCGCGCCGGAGTATCACAGCTCGTCGATGACCCTCTTCAGATCCTCTCCGAGCGAGGTATTGTAACCCTGCGAGAAATAGACGATGCGCCCGAAGCTGTCGCAGAGCGCGACCACGGGCAGGGTCGTCGCGTCGCTGCGGCAGCCCGCCGCCAGCATTTTCGCGATTTTTCCGTCCGTATCCGTCCCGAAAACCGCGTTCTGCAGGCCTTTCGGACGGGCGCTGCCGGTCACGACGACCGGCCGTCCCCAGGCGTTCAGATAATCTTTGATTCCCTCCAGCTGCCGGACCGCGTGGTTCGTCGGCTCATCCTTGCCGCCCAGCGCCGCGACGAGGAAATAACCCCGTCCCGTGCGCGAGAGCAGGGACACCTCGGCGCTTTCCTTCTCCGGCAGGAAGCGCTGTTCCGCGTCCATCGTACCGATGACGGAGACGCCGCCGCCCGCCGTGCGCATCACGAGATCCACGTCGGTCCGCGCGTTCGCGGCCACCGGGAAGAATTCCAGGTGCGCGAGGACGCTGCCGTCCGCCATCCGCGTGCCGCTGGTCAGCAGATAATAGCCTTCATCCACCTGCAGCGGGAACAGGCGGCTCGCCGGGCCCATATAGGACAGCACCTTCGCCGTCCCGTCCTCGACGCGGGAGAGCGTGAAATGGCGCTCCGCCTCCGGATCGTCGAGATACTTCACCGGCGTATAACGGACGCCGAGCGTACCCTGCGGCAGGATGCGCTCGCCCGGCTCGCCGAAATACTCGTTGACCCAGCGCTCCCCTTCCCGGTACTGCGTGCGGCCCGTGACCGGGTCGATCCGCGCCTCGAAGCCGAAGGTGCGGCACATCGCCACGAAGAAGATGCCGCGGGACAGGCGGTCGGCGCTGCGGGACTCCCGGACGGCTGCCGGCGGGATCCGCAGATGCTGCGGATTCCCGGCCTCGTCCAGCCGGATGTTGTCCGTCACCCAGGCGGCGATCTCCGCCGGGCTGCCGAAGCGCAGTCCGCGCCCGATCGTCCCGAAATACGGCCGCAGGGCCTCGTTTTCGATGCGCGGGGCGTCCACATAGCGCCGGAATTCCCCTTTGCTATGGGCCAGCGCATCGACCAGGACATCCTCGGTTACATCCCCGAGGTCTTTCCGGGACAGGGAGTTGTAGAGCGCCTGGAGCTTCGCGTCGTCGGCGAGCCGGGCCTGGCGGACGCGCGTCAGCGCGAGGTTGCCGCGGGCGCGGCCCTC
>LUZF01000017.1 GCA_001602865.1 Bacteroidales bacterium Bact_14
TGACCAAAGAGCAGTTACTGATTATCTGTTCTGCTATCATCCTTGCAGGGATGTCCTCCAATTACACCACCCGGTATCCATCAGAGTCTCACGCTCTGGTGGCGCAAGGAGTTGCCAATAAACTTATGGAGATCGTCCTGAAATGACCCTCTTGTATCCAACATTATCAAAGATTACATCGATAGACATTTTCTAGCACACCACCATCATTCTATCAACCTGTATCCACCCCAAGATCGATTTTTTGAATACACCCATATTATGAATACATCAGCAACCACCCCTATCAAGACTGCCATCATCTGGGCACGTACTTCTTCGTCAGGAGCACTAGAAACACGTCAATCCACCACACGCCAGGTAGAAGATCTCCAAGACTTTGCATCCAGGAACCACTATCAGGTAGAGAAGACCTTTGAAGAGCACATATCAGGAAGGACCGCTTATGAGCACCGTGCCATCCTTTCCTCTGCAATCTCATACGCCAAGGAGAACCATATCCACACTATCCTCACCACAGAGTTATCCAGAATAGGGAGATCGGATGACGTGCTCTTCATTGTCAAGGAGTGCAAGGATGCAGGTATCAACATCTATTTCCAGAAGGAGAACCTCAATATCTTCCAGGAGGATGGTAAGCCCAACCCCTTCCTGAACATCTTCATATCCTGTCTTCAATTCAGTGCTAGCGCAGAACTTGAAGCTATCCAGATGAGGTTAAAATCAGGCCGGGACAAATGGCTTCGTGATGGAGGAAAACCAGGGAAGCCAAAAGGCAGTGGGGTAAAGACCAAGGAGATGCTATCAACAGAGTACAAGGCGGTCATCAGGAACATCAAAGCAGGTCAGTCAGTGCGCAATACTGCCAAGATCTGTGGTGTATCGCAAAGCACAGTACAAAGAATTAAGAAGTGCTTCTCTTTGTAGTAGCACATTGATAGGGGAATCCCCAGGATCTTTCCATCAGGAAATCTTCTGGGGACTCTTGACTGTGTGATCGGGAACAGAATATGCTCAGAAATCGTTGATTATCTGCTCTTTTTCGCTTAACTTGCGTCAGCGTTATTTGAGTAAGGAGCTTTTTCCTGAATAATAAACTGATGCACAGGAAGTTTGTTGCGGAAGGGTCTGTTTCTCGTTTTCCGCTCCAAAACGTCAACGACAGCCTTTTGGCTGTCGTTTGTCGTTTAAGCTGCTGTATTCGTTACAGGGCGTGTTCGTGCACACCGGCGACGGCGCGGCCGCTGGGATCGTTCATATTCTTGAACGCGGCGTCCCACTCCAGCGCGATGGCGGTCGAACAGGCCACACTGGCCTCGCTCGGCACGCACAGCGCGGCGGAATTGCTCGGAAAGAGTTCGGAGAAGATGCTCCGGTAGTAATATTCCTCCTTGTTCTGTGGCGTGTGGATCGGGAAGCGCTCCGCCGCGTGAAGCATCTGGTCGTCGCTCACCGCCTCGGACGTGATCTTCTTCAGCGTATCGATCCAGCTGTACCCCACCCCGTCGGAGAACTGCTCCTTCTGCCGCCAGGCAACCTCTTCCGGCAGCATATCGTCAAACGCCTCACGCACAAAACGCTTCTCGATGGTCTTGCCCGGGCAGAGCTTCGCCGAAGGATTCAGGCGCATCGCCACATCCAGAAACTCCTTGTCCAAGAAGGGGACGCGCCCTTCCACGCCCCAGGCCGACAGGCTCTTGTTGGCCCGCAGGCAGTCGTAGAGGTGGAGTTTGGAAAGCTTGCGGACCGTCTCCTCATGGAAGGCCTTCGCATCCGGCGCCTTGTGGAAATAGAGATAGCCGCCGAAAATCTCGTCGGCACCCTCGCCCGAGAGCACCATCTTGATGCCCATCGATTTGATCACCCTTGCCAGCAGGTACATCGGCGTGGAGGCACGGATGGTCGTCACGTCGTAGGTCTCCGTGAAATAAATCACATCCCGGATGGCGTCCAGGCCCTCCTGGATGGTGTAGTTGATTTCGTGGTGCACGGTGCCGATGTGCTCCGCCACCTTCCGCGCCTTCTCCAGGTCCGGGGCGCCCTTCAGCCCGACGGCGAACGAGTGCAGGCGCGGCCACCAGGCCCGCGTCCGCGAATCGTCCTCGATGCGCATGGTACTGTATTTCTCGGCGATGGCCGAGATGACGGAAGAATCCAGCCCGCCGGACAGCAGCACCCCGTAGGGTACGTCCGACATCAGCTGGCGCTTCACGGCATCCATCAGCGCCTCCCGGACGGCCAGGACGCTGGCGGAATTGTCCTTCACGGCGTCGTAGTCCATCCAGTCGCGCGTGTACCAGCGCTTAATGCCAGGATCGCCGCTCCACCAGCAATGCCCCGGGAGAAAGGGCTCGTAGCGCTCACACTGCCCTTCCAGCGCCTTCAGCTCGGAAGCGACATAGATTTTCCCGTCGGGGTCGTAGCCGATGTAGAGGGGTATCACACCGATGGGATCCCGCGCGATCAGGAAGGCGTCCCGCTCCGCATCATAAAGCGCAAAAGCGAAAATCCCGCTGAGTTCCTCCAGGAAATCCGGCCCCCTGTCGCGGTAGAGCGCGAGGATGACCTCGCAGTCACTCCCCGTCTGGAAGTCATACTTCCCGGCGTAGCGGCGGCGGATCTCCTGGTGGTTGTAGATCTCACCGTTCACCGCAAGCACCTGCTTTCCGTCCGGGGAGACGAGCGGCTGTCCGCCCGACTCCGGATCCACGATACTCAAGCGCTCGTGGGCCAGTACGGCGCTCCCGCCGCACCAGATGCCGCTCCAGTCCGGACCGCGGTGACGGATCCTGCGGCTCATTTCCAGGGCTTTCCGGCGCAGGGCCTCGGGCTGCTCCTGGACGTTGAAGATTCCGACTATTCCACACATAGGCTTATTCTGCTGAAAATTAAACGTTTACAGACCCAGAGAAAGGCCCAGCACCAGGAAGAGGTCCCGGGTCAGCGGGTTGGCGGCCAGCTGCGCGAACACGGGGATCGAGAAGCTGTCCGTGACGGGGATTTCCTTCTCCGCCGTCAGCGCCAGGTTGACGAGCGCGAAGTTGTCCGCCAGGTAGAAATCCGTGGCGTACGGGACCACGCCGGCCGTAGCCGTCCAGTCCACGCCGCCGAAAAAGAACGGGACATTCAGTTCGGCATAACTGCTGTAGGCGCGGTTGTCGGCCTTGTTCACACCGTCGTTTCCCGCGAAGTTGGTGGACCAGGCCAGCGACAGGAAGCCGAAGTCATAGCCGACGGTGGCCTCGAACACGTGGTTCGTACGGTCCGCGGCATACTGGAAATAACGGCCCAGCAGATCGGGCCCCACGTTGAACCAGTAGTCCGTCACGCTGATGCTGAAGCCGCCGACCTCGTAGCCGAGCGTCAGGTCGAGCTCTTTCGTGTCGGCCGGGTTGGACAGGCCCACCGAACCCCAGGCCGACAGGCTCAGGCCCTGATAGCTGATGCCGAGTTCCGGCTGCACCGACACGTCGCCGAGATGGAATCCGCGCCAGACATAATCGCTAACCAGGCCCACACCGACGGTGGGCTCCACCGTATCCTGCGCCTTGGCAGTTGCTGCTCCGGCGAGCAGCAACGCAAGGGAAAATATCATGATCTTTTTCATATTCAATTAATTGTAGCAGCTTTCGCCGTGTTCGTAAATGTCGAGGCCTTCCTCTTCCACGCGCTTGCCTACACGCAGGCCGTGGAGCTTCTTGATACCGAAGAAGAGCAGGATGCCGGTCGCGGCCGCCCAGAGGTCGATGACCAGGATGCCGAGGCACTGGATGCCGAAGAAATGCCAGCCGCCACCGTAGAAGAGGCCGCCATCCGTGGCCAGCAGGCCCGTCAGGAGCGTGCCGAGGATACCGCAGACACCGTGTACGCTGGAGGCGCCCACCGGGTCGTCGATGTGCAGTTTGCGGTCGATGAAATCGATGGAGAAGACCAGCACGACACCGCAGATCAGGCCGATGATGACCGCGCCGAGCGGGGAAACCAGGTCGCAGCCCGCCGTAACGCCGACGAGACCGGCCAGCACACCGTTGAGGGTCAGAGAGAGCGACGGTTTTCCATATTTCCACCAGGTGACGAACATGGTCACCACGCCGCCGGCAGCCGCCGCGAGGTTCGTAGTCAGGAAGACGTGCGAGATCGCCGTACGGTTCACCTCGCCCGACGCAGCCAGCTGCGAACCCGGATTGAAGCCGAACCAGCCCATCCAGAGGATGAACACGCCGAGCGCGGCCATCGTCAGGTTATGACCGGGAATAGCCCGGCTCTTGCCGTCGGGGGTGTACTTGCCGATCCGCGGGCCGAGCGCGATCGCACCGATGAGTGCCAGCACGCCGCCCACGCTGTGGACGATTGCCGAACCGGCGAAATCGTGGAAGCCGAGTTCGCTCAGCCAGCCGCCGCCCCAGGTCCAGTGACCCTCGATCGGGTAGATGAACAGCGAGATGAACGCGCTGTAAACCAGGTACATGGAGAATTTGGTCCGCTCTGCCATGGCACCGCTCACGATGGTGGCGGAGGTTGCGCAGAAGACGGTCTCGAAGATCAGGAAGCCCTCCACGGGGAGGTCACTCTTGTAGAAAGACAGGTCACCCCAGTTGGGGGCGCCGATGAAGCCGGCACCTTCGCTGCCGAACATAAAGCCGAAACCGACCAGCCAGAAAAGGAGGGAACCGAACATAAAGTCCACGAAGTTCTTCATCAGGATGTTCGCCGTGTTCTTGCTGCGGGTGAATCCCGCCTCGCACAGCGCGAAGCCCGGTTGCATAAAGAATACCAGCATTGCGGCCAGCAGCATCCAGACAGTATCGAGGGAAATAGCTATATCGTTCATTTTATATACACTTTAAAGGTTCTACTTCTTGTCCCGGAGCACCGTGTCGCCGTGCTCCCCCGTGCGGATGGACCAGGTGTCGATGACATCGCTGATGAAAATGCGCCCGTCACCGATCTCCCCCGTCGAGGCGGTCTTCAGGATCACCTCCACGGTCGGATCGACGAACTGGTCGCGGCAGACGATGGTCAGCGCGACGCGCTCGATTACATCCGTGGAATACTGGACGCCACGATAGATCCGTTCCTCGCGGCTCTGGCCGATCCCGTGCACATTGTGGTACTCGAACCAGTTGATGTCTGCGTTGAGCAAGGCCTCCTTGACCTCCTCGAATTTCGTCTTCCGGACGATGGCTTCAATCTTTTTCATAATACACTACCGTTATGGATTAAGGTTGGTTTACAAAAGAATATAATCTCCTTGGACATGCGAATAAGAATCAATTCGCAAGTAACTATTATCTAATATGTTACAGAATTACCGCCCTACCTTTGCTGTCGGAAGTAGGCATCCAGGGAAATGGCGGCGTCGTGGCCGGAGGCCATCGCCCGCACAACCAGGGAAGCACCGCTCTGCACATCCCCGGCGAAGAAGACATTCGCGCCTGCATCAGGCAGCTGCGGCTTCAGGAAGCCCATCGCCAGCAGGACGATGTCGGCCTTGACCACTTCCGTCGGACCGGCCGGAACCATCTTCGGCCGTCCTCCGTCCGGGTCCTTCTCCCAGTCGATCGGCTGGATTTCCACGCCGGTCAGGCGGCCGTCCTTCCCGAGGAAGCGGAGCGTATTGATGTTCCAGCGCCGCACGCAGCCTTCCTCGTGGGAGGAAGAGGTCTTGAGCGTCCGCGGCCAGGCCGGCCAGGGATTCGCCGGATCGTCCGGTCCCACTGGCGGCTTGGGCAGGATTTCTATCTGCATCACGGATTTGCAGCCTTGCCGGTGGGCCGTGCCGATGCAGTCGGAGCCCGTGTCGCCGCCGCCGATGACAAGCACATCCTTGTCCTTGCAGGTCACGCGGTCTTCGGCGGCGACCTCCGCGCCGTAGAGGATGCGGTTCTGCTGGGAAAGAAGTTCAAGGGCGAAATGGACCCCCTTCAACTCCCTGCCGGGGACGGGGAGGTCCCGCGCCTGCGGCGTACCGGTGGCGATCACATAGGCATCGAATCCCTCAGGAAGCGCATCCGGAGCCACTTCCACGCCATAGTGGAAGACGATTCCTTCTTGCTCCAGCAGCGCGATGCGCCGGTCGATGACCTTTTTGTTGAGTTTGAAATTCGGAATGCCGAAACGGAGCAGTCCGCCGGCCTTTTCATCCTTCTCAAAGACCGAAACGGCATATCCCATCCGGTTCAGTCGGTTGGCGGCGGCCAGGCCCGCCGGGCCTGCCCCGATGACGGCCACCTTGCGCCCGTTGCGCACCGGACTGACCGGGCGCACATAGTTTTCGCGCCAGGCGATCTCGGTAATCGCGGCTTCGTTCTCCCGGTTGGTCGTCGGCGCGTGCATCGTCAGGTTCAGCACGCAGGCCTTCTCGCAAAGCGCCGGACAGACGCGTCCGGTGAATTCCGGGAAATCGTTCGTGGCATTGAGCAGGCGGTAGGCCAGCTCGAAATCCCCTTTGAAGACGGCATCATTCCACTCCGGCGGGCGGTTGCCCAGCGGACAGGCCCAGTTGCAGAACGGGACGCCGCAGTCCATACAGCGCGACGCCTGCAACCGGCGATCGCCTTCGTTCAGCGTCTGTTCCACTTCCCCGAAATCCAGGATACGGTCGTGGACCGGCCGGTAGCCGGCCTCCTTGCGGGGTATCGTCAAAAATGCTTTGTAGTCTCCCATAAGGCGTCAGTATTGGATTTGGAGATGCTGCACCTTCTCCGCCAGGCCGCGCAGGCGCTCCTGCTCGAGAACGTGTTTGTACTCGATCGGAATGACTTTGATGAAATCGTCGACGGCGCGGGGCCAGTCGTCCAGTAGCGCGCGTGCCAGCGTGGATCCGGTGTAACGGTGGTGCAGGCGGATCAGGTCCTCCAGCTCCCGGCGGTCGAGCTTGTCATCCACCAGGGAGATTTCCACCATGTCGAGGTTGCAGTAGTAGTCGAACACGCGGGCAGGGTCATAGACATAGGCCACGCCTCCGGACATGCCGGCGGCGAAGTTGCGGCCCACAGGACCCAGCACGACGACGCGCCCGCCCGTCATGTACTCGCAACAATGGTCTCCCGCACCTTCCAAGACAGCCCTGGCGCCGGAATTGCGGACCGCGAAACGCTGGCCCGCCCGGCCGGCGATGTACATTTCGCCGCCCGTGGCGCCGTACAGGCAGGTGTTGCCCGCGATGATGTTGTCCTCCGCTTTGAATGCGGCGCGCGCGGGCGGGAGGATGGCCACCCGGCCCCCGCTCAAACCCTTGCCGACATAGTCGTTGGCTTCCCCTTCGAGACGCACGTTCACCCCGCCTGCCAGGAAGGCGCAGAAACTCTGGCCGGCCGAACCCTTGAACAGGATGTTCAGGGTTGAATCCGGCAGGCCTTCGGCGCCGTATTCCATCGCGATGCGACCGCTGAGCATGGTACAGACGGCACGGTCGGTGTTGGCAATCGGGTATTCGAGATGGATTTCCTCCTTCCGTCCGATGGCCGGCTCCGCCGCCCGGATGATTTCCAGGTCGCGCACCGCAGGCAGCGCATGCAGCGGACCGCCGTTCCAGCAGCAAGGGCCTTCTTCGCGGAAAAGCAGGGATGAAAGATCCACGAGCGAAGCTTTGGAGCCCTGCACGTCAGGCTTGCGGACCAGGAGTTCCGTGTGGCCGATGATGTCCGAGAGTCTCTTATAACCCATCTCGGCGAGATACTCCCGTACCTCCCGGGCCAGGAAAGTAAAGTAGTTGACCAGATAGTCAGCCTTGCCGAGGAAATGCTTGCGGAGCTCCGGATCCTGCGTGGCCACGCCTGTAGGGCAGGTGTTGAGGCTGCACTTGCGCATCATGACACAGCCCAGCACAATCAGCGGCAGGGTACCGAAACCGAACTCGTCCGCGCCCAGCAGGGCCATCAGGACGACATCGCGGCCGGTCTTGAGCTGGCCGTCCACCTGGAGGCGGACCTGGCTGCGCAGGTTGTTGCGGACCAGCGTCTGCTGCGCTTCGGCCAGACCGATTTCCGGACTGATGCCCGCGAAGCGCATCGAGGAGGCCGGGGAGGCGCCCGTGCCACCCTCTGCCCCGGACACGATGATCAGGTCGGCCTTGGCCTTGGCTACGCCGGCGGCAATCGTACCCACGCCGCTTTCGGACACCAGCTTGACACTGATGGCGGAGGTCGGGTTGACGTTCTTGAGGTCGAAGATCAGCTGCGAAAGGTCTTCGATGGAGTAGATGTCATGGTGCGGCGGCGGGGAAATCAGGGAGATGCCCGGAATGGAGTTGCGGGTTTTCGCGATGATGGCGTTGACCTTGAATCCCGGGAGCTGGCCGCCTTCGCCGGGCTTGGCGCCCTGGGCGACTTTGATCTGGATCTCCTCGGCGTTGACGAGGTACTCCGTCGTGACGCCGAAGCGGCCGGAAGCCACCTGCTTGGTCTTGCTGGAAAGCGACACGCCGTCTACGTCGCTGTGGTAGCGCGCGTTGTCCTCACCGCCCTCGCCCGTATTGGAACGGGTGCCAAGGCGGTTCATCGCCAGGGCGATGGCCTCGTGGGCCTCGATGCTCAAGGCACCGAAACTCATCGCGCTGACCACAAAGCGCTTCACGAGGTCCTCAACGGGCTCAACCTCATCGATTGCCACGGGCGTCCCGCGCTTGAAGTCCAGCAGGTCGCGCAGGAACAAAAGATCTTCCTTCTCGTCCACGGCGGCGGTGTATTCCTTGAATTTCTTGTAGCTGCCCAGCCGCGTGGCAATCTGTAGGGAAGCGATCGTTTCCGGATTCCACGCATGCGGAATGCCTCCTTTCCGGTAATGGAACAATCCCGCGTTCGGCAGGAAGTCCGTCCCGGGGGCGGCGGCATAAGCCTGTGCATGGAACCACATCGCATCGCGCGCGATGGTTTCCAGCCCCACGCCTCCGATGGTCGAGCGTTCGGTGCCGAAGTACTCACGCAGCAGGCCCTCGTCCAGGCCGATGCTTTCAAAGATTTTGGCGCCGCGGTAAGACCGGATGGTGGAAATGCCCATCTTGGCCATGATCTTCAGCAGACCTTTCTTCATCGCCTCGATGTATCTGGCGCGCGCCGTACCATAGTTCAGCTGGATTTTTCCGCCATGGGTCAGGCTGGAAATGATGGCGAAGGACAGGTAGGGATTGATGGCGGAGGCGCCGTAGCCGAGCAGGAGCGCCGCATGCATCGTCTCGCGGATTTCCCCGCTCTCGACAATCAGCGCCGTCTGCACGCGCTTGCCGGTGGCAATCAGGTGGTGGTGCACCGCACTGACGGCCAGCAGGGACGGAATGGGCGCGTGGGTCTCGTCCACGTCGCGGTCCGACAGGATGATATAGTTCACGCCGTCATCGACGCACTTTTCCGCCTTGCGGCAAAGCTCGGCCAGCGCCTGGCGCAGGTGGGACGCCGCGGTGGAAGGATCCGCCGCACACTCGAAAAGCATCGGCAGCTTGAGGGTGTTGAAACCCTTGTAGCGGATGTTGCAGAGCAGATCGAGCTGGGTGTTGGTCAGAATCGGATGCGGCAGGCGCACCATCTTACAGTTGTCTTCGTTCGGGGTCAGGATACCCGTACCCACGCGTCCGATATATTCGAACAGGGACATCACCATCTGCTCGCGGATGGAGTCGATGGGCGGGTTCGTCACCTGGGCGAACTGCTGGCGGAAATAGTTGAAGAAACTCTGCGGACGTTCCGTCAGCACGGCCAGCGGGGTGTCGTTGCCCATCGAGGAGGTGGGTTCGATGCCGCGCTCGCACATCGGCTTGAGGGTATTTTCAATATCCTCCGCCGTACATCCGAAGAGGAGTTCCTTGTGCATGAGGTACGCTTCGTCGTGCTCCACCTTGCGGCCGCTGTGGAGGTCTTCCAGCTGGATGCGGCCGGCGGAGAGCCATTTGCGGTAGGGATGTTCCGCCGCCAGTTGTTCCTTGATTTCGCTGTCGTACCAGATCTTCCCTTCCTTCGTGTCGACAAGCAGCATCTTGCCGGGTTCCAGGCGGCCCTTGCATTCGATTTCCGTCGGGTCGAAGTCCAGCACGCCCACCTCGCTCGCCACGACCAGCAGGCCGCGTTTGGTGATGGTATAGCGTCCCGGGCGAAGGCCGTTGCGGTCGAGGATGCCGCCGGCATACCGGCCGTCGCTGAAGAGCAGCGTCGCCGGGCCGTCCCAGGGTTCCATCAGGATGGAATGGTATTCATAGAACGCGCGCAGGTCCTCCGAAATCGGGTTGGTCTCGTCGAAACTCTCCGGCATCAGGACGGCGACGGCCTGGGGCAGGCTGAGCCCGCTCTGCGTCAGGAATTCCAGCACGTTGTCGAGGCTCGCGGAATCGCTCATCTCCGGCTGGATGATCGGGGTCAGGTCGCTGATGTCGCCCAGCACCCCGGAGTTGAGCACGCTCTGGCGGGCCTGCATCCAGCTCCGATTGCCGCGGATGGTGTTGATCTCGCCGTTGTGGCAGAGCATCCGGAACGGCTGCGCGAGGCGCCACTGCGGGAAGGTGTTCGTGGAGAAGCGGGAGTGGACGATGGCCATGGCGCTGGTGAACCAGGGGCTCGTCAGGTCCGGGTAATATTCGCGCAGCTGGCGGCTGGTCAGCATGCCCTTGTACACGATGTTGCGGGTGGACAGGGAGCAGATGTAGCCGTCTTCGCCCAAGCGCTCGACATGCTTGCGGATGCGGTAGAGCTTGTGCTCGAAGTCGGCTTCCTCCAGGAACTCGGCACTGGTCACGAAGATCTGGGCCGTATAAGGCTCGCCCTTGGCCGCCTCCGCGCCGACGCAGCCCGAATTGACCGGCACCTCGCGGATGTGGCTGAGCACGCAGCCCTCCCGTTCGACCTCGGCGCGGATGATGTCCAGCACAGGCTCGCGCCGGGCAGCTTCCTTGGGAAGAAAAACCAGGCCTGTTCCGTAGCGGCCCTTTTCCGGCACGGGTATTCCCTGCAACAGGATATACTCGTGCGGAATCTGGACCATGATTCCGGCTCCGTCGCCCGATTTTCCGTCGGCGCCTTCCGCTCCCCGGTGGCTCATGTTTTCAAGCACCTGCAGGGCGCTTTCCACCAGTTCATGGGTTTTGTCGCCACGGATGTTCACGACCATGCCAACGCCGCAGGCATCGTGCTCTGCCGCCGGATCGTATAAACCGTATTTCATTTTCGATTAGCTGATAAACAAAAGTTCGCGATACTTCGGCAGGGGCCAGGTCTTGTTGTCGACCACTTCTTCAAGTTTGTCAATGGGCTTGCGCAGGTCATAGAAGCTCTCGGCGATGTCGTGGTAGGCCAGGGCGCATGCATAGATGTCTTCGATGGCGTTGGCGGCCTTGCCGGCTTCCATCATGGCCGTGGCTTTGATCCGTACCTCTTCCACGTACTTGTTGATATCATCGAGGATGCGCATCTCGGTGACGCAATTGTCCAGGTTGCCGTAGATACCCTTTGCGAGCGTCACCTCCTGCAGGAGTTTGGCCTTGTACTCGAGCGCCGCCGGAATGATGTGATTGAGCGCCATGCGCTCCATGACGCGGGCCTCGATCTGGACTTTCTTGATATACGTCTCCCACTTCACCTCGTTGCGGGCTTCAAGCTCCTTCTGGGTATAGACTCCCGTCTTGGTAAACATTTCCACGGCGGCAGGCTTGGTGAATTCGCAGAACATCTTCGGGACGTTGGTTTCCACGTCCAGGCCACGGCGCTTCGCCTCTTCCTTCCATTCCTCCGTGTAGCCGTTCCCGTCGAAACAGACAACGTCGAGCACCGACTTGATGATGGGCTTTAGGGCGTCCATGACGGCTTCATTGGTCTTCTTGCCGGCGGCAAGCTCCTGATCCACGGCAGCCTTGAACGCGATGAGCTGCTCGGCCACGGCGCTGTTGAGCGTCGTCATGGCGCCGGCACAGTTGGCGCAGGAGCCCACGGCCCGGAACTCGAACCGGTTGCCGGTAAAGGCGAACGGGGAGGTGCGGTTACGGTCCGTATTGTCCACGAAGACTTCCGGAATCTCCACCAGGCCCACGCTCTTGCTCTTTTTGCCTGCGATCTCGATGGGGGTATCGGAGGGGACTTCGAGCAGTTTGTGCAACACTTCGGTCATCGTGCGGCCCAGGAAGGCGGATACGATTGCGGGCGGCGCCTCGTTGGCACCCAGGCGGTGGGCGTTGGTCGCGCTGGCGATGGAAGCCTTCAGCAGGGCGTTGTGCTTCTGCACGGCCGCGAGCACGTTGACGAAGAAGGTGACGAACTGCAGGTTGCCCTTGGCGTCCTTGCCCGGAGCGAGCAGCAGCGTGCCCTTGTCCGTGCCGAGCGACCAGTTGTTGTGCTTGCCGGAACCGTTCACGCCGTCGAAAGGCTTCTCGTGGAGGAGCACCACGAAGCCGTGCTTGCGGGCGATGCGGTTCATCAGGTTCATAACAAGCTGGTTCTGGTCGTTGGAGAGGTTGGTCTCGCCGTAGATGGGTGCCAGCTCAAACTGGTTGGGCGCAACCTCGTTGTGGCGCGTCTTGATAGGGATGCCCAGCCGGTGGCCCGTAATCTCCAGGTCCCGCATGAATGCCGCCACGCGGGGCGGGATGGCCGCGAAGTAATGGTCGTCGAGCTGCTGGTTCTTGGAAGAGATGTGGCCGAACAAGGTGCGGCCGGTAATCATCAGGTCCGTCCGGGCGGCATAGAGGCCCTCGTCCACGAGGAAATACTCCTGCTCCCAGCCCAGGTAAGAATAGACCTTGGTCACGCTCGGGTCAAAGTATTTGCAGACGGCCACGGCGGCGTCGCTAACGGCCTTGAGCGCTTTCTTGAGGGGCGTCTTGTAGTCCAGGGCTTCGCCGGTATAGGAAATGAAAACAGTCGGGATGCAGAGGGTGTCGTCCAGGATAAAGACCGGCGAGGTCGGATCCCACGCCGTGTAGCCGCGGGCTTCGAAGGTGGCCCGGATGCCGCCGCTCGGGAAGGAGGAGGCGTCCGGCTCCTGCTGGGCAAGCATTTTCCCGTCGAACGTTTCGATGACGCCGCCTTTCCCGTCGTAGTCGATCAGGGAATCATGCTTTTCGGCGGTTCCTTCGGTCAAAGGCTGGAACCAGTGGGTGACATGGGTCACGCCGTGCTCCATCGCCCACTCCTTCATTCCGCGGGCTACACCGTCCGCCGTCTTGCGGTCGAGGGGTTTTCCGCCCTCGATGCAGTCAAGCAAGGCATGGAGGCTCTCTGCGTCAAGATACTTGCACATTTTCTTGCGGTCGAAGACCAGCTCTCCGAAGTAATCGGAGGTTTTGCCTGCCGGAATCCAGGCGGGGACTTCCTTTCTGACGAAGGATTCCTTGACTAAATCAGATCTGTCCATAACAATTAACCTTTATAATGATAACAACTTGTTTCCAGAAAAGAAGAGAGGCTGATCCGTTCGGACCAGCCTCTCTGTTATCTTTCTTATATGTTCGCTTTCTCTTCCTGTGCCATAAGGCTGGAGTTATACGCACAGCAAAGCACCCAGAGACTGCTGGTTCTGGGACTGCTGCTGCTTGTTATTAAGGGAAAAAACCACTACTAACTAAACCTTATTCGGACGCAATATAGGAAGAAATTGTAAAAAAGAAAACAATTTTCTCATTTTTTTCCAAAGAACCCCCGTCAGAGGGCGAGGTTGAGGACGGAGATGGAACTTCCGTAAGTGAGAGTCAGCGTGTAATTGCCGTAAGGGAAAGGTTTCGTATTGACCGTAAAGGTGGAGCCGGAGGCATCCTTCTGGATGGCGTAGGAATAGTCGGTCCCATCCTCATGGGTGAGGGTGCAGCTGAGGCCTTTGCATTCGGAGACAAGGGTGAGGACGCGGGTGCTTCTGTCGTAGTGGAGGGCCGTGTTTTCCCGAATTGTGTCCGCGGTAACCAGCGGGATGGTCCTGTTGCCATCGTAGTCCGCGTTGAAGGCGGCGGGGAGCCAGGGGTTGTCCAGGGTGTCGGTGTAGCAGAGCTGCAGATAGTCGCCGGGGGAGATGGGCGTCGTGATGGTGCAGGCAAAGCACTTCACCTGGTAATCCAGGACTCCCAGATTGGTGATTTTGGAGAGGTTCGAGATGAGTTCCTGCAGTTCGTCGGCGTAATTGTATTTTCCGATGGCCACGTAGCCGGTGAAGCTGGTGCCGCTGGCGACGAAGTCATCCACCTTGACGGCGAAGGTCTTGTTGCGGGTGATGGTACCGTTTTTCGAAATATCCGAATAGCCGGGAACACCGTTCTGCGCTTCACTTCCCGCATTCGGAATCAGGTGGAAGACGGCGAGGTTGTTCTCGCTGAAGCCGTCTACATCCGTGATGGCAAAATAACCATTGTTTCTGCCGCTCCAACCCCAGTTGAAGTGAATGTATCCGTCAAGATTGTAGCCGTCCGCCACGAAGGCATGGCCGCCTTCCAGGCCGTAGCCTGAATAGAGAAGCGGGCGCCCGGCGTCAATTTCAGCCTTGACCATTTCCATCCACTCCTCCGTCGAGAAATACCCTTTCTCCAGCATGCGGGCGGTCGCGTCGTAATCCATGTACTTCACGAGCCGCTCCCCGGCGACATGGGTGTAAGCGCCGGAACCGGTCGGGTTGTACATCATTTCCATCATGATGCCGACGTCGAACATCAGCCTGGCGACGGCTTCCGCCTCCACGTCGGAATAGACGCCCAGGGAATACTTGAGGGGCATCCGGTCCCACTGGTAAGTCTCGCCGAGGGCATGACCCTCCTGCGTGCGTGAATGGTTCTTGTTGGTAATATAGGAATAATCCGGGAGGACACCGTGGCCGGCGGCGGGGTACTTATAATGGCGCATGATGATGCTGATTGCCGTTGCGACGCAGCCGGTTACGGAACGGCCGCCGTCCACTTCCGGGCAGAGCCGGTTGAACGGCTCGCCCTGCCCCCAGAGCGCGGTTTCAATCTCCACCTCGCCGGCCCCGGCCGGGGCCGCTGCGCCCTCGCCTGCATCCCGCCAGGCTTGGGCGATTTCCGCCGTGGGCTTCAGCCCTTTTGCCCGCGCCGACAGGATGCAGGTCTGAAGGCCCTCCATCCAGTCTTCCAGGTTCGCCGGCATTCCCGCCGTCTCGAAAGATCCTTCGTGCGAATAAGCCAGAATCGGGGTCACGGCATCATCGCCGGAGACGATGACAAAACCACCGCCCTCCGCGTTGAACACATAGTACGCCGGTTCCGGTGCTGCCGCCTCGGCAGGCTTCTCCCCGCGCCAGACGAGTTTCAACGGCCGTCCACCCGTTTTTGTCGCACTCCCGCCCAGGAACCGCTCGGCCACGGCGGTCGCCCGCTCCGGCGTCACAGGACCCGCTTCCGCCACCACAGGCAGCAGAAGCAGGAACAGCAGTGTCGACAGGATCCGTTTAATCATTCAAAAGGCGTATAGGACATCCAGTCGATTTCGAGTTCGTAGGGATAGAGAGGCTTCTCGATGGAATCCGGATTCGTCTCCACGGGCCAGTTGTTGGTGTGCCAGAAATTGAGCCGGTAGCGGGTCTTGTTGTTCGGAATGCCGTCCTGGGACGGATGTCCCGGGAAAATGGTCGTTCCCTCGTAATCCCACAGAATGACTTTCTCGAGGGTTTCGGGATGGATGATCCACCAGACCATGCGGTCGGGATACCAGTCCCAACCATAGGTATAGAATTGCGCCGAGGCGTCATACCCTTCAATCGCCGGGATCCGGGAAGGCTCGTTCTGGCGGCCCGTCAGCGCCGTATTCTTGCTGCCGTCCGTACGCCAGACCGTCTCCAGAATCTCACCGGTGGCCAGGTTGATGGTGCGGCCTATGCGGTTCAGCGTCCCGCGCTTTCCGGTCCAGGTACCCACATAGATAATGCGGGGGTCGGCGAGAAGCCATTCGATATCGATTTCGCTTAAACCGGCTTCCCGCTCCATATTGTACGTGAAATAGCCCACGACCGCGCCCACGTTGGGCTGCACCTCCCGGGCCCGGGGCAGCTTGAGGCGGGCCGAGTAGCTGCCATAGAACGTATACTCCTTGGAAATGATCTCCGGACCGCGGCCCGCGCCGGCAGGATCTTCGGGATCGATGCGGTACAACATGATGTCCGTACCCGGTTCGGAGAAGGAACGCAGGCCGCAGTAATAGCGGGCATCATACCTCGCGGGACGGATATTGCAGTCGAAAAACTCCGGACTTTCCCCGGAAAAATGCTCAGTAAATGCACTGTGAAAGGCGGGTTCCTGTGCCTTTGCCGCACCGGAAGCGAGCAGCAGGAGCGCCAGCGGAACCCACAAAAGCCTGACTTTCATTCTTCGTAAAGTTTATCGGTATACAGCACCCCGTCGAGGTGGTCGCATTCGTGCTGGAAAATGACGGCAGTGAAGCCTTCGATGCGCTCGGTGACCCTCTCCAGCGTCACCGGCGAAATGTAGCTGATGTCAATGTCGCGGTAGCGGAGCACCTCGCCGCGGCGGTTCGGCACCGACAGGCAGCCTTCCGCCCCCGGCTCCATCGCGCCGCGCGTCGCCGTAATCCGGATGCCCGGGTACACCTCGAACGGCTCCCCTTCCTTGTCAAAGCGCTGCACGGCCACGATCCGGCGCGAAATCCCCACCTGCGGTCCCGCGATGCCGACACCGTCCTGCTCCGGAGACGTCACCGTCGCCACCAGCTTCTCCGCCAGTGCCGCATACACCTCCGACGCCACCTCCTTCGCAGAAAGGTCCATCGCCTCTGCCCGCAGCACCTCCAGGTCCGCCGCATCCTCCACCGTCAGCACCCGCATCACCGCTCCCTGCCCCGCAATCAGTTCTCTCTCCCCCTTCGTCCATCCATCCCGGGATCCACACCCCGGGGCTACCAGGACAGCCGCAGCAGCCATAATTGACAAGAGTTTATTCATTCAACGATACATTTTCATTATCTTTTATAACCGGCGAGCTTGGCCAGCATAATGGGGATGTCCGTGTTGTCTTTGCAGGACATCATCTCCGCAGCCCCTACTCCAATTGCACACAGCGGCACCGGGGACCCGGAATGCGAACCGTGGGCCCAGGCGAAACCGGCCGAGCGGGAGACATAATCGATGGCGTCGGATACGAGGCGCGTATTGGTCGCGTACAGGCTGACGACGTCGTCGTTCTCGCCGCGGACAAAGGTCCTGTCATACGTCGCCTTGAACGCAGCCTCCGCGGCCTCGCTCACTTCCACGGTATCCCACATACCGAGTTCCGCTTTCAGGAAGTCCTTCACGGCCTCCCAGCTGGTATTCTGGCGGGACTGAAGCGTCTGCTCAATCGGAGTTCCGTCCGTATGGCCCTGGACCGTGTCAGCAGGACGGTAGAAGCGCTCGCGGAAGCGGGCGGTCAGCCCGTTCTCCGAATACTTCTGCGTCTTCAGGCGCTCCGGGTGGAGCGTGGAGCTGCCGCTGCCGATCATCAGGCCGCCGGTCTCGTGGTCCGCGGTCACGACGATGAGCGTCTCGCTCGCGTGCTGGTGGTAGAACGCCAGGATCGCGTCGATCGTCTCGGCGAAATCATTCACTTCCTGGAAATCGCCCACCGGGTCGTCGTTGTGGCCGGCGTGGTCTATCGAACCGCCTTCCACCATCAGGAAGAAGCCCTTCGGGAAATTGCCATACATATATTCGATGGCAGCGTTCGTCATATCCACGAGCTTGGTCTGGCCCGGCAGGTGGTCCACGGCGTACGGAAGGTCGGTCTCGTTCAGGGAATCATCGCCCAAGCAGATGACGCGGCCCTTGCGGGAGGCCATATTCGTGTACGCGTCCTTGCCGTGGAGGATCGTGATGCCGGCCGCGGTCGCGAGGTTCTCCAGGTACTGGGAATCGTGGCCGGTCGTGGACTTCTGGTTGATGAAACCGCC
>LUZF01000018.1 GCA_001602865.1 Bacteroidales bacterium Bact_14
GACAACATGGGTTACCCTGTTGCGAAGACCACGACCTTCGGTGTGAACGTGTCCTTCTAATCAGGTAAGCTTGAAAGTAACTGTAAAGAAAGATTGAATTATGAAAAAATATATCTACGTTTTCATCGCACTTTTGGGCTTGTCTTTAACGGCTTGCAACCAAAGCGTGCTTGACATCCCGCAGAAGAGCGTGGATGACATGGAGACCTATATCGCGAATGCGACCGAGGTTGAGACCCTCAAGCTCACCGCTTCGATGTATTACGGTCTGCGTAACGTGTACAACGTTCCGTGGTTCCTGATTGTGAACGAGATTACCGGTGAGAACTGGGCTGGTGGTTCCGACTCCACGGACCAGCCGCCGCACATCAAGATCGGTAACCTGGCGATCTCTGCCGATAACTCCGCCATTTCCGGTACCTGGCAGGCGCTCTACAACATGATCTACCGTTGCAACATCGTGACCGACGGCTTTGCCGAGGCCACCGAGGCTTACAAGGTGCGCGCCGTCGCCGAGGGCAAGGCCCTCCGCGCCTGGGCGTACATGCAGCTCGTGATGATGTTCGGTACTCCTCCGCTTGTGGACCACGTCCTCCTTCCGGAAGAGTATACCAGCGGCAACACCGACCGTGCGACCGCGTGGTCTGCCATCGAGAAAGACTTCACCGAGGCTGCCGCGGTTCTTCCTTCGAAGAGCGGCAAGAATGGCCAGAAGGCCATCGGCGGCCGTATGACGAAGGAAGCCTGCATCGGTTTCCTCGCCAAGGCCCAGCTCTACCAGGGTAAGTACAGCGAGGCGGCTGCGAACCTGAAGAAGGTCATCGACTCCAACCTCTATGAGCTTGCTCCGAGCTTCGACTACATCCTTCGTATGAAGGGCGACTTCTGCAACGAGTACCTGTTCGAAATGGACCAGGATGCGAGCGACACCACCACCGCCGGCCAGGCCATCCGTACGAACTACCATCGTTACAACGGCCTCCGTCCGGAGCTGATCAAGCATCCGGATGAGCTGTGGGCTTCCTCCTGGGGCTTCGTGAACGTGACCGACGGCTTCGCCGAGGAAATGATCGCGCACGACGGTGCCAGCCCGCGCCGTATCGCGACGGTCATGACTTTCGACGAGTTTGCTACCGACGGCCTGTACTTCCACTACACGAAGAACACCCCTGGTATCAACCTGAACTGGTTCTCCTCCGCCGGTTACGCCCGCGTGAAGGGCCTCATCTACACGGCTGACAAGGTTCCCGGAACTTCCTCGACCCACGCTTCCTCGCTGGCCAACATTCCGATCCTGCGCTATGCTGACATCCTCCTGATGTATGCCGAGTGCGCTGCGAACGGTGCCGGCGACAAGGCCCTCGGTCTGCAGTACCTCAACCTGGTGCGTGCCCGTGCCGGTATCGATCCTGCTCCGAGCCTGTCGATGGACGATGCGATGTACGGTATCAAGGCCGAGCGCCGCTACGAGTTCTACTTCGAAGAGGCGATCCGCTGGTTCGATATGATGCGTTGGGGTGACTTCGTCTCCGAGCGTCAGCGCCTGCTGACCAAGTACGACATCGGTCATACGATCCCGTCGATGACGAAGGAGTCCACGATCGGTAACTGGAAGTTCACCCGTGAGACCTTCTCCGACGGTGAAAAGCCGGACAAGCACCACGCGCTGCTTCCGTTCCCGGAGACCGAAGTTACCGCTTCCGAAGGCAACCTCGTACAGAACGAAGGCTATTAATAGTCAGTATTCCAATAAAAAGGGTGACCCTTGCGGGTCGCCCTTTTTTTTTGTATTTTCGCGGGAGTTTGGAAAAAATAATAATCCATTATAATATGAAAAAAGCCATTTTCATCCTTGCTGCCGCGGCGCTTCTCCTGTCCGCCTGCCGGCAGGCTCCGTCCGATGTGCCGCAGACGCGCGGCATCGGCGTGTATCCGGGCGCCCAGAGCGAGTTCTTCGGCCCCGGCCAGACGACCGACGACAGCTATCGCAACCTCGCGAAACTGCGCGCAGCGTACCATTCTTCGAGTTATGACTACAACCTGACCGCGCAGCTTGCGACGGATGGAATCACGTCTACGAACGACCCGTATTTCATTTCCGTGTTTACGCAGGACGGTCCGATCGCCAAACGCGACCGCGAGCGTCTCTTCGATGACAACAACACTTCCGTGACCGTGAACGGCGGAAAGGATGCCTTCCTGGAGATCGATCTCCACGGCGGCACTTTCCTGGCGGACAAGATTGGGATCGTCGGCTCCGCCGTCGCGAAGGATGGCGGTGAGAAGGGATTCGAGGTGGCATTCGAGGCGACCGAGGATGGAAAGACCTGGGAGACGCTGCAGTCTTTCAAGGGCAACGATTACCCGGGTGAGCCGCGCCGGATGGGCGGCGGAATGTTCGGTATGCCGGGTGCCGGTTCGCAGAACGTGGCGGTTTCCGCCGGCCTCGCCGGCCAGGCGGCGCCGCAGATGACGCCGGAAATGGCGGAGCGGATGCGTGCGATGTCCCGCCAGCGGACCGTGAATTATACCGCCGATGTGCCGAAGAAGGACTACAAGGCCCTGCGTGTGAAGCTGTCTGCCGAAGGCGTGGAGCGCTGGACCTTCTCCGAGCTGAATTTCCAGTGGAGCGGGTATGAGTTCTCGATCCTGGGCGCGCAGCACTTTACCAGCGCCTGGTTGAGCGAGGGGAGCGTAGGCGAGTGGATCTATGTGGATCTGGGCGCGAAGGCTTCCTTCGACAAGGTGAAGCTGTACTGGATCAACAAGGCGGAATCCGGTGACATCGAGGTCTCCGACGACGCCGTGAAATGGAAGAAGATCGGCTCGCTCCCGGGGGGAGAGGAAGCTGTGGATGAGATTGACGTGAAGGGGAAGGGCCGCTATGTGCGCCTGCTGCTGGACAAGACCGCCGACGGCGACCGTTTCGCACTGGGTGAGTTTGAAGTCTGGGGCAAGGGTGGCGTCGTGCCTGTGGCGCAGCCCCAAAAGCCCGCCGAGGGCAACCGCCTTTACCTGAGCGGTGGCAACTGGAAGATTCAGCGGGTCGCGGAAGTGAAGGGCACTGTTGCGCAGATCGCTTCGAATGGATATGACGACAGCGAATGGGTTCCGGCGACGGTTCCTGCCACCGCGGTTTCCTCTTACTACAACATCGGCGCGATTCCGAACATCAACTTCGACGACGACCAGCTCCAGATTTCCGAATCTTATTTCTATTCCGATTTCTGGTACAGGGATGAATTTACGCTGCCTGCCGATTTCGAAGGAAAAGAGCTTGTGTTGAACTTCGACGGCATCAACTGGAAGGCGGATGTGTTCTTCAACGGCATTATCGTGGGACATATCGACGGCGCGTTCATCCGCGGCCATTTCGATGTGACGAAATATGCGAAGGCGGGCACGAATACCGTGGCCGTCCGGATCCAGAAGAATGACAATCCCGGCATCATCAAGGAGCAGACGCGCGACGTGACCGACACCAACGGCGGTGTCCTTGGCGCGGACAACCCGACGATGCACTGCTCGATCGGTTGGGACTGGATTCCGACCGTACGCGGCCGCAACATTGGTATCTGGAACGACGTTTACCTGAGCGCGTATGACGGCGCTGTTTCCGTGGACGACGTGTATGTCAAGACGGATCTCCCGCTGCCGGCGACGGACCATGCGGACCTCTATGCGACGGTGTCCGTGACGAACTACGGCGAAGCCCCGAAGACGGCGGAAATCACCGTAAATTATGGCGGTGTTGAGATGAAGGGCACCGTGGCGCTGGCCGGAGGTGAGTCCAAGGACGTGGACCTGCCGGTCGCGCGGATGAACAACCCGCAGCTCTGGTGGCCTGCCGGCTATGGCGAGCAGTATCTGTATGACGTCGAGACGAAGGTGGCCGTGGGCGGCAAGGTCTCCGATTCCAAGAAGCAGAAGATGGGTGTCCGCGAGATGTCCTATGACTGGACCGGCGGCATCATCGACCTCTTCGTGAATGGCCGCAGACTTATCTGCAACGGTGGTAACTGGGGCTTCCCGGAGATCAACCTGAACTACCGCGGCCGTGAGTACGACATCGCCGTCGCCTACCATGCCGACATGAACTACACGATGATCCGTGACTGGGTCGGCCAGACCGGCGACGAGGAATTCTACGAGGCCTGCGACCGCCACGGCGTCACGATCTGGCAGGACTTCTGGCTGGCGAACCCGGCCGACGGCCCGAACCCGAACGACAACGCGATGTTCCTTGCCAACGCGGAAGACTATATCAAGAAGGTGCGTAACCACGCTGCGATCGCGCTCTACTGCGGCCGCAACGAGGGCAACCCGCCGGCAGAGATCAATGACGGCCTCCAGGCCCTCATCGCCAAATACCACCCGGAAATCGCTTACATTCCGCATTCCGCAAGCGGGCCGGTCAGCGGCAACGGCCCGTACCGTGCCCTTCCGGTCGAGGAGTACTTCTCCGCCCAGCGCGGTATTGACCGTCTCCACAGCGAGCGCGGCATGCCGAACGTGATGACCTACGAGAGCATGGCCCGTATGCTCCGTCCGGAGAACTACTGGCCGCAGACGAGCGTCTGGGGCGTACACGACTACACCCTCCAGAACGCCCAGAGCGCCGCAACCTTCAACGCCCTGATCGAGAAGGCGTTCGGCGGCGAGGCTGCGAACCTCCAGGAATTCACCGAGCGCGCGCAGTGGATCAACTACAACGGCTACCGTGCGATGTACGAGTCCCGCGGCTGGAACCGCAAGGGCCTCCTCATCTGGATGAGCCACTCCAGCTGGCCGTCCATGGTCTGGCAGACCTATGACTACTACTACGAGCCGACGGCCGCTTACTTCGGCGTGAAGAAGGCTTCCGCCCCGATCCGCATCCAGTGGAACCCGATTTCGAAGAACGTCGAGGTGGTTAACAACAACGCGCTTGACCAGAACGGCCTCACTGCCCATGCAGCCATCCTCAACTACGACGGCAAGGTGGTTTACGAGACCACGGCGACGCTCGACGCGAAGGAGGACACGACGAACCCGGTCTTCCCGCTCAGCTTCGATGACCCGAACCTCACCGATACCTATTACATCAAGCTCAAGCTCACCCGCGGCGACGAACTCCTGGCGGACAACTTCTACTGGGAAGGCAAGGAGGACGGCAACTATTCCCAGTTGCTCAGCCTCCCGAACGCCAAGGTCTCCGTCAAGGCGAAGTATGAGAAGACCGCCGACGGCTACAAGGTGACCGCGACGCTGCGCAACACGTCGAAGATTCCGGCGCTGATGGTTCGCCTCAAGATACAGGGCAAGAAGTCCGGCGAGAGCATCCTCCCGGTGTTCTACGAGGACAACTACTTCGCCCTCCTGTCCGGCGAGATCAAGACTGTCGAGATCACCTTCAAGGACGAAGATTGCCACGGCGAAGTTCCTGAACTCGTCGTCAAGGGCTTTAACGTAAAAGAGGTTGTGAAGTAGGAAAAAAGTTGTATATTTGCAGTCCCGACTGATGAAGCCGAATCTTCCCGGAGAGGTGGGAGAGTGGCTGAATCCACAGGTTTGCTAAACCTGCATACGGGTAACCGTATCACGAGTTCGAATCTCGTCCTCTCCGCTTAAAGCCGATGCAAACGCATCGGCTTTTTGCGTCAGAAGAATTTTTACTACATTTGTAGACTGAGTATTAGTTAAGTATTGTATCCCATGAAAAGTAAGATGAGCTTATTTATCGCGCTGGCGGCGATTGCGGCCGTGTGCGTGCTCGGTATTGTGGCGTCCACGTTCTTTGACTGGAACACCGAAGAGGGTAAGGTCAGCGGCAACATCGCCAAGTCTTCCCGGTTCTCCCGGAAGATTTCGGACGGCGTCACCAACAATATGCAGGAACTGATTCTGAACGACGAAGAATACAAGAACAGCCTCCTCGTAACCTACCTGGTTATGAAGACGCGCGCCGACCAGTTCAACTCCCTCGCGGAAATGTCGAACGAGGTGGCCGGCGGGATTCCTTTCTTTGAGTCCATCCTGAAGGACCTGGCCGCGGCGCAGCCGATGTTCGAGAATGTCTGCGCGTCGATGGAGGCCGCGGGCAAGGACCTGGACGCCGCCCTGGGCGGGGGCGCCCCGAAGAGCCTGGCCCAGAACACGGTCAACGCCGCCCTGGCGTATACGACGCTCCAGAAGCAGAACGTCCTCGCGACCCGTTTCATCGACACGGCTGACGAGTATCTGGCCGGGAACGACGCTGACGACCGCCTCAAGTTCGTCCGCGACCAGTGGGTGGAATACCAGATGATGACCGCCGCCATGGAGAAGGACGAAGCCGCGCTGGCTTCCTTCGAAGCGAAGGGCCATCAGCTTACGCCGGAACAGAGCGCTGCGGCGCTGGGCCAGTTCAGCGAAGCCTTCCAGAATTCCACCATCATCCACGCTTCCATGAACGAAATGATGGGCCTCAACACCTCGTTGAACAAGATTATCATCGCCAACGCCGCGAACGTCGGTAGTGCTGCGACTGTTGGAAGCGCCGCTACTGTTGGCAGCGCCGCGAACGTCGGTAGTGCCGCCACCGTGGGTAGCGCTGCTACTGTTGGCAGCGCCGCGAACGTCGGCAGCGCCGCGACCGTGGGCAGTGCAGCGACTGTGGGCAGCGCCGCGACTGTTGGAAGCGCTGCGACTGTGGGTGCCGCTGCAATTGTGGGAAGTGCTGCAACTGTGGGTATGAATGTGTTCACTATGGGGGCTGCGGGCGGCCTTGGAAAGCTGCAGGAGGCAGCCGGAGCCCTGAACCAGTCAACGACCATGGGAATGAGTGCGCTGCATTCCAACATCATCGGCCTGGCCTCCGGGGATCCTACGGCAATCACGCTGAACCTCATCTGATACCTTCGGGGCGCTTGCCATGAAAAGGTCTCTTCGCATCTGCGCAGGCGTACTGTTTTTGATTCTGGCTCTTCCGCTTGACTCCAAGGCGCAGAGCCAGACTTATTTCCAATACAATACAGACGAGGCACGGCTGGTTTTCTTCGACAAGGGCCTGTCGCGGTACATTCCGCATATGGTCCGGATGTTCCAGAACGGCAAGGCGCTGCACGAACAGATCTGGACGACCGACTCCGTGTACGTCCCCGAACCGCCCCTGCTGCTCCTGACCGACTGGGAGGACGACGGCAACGGCGGAGCGTCGCCCCTGCCGCATTCCTTTATCCAGATTGGTATGGCGCCGCTGTCGATGTCCTATTACGTCGGGCCGTCCGGCGAGCGCTACCGGCAGCTCTTCTGCCACGAGTACACCCACATCGTGATGACGGACAAATACAACCGCCGCGACCTGGGCTGGCGCAAGTTCTTCGGGACCAAGGTGGGCACGGACAGCGCATACCCCATTTCCGCTCTCTGGAGCTACCTGAGCGTGCCGCGCTGGTATGCCCCGCGCTGGTACCAGGAGGGTATCGCCTGCTTTATGGAGACCTGGCTCGGCGGCGGCGTGGGCCGCGCCCTGGGCGGGTACGATGAAATGAACTTCCGCAGCATCATCGCCGGCGGGGAGCCCCTCTTCTCGGTCGTCGGCCTGGAGACGGAAGGCTCGACGATGGACTTCCAGGTGGGCGCGAACGCCTACCTCTACGGAACCCGTTTCGTCAACTACCTCACGGCGGAGTACGGCTACGACAGGATGATCCGGTTCTACAACCGCACGGCCGACAGCCGCACCTTCTTCGGCAACCAGTTCAAACAGGTCTACGGCCGTCCGCTCCGGCAGGTCTGGAACGAATGGAAAGTGGCCGAGAAAGACCACCAGGAGGCCAACCTCGCCCAGATTCGGGAATATCCGCTCACGGAAACCATCCCCGTGACCCAGGACCCGCTGGGCTCCATCTCTCCGCTGCAGTACGACCCTGCCACGGGCAAGGCCTACGCCGCGATGAACGCCCCCGGCGACTTCGCCCACATCACGGAAATCGACCTCGCCACCGGCCGGCGGCGCAAGCTGACCAACCTCAACGGCGTCCAGCTGTACAATCCAGCCTACGTCGCCCTCGACCGCAACGCCGGCCGCATCATCTTCACCTCCAACAACGCCAAGATGCGCGGCCTGGAGGTATACGACCTCCGGCGGAATAAAGTGGTCAAGAAGCTCACTTTCCAGCGCGTCAACAACATCGTTTACGACAACGCCACCGACCGGCTCTACGGCCTCTTCTCCAACGGCGGCACGCAGTCCATCGTCCGTTACGACCGCAACCTCGAGAATCCGGAAATCATCTACGCCTTCCCCTTCGGCGTCAGCGTCTTCGATATGGACATCAGCCACGACGGCCGCCTACTGTCCCTGACCCGCCAGGACGACAACGGGGAACACACCCTGCTCCTGATCAACACCGAAGACCTCGCGAACGCGAAATTCGACGTGCAGGAACTCATCACCTGGGAGGACAGCAACCTGGGCCAGTTCCGCTTCTCCCTGGACGACCGCTACCTCATCGGCAGTTCCTACTACACCGGCGTCTCCAACCTCTGGCAGATCAACCTCGCCACGCAGGAAATGGAGCTCCTCTCCAACACGGACATCGGCCTCTTCGCCCCGCTCGAAATCGCCCCCGGCAAGCTCCTGGCGCTGGAATTCCTGCGCGACGGAATGCGCCCGGTGACCCTCGCCCGCAAGGTGGTGGAGGACGCCAACGCCATCGAGCTCTTCGGCCAGAAGGCCTACGAGAACGAGCCCGAGGTGATGGAGAGCATCGGCATTCTCAAGGAGCCCCTGCCCGAGATCCAGTTCGGCGACGTCTACAACAACATTACCCCCTACAACGTCCTCAAGGAAATGCGCTTTGCGGGGGCCTACCCCGTCATCACCGGTTTCACGGACGCCAAGGCCTGGAACCACGTGACCCCGGTGCTGGGCTACCGCCTGATGTTCAACGACCCGGTGGGCCTCAGCAGCATCAAGCTGGCCGTGGGCGCCTCCCCCTGGAGCAGCAACGACCTTAAGAACCAGATCCACGCGGACTTCGAGTGGAAGTACTACTTCTGGACGCTCAAGGCCGCCTGGAACCACACGGACTTCTACGACCTCGCCGGCCCGATGCGCACCAGCCGCAAGGGCTATATGGTCAGCCTCGCCTACGACTACACCAACTCCCTGGTCGCCCCCCTCACCAAGTCCTGGGGCGCGTCGGTAGCCACTTACGGCGATATGGACGCGCTTCCGATGTACCAGGAAATCAGCGTCGACGAGGGCATCCGCTCCCTCCAGACCGCCTCGCTGTACGGGAAGCTTTCCCATACGCGCGCAACCCTGGGCTCCGTGATGCGGGAGCAGGGGTATGAGCTGGGCCTGCAGGGCTACGGCTACCTGGCCGGCGGCCGCGTCTTCCCTTCGATCGACGCGACGGCGGATTTCGGCGTACTCCTGCCCATCGACCGCAACACCTCCTTCTGGCTGCGCACGGCCGCCGGATATGCCTTCGGCGATGCTTCATCCGCCTTCGGCAACTCCTACTTCGGCGGATTCCGCAACAACCGCGTCGACTACCGGAGCGCGTTCCAGTACCGCCAGCCGCAGGCGATGCCGGGCGCCGGCATCGACGCCATTCCCGCACATTCCTATGCCAAGGCGACCGCGGAGCTCAACCTCCGGCCCATCCGCCTGAACGATTTCGGCACCCTGTTCCTGTATCCGACCTGGATCCAGTGTTCCTTCTTCGGCACCGGTCTTTCGACCTGGAATCCTGGACAGGCGCAGCAAATGTACTACAGCGCCGGCGTCCAGCTGACGACGGAGCTGGTCTTCTTCAATTACCTGAAGACCACGTTCTCGCTGGGCTACGGCCACCTGTTCGCCCCCGCCGGCTTCCAGCAGCGGAACGGCGGCAATGAGTTGATGATCTCCCTGAAGCTCCTGTAATGTCCTTTGTCGCCGCCCTCCTGCCTGTCGCCATCTACATCTTTGTAGTCTATGCGCTGGACAGCTTTTCGCTGCTGAGCGTGAAGCGGCTCCTGCTGCTGGTGGGGTGCGGGATGCTCGCGGCGCTGGTGTGTTTCGGGCTGTTCTGGATGCTGGATCCCGTGATTCCGGAGCGCGTGTCGGATTATCTGTATCCCGTGCTGGAGGAGGCGGTGAAGGCGATTCCGCTGCTGGTGCTCGCGCGCCGCAAGCGGATGGTCTTTTTCATCGACAGCGTCATCTGCGGCGCGGCGGTGGGCGGCGGCTTCTCGCTCCTGGAGAATGTGTTTTACCTGGTGCTGGGGGAGCCGATGGCGATGGGGACCGTGCTCTTCCGGGGCCTGGAGGTGGCGCTGATCCATATGGGCTGCAGCGCGATTGTGGCGGCGGCGCTGATGTTCGCGGTGCGCCTCGTGGAGCGCATCAAGGGCGGCCTGCCCGTCAAGAAAGGCGACGTCGCGATGTCCGTGTTCCTGCTGCTGGCTTCGCCGGTCCTGCACGTTTTCCACAACGCCCTCCATTTCAATCCGATGATCCAGTATACCTGCGTGTTCGGCGCGATGGCGGCGCTGCTCGTATGGACCTACCAGTACGACGGGGATATGATCCATCGCTGGCTGGACCGCGGCCTGGACAAGCAGGTCAGCCTGCTCCAGTCAATCCGGGAAGGCCATTTGGGAGAAACCAAGACGGGCGAGTACCTGCTGTCCGTGAAAGACAATTTCCCGCCGGAGGTGTACTTCGACGTAATCTGTTACGTCCAGCTCAACGTCGAGCTTTCCGTCGCGGCCAAGAGCCGCTTTATGCTGCGGGAAGCCGGCCTGGACCTGCCGCTGGAGGAAGAAGAGCGGCAGTCCACGCTGGCCAAGTACGAAGAATTTATGATTCTCGAGAAGCGCCTGGGCAAAAGCGTCCGGATGACGGTCGCCCCGGTCGTCAAGTTCTATCCGGCTGACCGGAAGGCCCTGGAGGACCTCCTGGCCGAATGCCGCGCCTAGCCCCGCGGCCTCGTCCTCGACGGCCTTGAGTTCGTCATTTGAAATAGCGCCCTCCGCAGCCAGAAGCAAAGTCGGCCCGCATAGCCGGAAATCTGCTCATTGTCTAAAAATCAAAACCGATATCCCTTACCAGGCGGACGGCAAAGCCGGCAGCTTTTGAGAGATAGGGAGGATCATTATATACTCCATTAAGAGCAGGGGAAATAACCAGCGCAACACCCTCCGTGGAAGTCCAATACAGTCCTTCTCCTGTACGACTCACGGTTGTACCCATACGCCCTCCGGTTACAGGAAGGAATACTGCACCCTTAGGTTCCCAGTAGGTTGTCCAATCAGAGGAAGTAACGGAGTTGTCTGTGAAGTTTGTGTGGGTTGCGTTCATCGCCGGCGATGTCCAGTCACCGTCAGGAAGCAGGATAAGGCCCTGTATCCCATTGACGGTCGCATAGCCGTATTTGCTCGCCGCATCGGTGCGAACGCCGAAATCCGTGGGAATCCCAAGCAAATAACCCCACTCCGCACGTGACAGTGTCCGCCAGCCGAAGCCGAAGGAATTGCCGCCGTTCGTGATTACATTATTGCCCCATTCGAACCAGCTGTAATCCCCTTCCTCTTCGCTGACTTTGTTCGGATAGCCTTGCGTTCCCCAGCCGAAAAGATCCCGGTGGTCGTCGCTTTGCGATGCGCCGAAACTGTCCCACTGGTTCGTGGCAAATTGCCAGGAGCCCACATACTGCAGATTGCCCTGCGAGAAATGGACCTTTTTTTCTGCCGAGACGGAGAACTTGCCGATGAACCGGGTCGTTTTCCACATATGAGAAGCGTCGTCAAGGCTCTTGAATTTGTAGAAAGAGCCGGACGTGAGTGCACGCCTCTTTTCAAAAACAGTATAACTGTCGCCGTTGTACAGGTAAAAATAGTAATCCAGCTCGGTTCCCGGGCTGTCAATGTATCCTGAATAAACGGCACCCTCGGCATCGGCGAATCCCGCCAGGGGGCCGGTAGGGAGAGTAAATTTGATACCATCATCCTGAATGCCCCTGACTTGCCGTGGCCTGACGTTGCTTACACGGAAGTTATAACTGGTGTAGGTGGTTTGCAGGCCGGGAATGTGGAACTGGACGGAGTTCTCCGGGATGGTCAGGCGCAGGTTCAAGGTCACGTCCGTCCCGCTGACCGAGTAGGGGGCATTCTCCTGCTCCAGGTAGTAAGTGGCCGGCCACGCGTCAGCAGCGGTGACGAACTCCAGGATTGGCTTGCTGTTGAATTCAGTAAACTGCGGTGTGACGCTGACCGGGAAATAGATGGCGTGGCAAATCCTGCTGCCGGCGCCGTCGAAATCACCTTCGGTAAAAGCGGTGCTCTGCGCTGCGTCCCAGGTGGAAGTTCCTGCGTTGTAGGTAAGGGTGAGATACGTGGTATTGATTCCCTGAAACTTAACATAGATTATATCCCCGCCGAGCCATACCGTCTTGGACTCCGCCTTGGTTTGCGGCGCATCGACGGTAACGTGGAAGGTGAAGCTGGAAACCTCTTCCGTTTCGGTGCCGTTATCATCTGGCACGGGAAGTTCGTTCTTGGAGCAGGCGAACAGCGCGGCGAACGCGCAAAGGAATACAAATGCTTTTTTCATAATGCTGTCCTCCCGGTTAAATCTCTTCTTCATTCCACTGGGGTGGATCGGATACGTTTAATAAGGAGACGGAAGCCGTCAGTTCCACCAGGATGACGGTGGGAGCGGAATAGGTTTCTTTCTGTGTCGTATTCATAGTTTATCTTTAATGATTATCTCGATTTATTGCTCCGGGACGGAGGCGATGCGGGCCTGGTAGAAGGCGCGCAGGGCTGACCACTTGTAGTAGGGGAAGCAGTCGGTCTCGACCGGGAGCGAGACCTCGGCGCCGTTTAGGAGGCACTTCACGAGGATTTCGTCCGACGCTTTCTTTCCGCGGTAGAATACCAGCTGGAAGTTGCTGGCCTTGCAGGTCTCCCAATTCTGATAGACGTTCTTGACCTCGTACGGATCCTCCGGATCGAGGTCGGCGCCGTTGAGGCCCATCAGGACCGTGAGGGGGCCGATGCAGCTGTCGTGGCCGAAGCGCAGGTCCGCGACGTGGTCGTTGGTGCCGTCAATCGCGGCGTCCGCCTTCGTGATGATGTCTTTGAGAATCGGAATCATCCCGTACTGCAGCGGGAAGACCCAGGAGTAGGATCCGAGGTTGGAGCTCTCCCACTGGTCCACGATTTCCTGCATCGTGATGATGTTGCCCATCATCCCCTCGTGGCCGATGTTCGGCAGGGAGGAATAGAGGCTGATGAGGCTGCTGGCGATGCGGCTGGCGTTGCGCGGAAGGTCGTCGGTGGAGGTGAAGACACGCGGGATGATGTCCTGGCGGAGGGTGCTGGTGGACTTGAAAGCGGCGCGGTTCTTTTCATAGCGCGGACGCGGCGAGGGGTATTTGTGCTTGATGGGGTTCTCGCTGTCGTTGGGAACCACGGCGTCGAGGGTGAAGCGGGAGGACTGCTCCCGGATCTCGAGTTTCGGGTTGCACTGGACCAGCTCCTGGCAGAAGGCGGACATACTGAGCACGCAGCGGCCCGTCAGGGAGGAGATGGCCAGGATGTTCCCGCCCTTCTTGAAGACCTCCGGGAATCGGTTGTACATCGTGCGCGCGATCTGCTGGTGCTGCTCCCAGCCGAGCTGGGTGAGCTCGCTGATGCCGGTCATCAGTTCCTGCTTCGCATCCATGAAACGGGCGTAGAAGGCCTCGCCCTCCGCGGTGAGGAGGTGCTTGTCGTGGGCCGCGGTCATCAGGGTATCCAGGTCCTTGTAGAGCTGGTCGTTCCAGTAGTAGCGGGAGCCGTGGCGCGCGTAGAGGCTGATGTAGAAGGCCTTGTAGCCTTTCGGAGCCTTGGTGAGACCGACGTTCTGGTCCTGGTAGGGATAGTCGTTGCCGAAGGCCTTCAGCGGGTCGGCCTTGAGCTGGTCGAGGGCGGGAATGTTCTGGGCCGCGGCGGCGAGGGCTGCAAGTGCGAAGAGGAGGGAGAGGAGGAACCGTTTCATATTATACTAGGGTCTTTTGTAAATCTTGAATCGCCAGGTGATGCCGATGTCGAAATTGTTCTTGACGTCGTGGTTGTCGCGGAAGTAGACGGCGTGGAGGCGGAGGTTGTCGTCGCCGAGCGGGAAGTACTCGAGGCCGGCGCCGTAGTATAGATAGTCGTGGCCGGCCTGGAGGGTGAGGTCGTAGGAGAGGCCGTTCTCATCGACGTTCGCGGCGTCGTTGCGCTCGTAGCCCACCTTGGTGCAGATGTTCCATTTGCCGACGGTCCAGATGACCTTGCCGATGAGGGACCAGTCGGTCAGGAAGAAGCGCTCCTGCTTGAAAGAGGCGCGGTTGATCATATCGATGTCGACGAAGAAGTCGTCCGTGAACTGGAATTTGTTGCCGAGGACGATGTAGTTCATCTTCCGGTGGTACTCGTCCTCGACGTAGTTGAGGCTCCATAGGGTCCGCCAGACGCGGGAGAAGCGTCCGTTCCAGTGGAGGTTGTAGGAGTAGGAGTCCTGGGTGCCGGGGGAGATGGGAGAGGGGATGAACTGGACCGTGAGGTACTGGTTCGGGGCCGGGTTGTACTGCGCGCTGGCACCGAAGGCGTAGTATTGGTAGAGGCTGTTCGTGAAGGTGCCGAAGTAGTAGACGTCGATCGGGGCGGCGTCGATCTCGTAGCCGCCGACGAGGATGGGCTGCTTGCCGGCCATGAAGGACCAGCGCTCCGTGGCCTGCCATTTCAGCCAGAGGAAGTCGGTCGCGTTGAAGGGGTTTTTCTCGTCGATCTTCTTGTTGAGGCGCTGGCGGACGCGGAAACTGAGCTCGTCCGTAAGGTGGCCGATGATATGGAGGTTCAGGTAGTCGCCCTGGAAATGGGAGTCATAGACGCCCTCGGTGGTCTGCTGGTGGAAGGTCGTGCGCGTGTCGATGGAGATCTCGTCCACGTGGGTTTCCTGCGCCCGCAGAAGCCCGGGTGCGACCAGTGCGGCAAACAGAATAAAAGTCAGACAAATACTTGGTTTTCTCATTTATTTTAGAGAACTTTGAGCACATCTCGTAAGGATGGGAATGCCCAAAAGAGTTAAGTAAAACCTAAACCGGTAATGCACGAAGAGGTCGGCCTACAGGCTGGCCTCTTCAATCTTTTTCCCCATCTCCGCCACGCTTACCCGCTGCACGCCGGTCGCCTTGATGACCTGCACGAGCCGGTCCGCGAGCTGCCGGTCGTCCAGCGGCCCGACCTCGTAGACGACGCTGCCGTTCTCGAGGAGGCGGACGATGTCCTTGTCCGTCTGCTGGTGGATGGCGGTCAGGACCAGCTCCGGCAGGGTCTGGCCGTTCTCCGGGAAGAGCCGGACTTTGTAGAGGGTCTTGATCTGGGCCTCCAGCTTGCGGGCGGCGGAGACCGTGACGGACTGGCCGTCGCGGTAGGCGGTGATGAACGCGTTCCTGAATCCGAGCCGCTTCACACTGTTGAGCTGGGAGAGGACGTCGTTGTAGCTGCGGAACAAACCGACCGAGTAGGTATATTTCAGCGAAGGGCTGAGTTTTTCAAAGACGGGGCTGAGGCCTTTCAGCTGCGCGAGCGAGGCCTTGCGGGAGAGGGTGAAGAGCTGGATCTGGTAGACGAGGCCCGACGGGAGGGTGTTGTTCTCGGCGAACTGGGCCTCCGGAAGGATCCTGAAGGTGTAGTCGAAGTCCGGTTCCGGGCTTTCCATATTGAGTTGGATTGCAGGGCCGAGGGTGTGGCGGCTGAAGGTGTAGCCCGAAGCGGCGCCGACGACCTCGCGGTCGGTCTCGGACTGCAGTTTGTCCGGGTCGATGACGACCCCGCGGGACAGGAATTCCATTTCAATGGCCTGGAGCTCCTTCGTGACCTTTTCCAGCCTTCCCTGGACCGCAGGCAGCAGGGCCAGGATGCTTTCCGTGGCGGAGCCCATCAGCGCCGAGACGGAGTCCCGCAGCGCGCGCACCTCGTTCATCTTGTCGACATAGCGCCGTGTATCCACGCTCTGGGAAAGGGCCGAGCCGCTGATGGCGCGGTTGTCGATCCGGGATTTGCTCCGCACCGGGAGCGCGGAGAGCTCGCGGATGCGGTCCACGTCCGAAATCTTCCGGCGGACCGGCATCCCGTCGTATTCCAGCACATAGAGGTAGACGCTGTCGCGGGAGCATTCCCGGTTCGAGGCGAAAATCGAGTATTTGCCGTCCTCGGTGTTGTAGAAGAGGAAATCGTCGTAGGGGGAGGAGAACGGGAATCCCAGGTTCACCGGGGTATCCCAGTCCTGCGTCTCGCGGTTGTAGGTCGAGACATACAGGTCATACCCGCCCATCCCGTACAGGCCCTTCGAGGCGAAGTACAGGGAGCGCCCGTCGGCGCTCACGACCGGGTAGATCTCGTCGGACAGGGAGGTGATCTGCTCGTTGATCAGCTTCGGCGCCGTCCAGATCGTGTCGAGGATGTGGGACTGGTAGATGTTGCGCACGCCGTCGCGGTCCGCCGCCGAATAGAAGAGGGAACCGGCTCCCTCGGGAATGTAGGTCGCGCGCACGAACTCGGAGCCCAGCGAGTCGAGCGGGTTCGGCGTCGCGCGCCAGCTGCGGTCCCGCATCGGGTAGTAAAGGAAGAAATCGCGCACGGAGAACCGCTGCTTCGAGACCACCACCGGGCTGCTGCAGTAATCCATCATGCTGAGGCCGTTCTCGCCCAGGATCATCTGCTCCTCGACGGCGATCCGCGACAGGGAGTCCGGCGCCTTGTCCAGCGCCTGCTGGTAGCAGTCCACGGACGCGGGGAAATCATACGCGAGGCGCAGGGAATCCGCCTTCAGGAGCAGCTCCTCCACGGAGAAGCGGTCGTCCCCGCGGCGCACGGCGACAGGGGCGGGGCCGGCCTTGGCGCTGTCCGCCGCGGCCTGCGGTACGATCCGGCGCGAGGCGATCGCATTCCGGAGGGAATCCATCTTCGCGCGGGTCCGCGATGCCAGCGAGAGCGTGTCCTG
>LUZF01000019.1:0-1094 GCA_001602865.1 Bacteroidales bacterium Bact_14
CTTTCTTGCCGTGGAAGCAGTCGGCGAACTTCTCGAAATGCTCCGGGCGGGCGAAGGCGTCCAGGTAGGTGAAGACCGGGTTGCCTTCGACCTTGCCGGGATCGCTGACCTGCAGGTGGCCGGGGTCCGTGTACATACCGCGGACCTTCTCCCAGACCACGTCGGCCGGGTCGGACAGGTAGATGCAGTTCCCGAGGGACTTGGACATCTTGGCCTTGCCGTCCGTGCCGGGGAGGCGCAGGCAGGCGCTGTTGTCGGGCAGGAGGATCTCCGGCTCGACGAGCGTCGGCCCGTAGACGGCGTTGAACTTGCGGACGATCTCACGGGTCTGCTCGAGCATCGGCTCCTGGTCCTCCGGCTCCTGGTCCTCGCCGACCGGGACGGTCGTCGCCTGGAAGGCGGTGATGTCCGCGGCCTGGCTGATCGGGTAGCAGAAGAAGCCGACCGGCGTGCCGGCCTTGTTGTCGGCGCCGTCGGCCGGAGAAGCCCCGGAGCTGGATTTCCTGCTTGACGGTCGGGTTGCGCTGGAGGCGCTGGACCGTCACGAGGTTCATGTAGAAGAAGGTCAGCTCGGTCAGCTCGCTGACCTGCGACTGGATGAAAATCACGGATTTGGCCGGGTCAAGCCCCGCGGCCATATAGTCCAGGGCGACCTCGATGATGTTCTGCCGGACTTTCTCCGGGTTGTCCGCGTTGTCGGTCAGGGCCTGGGCGTCGGCGATCATAACGAAGATCTTGTCGAAGCCGCCGCCGTTCTGGAGCTCGACCCTGCGGCGCAGGGAGCCGACATAATGTCCGAGGTGGAGGCGGCCGGTCGGGCGGTCGCCGGTAAGGATAATCTTCGTCATCAGTCGTTCGTCTTAGCCAGCGCCTCGCGGATCTTCGCTTCGATTTCGTCGCAGAGCTCCGGATTGTCCGCGAGCAGCTGCTTGACGGCCTCCCGGCCCTGGGCGAGCTTTTCGCCGTTGTAACTGAACCAGCTGCCGCTCTTGTGGACGATGTCGAACTCGACGCCGAGGTCGACGATCTCGCCCGGATGGGAGATGCCTTCGCCGAAGACGATGTCGAATTCCGCCTTCTTGAACGGCGGGGCC
>LUZF01000019.1:1127-25098 GCA_001602865.1 Bacteroidales bacterium Bact_14
GTGCGGCGCACGTCGATGCGCACGGAGGCGTAGAACTTCAGGGCGTTGCCGCCGGTCGTCGTTTCGGGGTTGCCGAACATCACGCCGATCTTCTCGCGCAGCTGGTTGATGAAGATGCAGCAGGTATTGGTCTTCGCGATGTTGGCGGTCAGCTTGCGGAGGGCCTGGCTCATCAGCCGGGCCTGGAGGCCGACCTTGTTGTCTCCCATTTCGCCTTCGATTTCCGCCTTCGGCGTCAGCGCCGCGACGGAGTCGATTACGATGATGTCGATCGCGCCGGAACGGATCAGGTTGTCCGCGATTTCGAGGGCCTGCTCGCCGTTGTCCGGCTGCGAGATCAATAAGGTGTCGAGGTTCACGCCCAGGGCCTTCGCATAGGTCCGGTCGAAAGCGTGTTCCGCGTCGATGATGGCGGCGATGCCGCCGATTTTCTGGGCCTGGGCGATCGCGTGGATCGCGAGCGTCGTCTTACCGCTGGATTCGGGGCCGTAGATTTCGATGATCCTGCCCCGCGGATAACCGCCGATTCCCAGGGCGTGGTCGAGGGCGACCGAACCGCTCGGAATCACCTGGACGTCCCATTGTGGCTGATCTCCCAACTTCATGATCGTCCCTTTCCCATAATCCTTCTCAATCTTGTCGATCGTGGCCTGCAATGCTTTCAGTTTGGCTGCATTGACTTCGGTGGCCTTTGCTTCAACTTCCTTAGCCATAATGAATGAATTTATAAAGTTATCAGAGCAAAGTTATGAAAATAATCGGACGCTGCAAAGGTAAAAGTTGTAACTTTACGGCATGAAAGAGAAACTGCTGGGAAAGACGCCGGAGGAGCTTTCGGAGGTGGCGCGCGCGCTGGGGCTGCCCGCCTTTGCGGGGAAGCAGCTCGCGCAGTGGATGTACGTCCGCCGCGCGCGTTCCTTCGCGGAAATGACGAACATTTCCAAGGCCGGGCGGGAGCTGTTCGAGGCGCATTATGACCTCGGGCTGCGGGAGCCGGTGGATGCGATGCGCTCCGTGGACGGGACGCGCAAGTACCTGTTCCCGGTCGGCGCGTCCGGCGCGGCGGTCGAGGCGGTGGTGATTCCCGACGAGGAGCGCCGGACGCTCTGCGTGTCCTCGCAGGCCGGCTGCAAGATGGGCTGCAAGTTCTGCATGACCGGGCGCCAGGGCTTCCACGGCAACCTCGACGCCGCGGAGATCCTGAGCCAGTTCCTCGCCATCGACGAGGCGGTGGAGCTCTCCAACGCCGTGTTTATGGGGATGGGGGAGCCGCTGGACAATTATGAGGAGGTGATGCGCGCGATCCGGGTGCTGACCGCGGACTGGGGCTTCGCCTGGAGCCCGAAGCGCGTGACCCTGTCGACCGTGGGCGTCGTGCCGCGGCTGAAGCGCTTCCTCGACGAGACGAAATGCCACCTGGCCGTGAGCCTCCACAACCCTTTCCCGGAGGAGCGCGCCTCCCTGATGCCGGTCCAGAAGGCCTACCCGCTCGCGGAGGTGCTGGACCTCATCCGGCAGTACGACTTTACCGGCCAGCGCCGCGTCAGCTTCGAATACACGATGTTCGCGGGCTGGAACGACACCAAACGCCACGAGGACGGCCTCATCCGCCTGCTGCGGGGCCTGGAATGCCGGGTCAACCTCATCCGCTTCCACCGGATTCCGGATTTCCCCTATGAATCCTCCCCGGAGAAGATCATGGAGGGCTTCCGCGACCGGCTGAACGCCCACGGCATCACCTGCACCATCCGCGCCTCCCGCGGGGAGGACATCTTCGCCGCCTGCGGCCTGCTGGCGGGCAAACACAACGCATAGTATGACTCCGGACCAGGTACGCTCCCGACTCGAGAACCTCTGCGCGCGCAGCGAGCACTGCGCCGCCGACGTCTACCGGAAGGCGCTGAAGGCGCTGGAGGGGGACGCGGAGGCGGCCGCGGCGCTTGTCGCGGGGCTCGTCGCCGACGGGTACGTCGACGACCTGCGCTACGCGACCGCGTTCGCACGCGACAAGGCGGCGCTGACCGGCTGGGGGCCGGTCAAGATCCGCTTCGCGCTGCGGGCCAAGGGCCTGCCGGAGGAGACGGTCAGCGCGGCGCTGGCCGCGCTGGAGCCGGAGCGCGCGGAGGAAAAGCTCCGCAAGCTCGTGGCCGCGAAGGCGCGCACGCTCGAAGGCGATCCGCAGCGGCGCCTCAAACTCTTGAAATATGCCCTTGGAAGGGGCTATGATTACGATTCCGTCGAGAAAATAGTCCGGGAGACCGGAGGTTAGGTCCTAGGCGATCTGGGGCTTCCCGCCGCGGCCGCGCCGGTCGCGGTCGTCGGGGTTGCGCTCCGGCATCTTGCCCTCCTGGAGCCGGTCGTACTCCTCGCGGTTGCGGAGGATGTCGATGGCCCGGAAGATGGACGCCATCATCGAGCTGGGGTCCGCCTCGTCGCGGCCGGCCAGGTCGTAGGCGGTGCCGTGGTCCGGGGAGGTGCGGATGATGGGGAGTCCGGCGGTGTAGTTCACGCCCTGCTCGAAGGCGAGGGCCTTGAACGGCTCGAGGCCCTGGTCGTGGTACATCGCCAGGGTCGCGTCGAAGAGGTTGTACTGGCCCAGGCCGAAGTAGCCGTCCGGGGAGAACGGGCCGTAGGCGAGGATGCCTTCCGCGTCCGCACGGCGGATCGCCGGAAGGATGATCTGCTGTTCCTCGTCGCCGAGGAGGCCGCCGTCGCCGCCGTGGGGGTTCAGGCTGAGCACCGCGATTTTCGGCTCGTCTACGCCGAAATCGCGCTTCAGCGAAGCCTGCATCAGGCGCAGCTTGGCGAGGATCTTCTCTTCGGTGATCTTGCCGGGGACCTCGCGCAGGGGGATATGGCCGGTCACGACGCCGACCTTGAGGCGGTCGCTGACCATAAACATCGCGATCTCGTCGACGCCGAAGGCGTGCTGGAGGTACTCCGTGTGGCCGGTGTAGCCGAAGCCTTCGCTGGCCATCGCGCGCTTGTTGATGGGGCCGGTGACGAGCACGTCGATGTCCCCGTTCTTGATGTCGCGGACGGCGTTCTCGAGGGAGGTCATCGCGGCCTTGCTGGATTCCGGGGTCGGCTGGCCGGGCTCGACGAAGCTGTTCTCCGGGAGGCAGTTGACGATGTTGATGCGCTTGGGCTGCGCGTCGCGGGCGGAGGAGATGACGTAGGTCTCCAGCTGCTCGATGTTATGGACCAGCTTCCGGTAGAAGCCGAAGATCTTCGAGGAACCGTAGATGACGGGGGTGAAGGATTCGAGGATGCGGGGGTCGGCGAGGGACTTGATGATCACTTCGTAGCCGATGCCGTTGCCGTCGCCTGGGGTGATGCCCACGATGGGCTTTCTATTATGCATATGGGGCGTTTCGGTTATAGGTTTGTCTTACAAAGGTAATGAATTTTCGCCGGATTCGTATCCTTCGTCGGCGGGGAGGTCCGGGAGGTGGTATGCGGCCACGGCGAGCTGGTCGCAGCGCTCGTTTTCGGGGTTGCCGGCGTGGCCCTTGACCCAGTGGAAGGTGATTTCGTGCTTCTCGCGGAGGGGGAGGAAGCGCATCCAGAGGTCGACGTTCTTGACCTTTTTGAAGCCCTTGCGCTGCCAGTTTTCGAGCCAGCCTTCGTTGATGGCGTTGACGACGTAGGTCGAGTCGCTGTAGAGCTCGACGCGGGCGTGGTCCCAGCGGATGGCCTCGAGGCCGCGGATGACGGCGAGCAGCTCCATCCGGTTGTTGGTCGTGCGGGAGAAACCGCCGGAGAGCTCCTTGCGCAGCCCGCCGCAGAGCAGGACCACGCCGTAGCCGCCGGGGCCGGGATTGCCGCTGGCCGCGCCGTCGGTGTAGAGGTATATGGAGGGTCTGTCCATCGTTACATCAGGAGGTTGGAGACATCTTCCCCGCGCTCGAGGGCTTCGCGGATCTCCGTGGAGGAGACATCGACTTCGGGGACGTGGAAGAGGCGGATCTTGAAGCGCCGCTCTGGCGGGTAGTCCTTGCAGACACGCATCAGCTTGCGGCGCTGGTAGTCGGCACTCACGCCCTTGCGGGGGAACACGGCGACGCCGTACTGGCTCAGGAGGCGCTCCGCCTCCCGCCAGTGGAGGAGGTTGGGGAGGTTGTCGGCGCCGATGACCAGGGTGAAGGTGTTGCCGGGCTCGCGGCGCTGGAGTTCGTCGAGGGTGCGGATGGTGTAGCTGGGCTGGGGCATATGGAGCTCGATGTCGAGCACGTCCACGCGCAGCTCCGGATGGCGGGCGACGGCGGCGACGGCGTCCCGGTAACGCTTCTCCGCGCTGAGTGCTTTTTCGCTCTCCTTGAAGGGGTTCTGCGGGGAGATGACCAGGTAGACGCGGTCGAAGCGGCCGACGCCGGTGAGGCGCTCCATAATGGCCAGATGGCCGGTGTGGAGCGGATCGAAGGACCCGGAGTAGACGGCGATTTTCATTTCAGGAAGTCGTCCACGACGGTCTCGATCTCGCGGAACGCGGTCTCGAGGTCGTCGTTCACGAGGATGTAGTCGAACTGGGGGGCGTAGGTCATTTCCTCCGTCGCCTTCGCGACGCGTTCTTCGATCGCTTCCGGGGTATCGGTACCGCGGGCGACGAGGCGGCGGCGGATTTCGTCGACGTCGGGGGCCTGGATGAAGACGGAGAGGGCCTGGTCGCCGAAGTATTTCTTCAGGCTGACGCCGCCCTTGACGTCCACGTCGAAGATGATGACGTGGCCTTTCTTCCAGATGCGCTCGACTTCCGATTTCAGCGTCCCGTAGTAGCGGCCTTCGTAGACCTGCTCATACTCGACGAACTTGTCGGCGCGGATGCGGGCCTTGAAGGCGCGGGGGGAGAGGAAGTAGTAGTCGACGCCGTCCTGTTCCTGGCCGCGCGGCGGGCGGGAGGTCGCGGAGACGGAGAATTCCATTTCGGGATGGAGCTCCAGGATGTGGTGGACGACGGTGGTTTTCCCGGAACCGGAAGGCGCGGAAAATATGACGACTTTGTTGCTCATCAGTTGTATGAAATTTTAGCAAAAATAGTTATTTTTGCCCAGCTTTCGTTGAAAACTATTTTAATTCGATATTCTTATGGTTTCTTACAAAGAATTGGGTCTTGTGAACACCCGTGAGATGTTCAAGAAGGCCGTTGACGGCGGTTACGCCATCCCTGCATTCAACTTCAACAACATGGAGCAGCTCCAGGCCATCATCCAGGCCTCCGCCGAGACCAAGTCCCCGGTGATCCTCCAGGTTTCCAGCGGCGCGCGCAAGTATGCGAACCAGACGCTCCTCCGCTACATGGCGGAAGGCGCCGTCGAGTATGCCAAGGAACTCGGCTGGGAGCACCCGCAGATCTGCCTCCACCTCGACCACGGCAACAGCTTCGAGCTCTGCAAGAGCTGCGTGGACATGGGCTTCAGCTCCGTGATGATCGACGCCTCCTCCCTCCCGTACGAGGAGAACATCGCCCTGACCAAGCAGGTGGTGGAATATGCCCACAAGTATGACGTGACCGTCGAGGCTGAGCTCGGCGTGCTCGCCGGCGTGGAAGACGAGGTTTCCGCCGCGGAATCCCACTACACCAAGCCGGAAGAGGTGATCGACTTCGCGACCCGTACCGGCTGCGACTCCCTCGCCATCTCCATCGGTACCAGCCACGGCGCCTACAAGTTCACGCCGGAGCAGTGCACCCGCGACCCCAAGACCGGCCGCCTCGTGCCCCCGCCGCTCGCATTCGACGTGCTCCACGAGATTGAGAAGAAGCTCCCCGGCTTCCCGATCGTCCTCCACGGCTCCTCCTCCGTCCCGCAGGAGTATGTGGACATCATCAACGCCAACGGCGGCAAGCTCCCCGACGCAGTCGGTATTCCTGAGGAGCAGCTCCGCGAGGCCGCGAAGAGCGCCGTCTGCAAGATCAACATCGACTCCGACAGCCGTCTTGCGATGACCGCCGCCGTCCGCAAGGTCTTCGCCGAGAAGCCCGGTGAGTTCGACCCGCGCAAGTACCTCGGCCCCGCCCGTGACGAGATGAAGAAACTCTATATGCACAAGATCGTCAACGTCCTCGGTTCCGACGGAAAGGCTGCGTAAGGCGCTTCGTTGATAAAGAAAAAAGATATTTTCCTGAGATCGTCAGAAAAATGCCGCCTCAGAAAAATATCTTTTTTCTTTTTCTATTAATTGCGTCCACGTTGTCATTTCGAGCGAGCGAAGCGAGTCGAGAAATCTCTTTTCGAGGTTTTTTATTAAATTCGTAGGAGTTTGTAAAACGTTTAAAATATGAGCAAGTATATCCTGTCCCTGGACCAGGGGACGAGCAGCAGCAGGGCCATCGTGTTCAACCGGGAAGGGGAGAGCGTGGCCGTGTGCCAGAAAGAGTTCACGCAGTATTTCCCGAAGCCGGGCTGGGTCGAGCACGACCCGATGGAGATCCTCGCTTCCGAGACGGAGGTGATGGCCGCCGCGGCGGCGAAGGCCGGGGCCGCGGCCCACGACATCGCCGCGATCGGCATCACGAACCAGCGCGAGACGACCATCGTCTGGGATGCGAATACCGGCAAGCCGGTCTACAACGCGATCGTCTGGCAGGACCGCCGGACCTCCGAGTACTGCGACAGCCTGAAGGCGCAGGGCCTGACGGACAAGATCCGGGAGAAGACGGGCCTCATCATCGACGCCTATTTCAGCGGCACGAAGGTGCGCTGGATCCTGGAGAATGTTCCTGGCGCGCGCGAGAAGGCGGAGCGGGGCGAGCTGCGCTTCGGCACCGTGGACAGCTGGCTGGTCTGGAACCTGACGGCCGGGAGCGTCCATATCACGGACGCGACCAACGCCTCCCGCACGATGCTCTACAACATCCGGGAGATGTGCTGGGACAAGGAACTGCTCGACCTGCTCGGGGTTCCGGAGTCGATGCTGCCGGAGGTGCGCTCCTGCAGCGAGGTCTACGGCGAAGTCGCCGACGGCCTGCTGAAGGGCGTCAAGATTGCCGGCATCGCCGGAGACCAGCAGGCGGCCCTCTTCGGCCAGATGTGTACCGAGCCGGGTTCCGTGAAGAATACGTACGGCACCGGCTGCTTCCTGCTGATGAACACGGGCGAGAAGCCGGTGATTTCCGCCAACAACCTGCTGACGACCATCGCCTGCAAGATCGGCGACAAGGTCACCTACGCCCTTGAGGGCTCGATTTTCGTGGCCGGTTCGGTGGTGCAGTGGCTCCGCGACGGCCTCGGGATCATCAAGTCCTCGTCCGAGATCGAGGCGCTCGCGCTGCAGGTCGAGGACAACGGCGGCGTCTATTTCGTGCCCGCGCTGACGGGCCTCGGCGCCCCGTACTGGGATTCCTACGCCAAGGGCTGCATCTCCGGCATCACGCGCGGCACGACCGCGGCCCACATCGCCCGGGCGGCCCTGGAAGGCATCGCGTTCCAGACGATGGATATCGTCGTCGCGATGGAGAAGGACGCCGGCGTGAAGCTCGGCGAGCTGAAGGTGGACGGCGGCGCGTCCCGCAACAACCTGATGATGCAGTTCCAGGCGGATGTGCTGGATACCAAGGTGGTGCGTCCGGTTACGACGGAGACGACCGCGATGGGCGCGGCCTACCTGGCCGGCCTCGCCGTCGGCTTCTGGGACAGCCTCGACGAAGTCAAGCGGCAGTGGAAGGCGGAGCGCGCCTTCGCGCCGCAGGCCCCTGCGGAGCAGGTGGCGGCGCTGAAGGCCGGCTGGGCCGAAGCGATGGGCAGAACATTGACCAAATAAATAATACTAACAACCAAAGCCATGACACTTTTTATCAAATGTGTGTTTGAGTTCATCGGCACGCTGGTGCTCGTCCTGATGGGCGACGGCGTCTGCGCCAGCAACACGCTGAACAAATCCAAGGGACAGAACGGCGGCTGGGTGGTCATCACCCTCGCCTGGGGCTTCGCCGTGATGTGCGGCGTCTTCATCGCAGGCCCGGTTTCGGGCGCGCACCTGAATCCGGCGGTCTCGCTGGGCCTCGCGATCGCGGGCTCCTTCGCCTGGGCGGAAGTGCTTCCGTACATCGTCGCCCAGATGCTCGGCGGCTTCTGCGGCGCCTGCCTCGTCTACGCCTTCTACAAAGACCATTATGATGCGACGCCGGACGGTGACGCCAAGCTCGGCACCTTCTGCACCGCGCCCGCCATCCGCAACAAGGGCCGCAACTTCTTCTGCGAGTTCATCGGCACCTGGCTGCTGGTGTTCGTCATCCTCGCCTTCGCGACGCAGGGCAACACCGCCGAAGTCGGGATGGGCTCCCTCGGCGCCTTCCCGGTGACCTGCCTGATCATGGCGATCGGTATGTCCCTCGGCGGCGCGACGGGCTACGCGATCAACCCGGCCCGCGACCTCGCGCCGCGCTGCGCCCACGCCGTCCTTCCGATCAAGGACAAGCGCGACAGCGACTGGGGTTACAGCTGGGTCCCCGCCATCGCCCCGATGTGCGGCGCCGCCTTCGCCGCCCTGACCTTTATCCTGGTGTTCTAGCGTGGCGGATAAAACGCTGAATCATAGCGTATTATAAGAATCGGAAGACCTCCTTTTCGAGGTCTTCCGATTTATTTAAACATTTAATGGTTAGCTGGTTATCCGCCACCGCCTGTTAGAGCATCTTCTTCTTCCGGAAGATGTACCAGAGCGAGACGACGAGCAGGACCATCAGGCCGAGGATGGCGATCCAGGCCCAGGGCCTCCCGTCGTACGGCAGAGAGACGTTCATTCCGTAGAAGCTGGCGACGAGGGTCGCAGGCATCAGGAGCAGGGAGATGAAGGTGAAGATCTTCATGATGCGGTTCTGGTCGAGGTTGATCAGACCGACGACGGTGTCCTGCAGGTACTCCAGACGCTCGAAGGTGAAATTCGTGTGGTTGATCAGGGAGGCGATGTCCTGGAGGAGGACGCCGAGGCGCTTGTCCATCGCGTCGGGGCAGTGGTCGCTCTTGGCGATGTTGGAGATGAGGCGCTGCTTGTCCACGATGTTCTCGCGGACGACCATCACGTTTTCCTGCAGCTGGTTGATGTCGAGGAGGAATTCCTCGTTGATGTCTTCTTTCTGGTTGATGCGCTTGCTGAACTGGGCCGTTTCCTTACTCATCAGCTCGACGATGTCGGCATCGAGGTCGATACGCTGGTCCATTAGCGTGACAAACACCGTGAAACCGTTCGGGAACTGGGCCGGGCGGGCCTGCATCCGGCGCTGGAGGGAGTCGAAGGACCGCAGGGGGATTTCGCGCAGGGTCGCGATGGTCCCGCCCACGATGATGAAGGATACCGTGTCCATCGACATCCCGTCACCGGTAGGCGACATAAAGTTGGTGTTTGCGAAAATGGCGTGATCGTTTTCGGAAAAGCGGGAGGAACTCTCGATCTCCTCGGCGGTGCCGCGGCTTTGGATTTCCGTCTCCAGATACGCTTCCGTCGCTCTTTTTTCCTCGCCCGTGGGGTCTACGAGGTCTATCCAGAGCATATTTTCTTTGCCGATAGCAGCAAACTCCGTTATGGACTGGCTGAGTGCGATCTCAGATCCGAGTCTGTAGAAAATCTTGATCATTTCCCTTCCTGGTTGTTCCCGGCACTTTCGTCGGAAGGATTAAACTTACGGGTTAGCCGGCGTTACGGAGAAGCCAGCCTGCAAAAGTAGAAATATTTTTTAGAAAAGGAAAGATTACGGTTTGAAAATCTGCCTGTTGGCGATGGCGCGCCCGAGGGTCAGGGAATCGGCGTATTCGAGGTCGTCGCCGAAGCCCAGGCCGCGGGCCAGCGTCGAGACACGGACGCCGGTGTGGGCGATCTGGCGGTAGATGTAGAAGGCCGTCGTCTCGCCTTCGACGTCGCCGCTGAGGGCGAGGATCACCTCGCCGTCCGGCCCGAGGGCCTCCACGCGCTCGACGAGCTGGGGGATGGTCAGGTCCGAGGGGGAGATGCCGCCGATGGGGGAGATGATGCCGCCGAGGACGTGGTAGACGCCCTCGTAGCGGCCGGAGTCCTCGATGCTCATCACGTCGCGCACGCTTTCGACGACGCAGATGGTCTTCTGGTCGCGGTTTTTGTCCCCGCAGATGCCGCAGATGTCCCCGTCCGAAATCATCCGGCACTGCCGGCAATAGTGGACTTCGTCCGTAAGGCGGTTGATGGCCGCCGTGAAGTGGTGGACGTTTTCGGAGGGCTGGCGGAGGAGGTGCAGCGCGAGGCGCAGCGCGCTCCGCGAGCCGACGCCCGGCAGCGAACTGATGGCCTCGACGGCCTCTTCCAGGAGTTTGGACGGGTACTTGGCGGGCATACTAGTCCTTGTGGTATTTCAGCAGGCCTTCGATCGGGGCCTCGATGATTTCGGAGATGGAAATGCCGTAGGGCTCCGCGACTTCCCGGATGATGTCCCGGCAGACGTAGCCGAAGGTCCCGACGATGCCGACCGGATACTTGTCGGTCTCGTAGCGGGACAGGGCGCGCTCGATGAACTGGCGGAAGTTGTACTGCACCAGCTTCGTCACGTATTCGTTCTTGCCGTACCATTCCAGGATCCAAGGGGAGAACGAGCCCAGGTACCGGGAGGGCGTTTCCTTCTTGTAGACGTTTTCGACCACGGTCATATAGTCGGCCTTGTACTTCGCGCCGAAGGGCTCGGCGACCTCGTCGGGGACCAGTCCCTTCAGGTAATCCGCGAGGAAGAGCTTCCCGAGGCAGGCGGCGCTGCCCTCGTCGCCGAGGATGAATCCGCCGGAACGGACGTTCCGGACGATGTTCTCGCCGTCGTAGAGGCAGCTGTTCGAGCCCGTGCCGAGGATGGCGGTGATGCCGGGCTTGTGGCCGCAGACGGCGCGGGCCGCGCCGAGGAGGTCGGAGGCGTATTCGATGTTGCCGGTCTTCCGGGGCTGGACGAGGCCGGCCGCGTAGCAGTGGACCTCGCTGATGCTCTCGCCGTTGGGGTTAAGCGCGGCCACGGCCTTGCGCATCAGCTGGTCGAAGGCGTCGCCCTGCGTCAGGGTGAGGTTGATGCCGTCGCTCTTGATGCGGCGGACGCTGCCGTCGCTGAAGATGGCGCACCAGTCGGTCTTGGTCGCGCCGCTTTCGATGATGAGTTTCATATCAGAGGACCTCCAGCAGTTCCACCTTGAACCTGAGGGCCGCGCACGGAGGGATGCTGCCGCCGGCGCCGGCCTCGCCGTACGCCAGCTGGTACGGGATATAGAGCTCCCAGACGGAGCCTTCGTTCATCATCTGGAGGGCTTCGGTCCAGCCGGCGATGACCTGGGTCACGCCGAAGACCGCGGGCTCGCGCCGGTCGTAGGAGCTGTCGAACTTGCGGCCGTCCACGAAGGTCCCTTCGTAATGGCACTTGACGCGGTTCGAGGGGCCCGGGCGCTTGCCGCTGCCGCTCTTGAGTACCTTATACTGGAGTCCGCTCTGGAGCACCTTGACGCCTTCCTTCGTCGCATTCATCTTGAGCCAGGCCTCGCCTTCCTCCTTCATTTTCGCCGCGAGGTCCGCGTTGCGGGCCTTCTGGTCCTTTTCCAGGCGGGCGAAGAAGGCGTTCAGGGCGCGGCCGGCCTCGTCGAGCGTGAGGGCGGTCTTGTTGCCGAGCAGCGTATCTTTCAGGCCGGCGGCAAAATCATCGATGGCGAGTTCCGTCACTCCCGACTGCATCAGGTTGTGGGCGATGCTCATTCCCAGGGCATAACTGTTCTTATCCATAAACGCTACGTTTCTAGTCTTACAAAAATAACAATTCTCGCAGTATTTCTTTATATTTGCAAAGAGCTAATCACACGAAAAAATGAAGATATCTTCCGTCGGAGCCGCTTTGCTGGCGGTACTCCTCGCCGGCGCGGCGCTCCCTTCCTGCAGTTCTTCCGCCTCGCAGGACTACGGTCCCGTGCCGAGCGAAGCCCAGTTGCGCTGGCAGGACCTGGAAATGTATATGTTCTGCCATTTCGGCCCGAACACCTTCACCAACGTGGAGTGGGGCAACGGCCAGGAGGACCCGGACGTCTTCCAGCCGGAGGACCTGGACTGCCGCCAGTGGGCGCGCATCGCCCGGGATGCCGGAATGAAGGGCATCATCATCACCGCCAAGCACCACGACGGCTTCTGCCTCTGGCCCAGCGCGTTCAGCACCCACACCGTGGCGCAGAGCAGCTGGCGTGACGGCAAGGGCGACGTCCTCCGCGAGCTCTCCGACGCGTGCAGGGAGTATGGCCTCCTCTTCGGCGTGTACATCTCCCCCTGGGACAGGAATCACCCAGCCTACGGCACGGCGGAATACAATACCGTCTTCGCCAACACCCTCCGCGAGGTCCACACCAACTACGGCCCCGTCTTCGAACAGTGGTTCGACGGCGCCGGGACCAACGACGAGCGCCAGCGGAACATGCCCTACGACTGGGACCTCTTCAACAGCGTCGTCCTGGAGACCAGTCCTGACGCTGTGATTTTCAGCGACATCGGCCCCGGCTGCCGTTGGATCGGCAATGAGCGCGGCCGTTCCCGCGAGACCAACTGGTCCCGCCTCGACACGGAAGGCTTCACCCCCGGCATCGGCGCCCCCCGCACCGACACCCTCGCCCTCGGCAACGTCCACGGCGCGCACTGGATCCCGGCGGAGTCCGACGTCAGCATCCGTCCGGGCTGGTTCTACAGCCCCGATACGGATGCGCGCGTCAAGACCGCCGACCAGCTGATGGAGATCTACTTCTCGACCGTCGGCAACAATGCCAACCTCCTCCTCAACGTCCCGCCGGACCGCCGCGGACGCATCCATCCCGCCGACTCGGCGCGCCTGATGGAGTTCAAGGCGGCGCGCGAGGCGTACTTCGCCGAGCGCCTCGCCGTCGGCAACCGCAAGCTCGTCGCCCGGATCCCTTCCGGCAAGAGCCCCCGGTGCGTCGTCATCCAGGAAGACATCGCCCACGGCCAGAAGATCAGCTCCTTCGCCGTGGAAGCCCTCCGGGACGGCCAGTGGGCGGAAATCGCCCGTGGCACGACCGTCGGCCACAAGAAAATCATCCGCTTCGACCCGCTGTCCGCCGAAGCGCTCCGCGTCCGCATCCTGGGCTCCTACGCCCCGGCCGCAATCACCTCCATGGAAGTCTATTAACCCCGCACATACAACATGAAACCCATCATCACGCACTTCACTGACAACGACTTATATACCTTCACCTGTCAGTACTACATCCTGATGAAATACCCCCGGGCCGAAGTCGAATACACCTTCTTCGACCGCAACCACGAAGAATTCCCGGAAGGCTTCGACGACCTGCTCCGCGAGCAGCTCGAGTATATGCGGGACGTGGTCATCACCCAGGAGGAAATCGACTTCATGTCGCGGCGCTGCCCCTTCCTCCCGCTCTGGTACTTCACCTTCCTGCGCGGCTACCGCTTCAACCCGCGCGAGGTGCGCCTCGTCCGGGACGAGCTGGGCGTCCTGCACGTCGCCGTGCGCGGAAAATGGTTCTCCGCCATTATGTGGGAGATGCCCATCCTGAGCATCGTCTCCGAACTGATGCATATGCACCGGGGAGACCTGGACCGCTACGACGCGGCCCTGGAGGAATCCCGTGCGCGGGCGAAGGCGGAGCAGATCTTCGGCGGCGGCCTGACCCTCGGCGATATGGGTACACGGCGCCGCCTCAGCTTCGCCCACCAGGATATGGTGGTCCGCGTGATGAAGGAAGTCTACGAGTCCCGCGAGTGGCCCGGCAAGTTCACGGGCACGAGCAACGTCTGGTTCGCGATGAAGCACAAGACCGCCGCCCTCGGCACGATGTCCCACCAGCTGATCAGCTTCGAGGAGAACGTCAGCGGCGTCTTTGAATGCAACTTCAACGTAATGAAGAAGTTCAGCGACGTCTACGACGGCGATAACGGCATCTACCTCTACGACTGCTTCGGCGACAAGGTCTTCTTCAGCAACCTTTCCAAGCGTATGGCGATGATGTACAAGGGCCTCCGCGTCGACAGCGGCGACGAGGAGGAGCAGACGGAGATGATCATCGAAAAATACAGGCAGCTGGGCATCGACCCCGCGACCAAGCAGGTCTGCTACTCCAACGGCCTCAACGTCGAGCGTGCCCTCGAGATTCACCGCTACGTCGACGGCCGCGTCCAGGATTCCTACGGCGTCGGCACCTTCCTGACCTGCGACGTGACCGGCTGCGAGCCGATGAACATCGTCCTCAAGCTGACCCGCGGCCGCATCACCGAAAGCCGCGAGTGGCACGACTGCGTCAAGCTCTCCTGCAACCTCACCAAGACCCTCGGCAACAAGACCAAGTGTGACTACCTCATCGGCCTCCTGAAATAATCGCCGTCCATTACAATACTGGTGGCGGCTAAAACGCTGATTATTTGAACAATAAGTAAACCGGAAGACCTCAGAATGAAGGTCTTCCGGTTTACTTTAATCATTGATGTACAGCCACTTAGCTGCCATCACCGTTTTTACTGCCCGCGGCTGTCCAGGATGTGGAAGTGGTTCGTGGCGGTCCATTCGCCGTCGTGGAGGAAGGTCCGTGAGGCGGAGGGGTAGTTGACCACGTGGGTATCCGCCGGGCCCTGGCCCTTGACGCACAGGGTACTCGTTTCCCCGTCATCCAGATACATGACGCGCGCCGGATGGAACTGCTCTTCGAGGAAGGCGGAGAGCTCGGCCGCGTTCATACCTTCGGCCACATTGGGACGTCTGGCATCCACGACAAGCAGGATTGCGTGGTTGTCCGCGGTCGTGACCAGCGCGGTACGCGCGTCGCGGAGGTCCGGATGGCGGACGGCGTCCGCGACGCAGGTCGCGTTGACCGTCGCGACGGCGCCGGCCTGCCGGAACGCGTCGGACGCGGTCGTGGAAGACGCGTCGAGGGTGGAAGTCACGGTGTAGCGGGGATTGTTCAGGTCGACGTCGACGGCGTGGACCAGCTGGTGGACGCCGGAGACCTTGTCAACGCCGCTGAAACGCTTGTAGACGACGCCTTCCTGGACGTCCGCGACCTGCCAGCCGCGCCTGTTGAAATCCGGGCTCTTTTCCAGGGACTCCATATAATGGGCACGCAGGTCGGACCAGTGGTAAAAAGGCCACTTGTCAGTCAGGACGCCGGCGATGCGGGACTCCCGCTCGTTCAGCAGGACCTTCACGAGGATGTCGGAAGAGCCTTTCTTCCGGAAGAATACCAGCTGGATGTTGCCGCACATCGGGCAGATTTCATCCAGGCTCCAGGAGGTCTCCGGGTAAAGCGGGTCGGGCGTGGGGGCGCAGCAGCCTTCGATGTCCATCTCGACGGCCAGCGGGGCCATCTGGGTGTCGTGGCCGTAGCGCAGGGTTGCCTTGTAGGGGCCGCCTGCGAGCGCGCGGTCCGCGTGCTCGATAATATGGCGCAGGGTCGTCGACGCTTCGTTGCGCACGATCTCGCCGTACTCCGCAGAAGGGCCGATGATGAGGTATTCCCGCCAGTTCACGACGCGCCAGGACCCATAGAAGTCATCGTATGTAAAATACTTATACAAGTCGATTCCCAATTCGTCGTTGAGGGCGTTGTCGATCGTGAGCTCCCAGAGGAGACGGACGAAGCGCTGGCGCCCCTCCGCATCCATATACCTGAGCTGGCCGGCCTCGCCGCCTTTGAAGAAACGGTCGAGTACCGCTTCGCTGAAGCCTTCCGCGAGCTCCTGTTCCTCCAGGGCCGCGCCATAGGTATGGTGGACGTCTGATACCGGGTAGGAATTGAAGACCTCGGCCTGGATGCCGGGACCGACGTGGCGGTCGTACCAGACCTTGGGATTCTTCGCCGTGATGGCGTCAAGGCTGTAGGCCATGCTCATCAGGCAGCGCTGGCTCGTCGAAGAGTAAACGTCTATCTTGCAGTCCTTTCCGGTAAAGATCTCGGGGTAGCGGGCCACGGTCCGCTCCATAATGTGCCTGTGCTCCCGTCCGCCGCGGGGAAGCAGCATTCCCAGCTTTCCGTTCGCGTCGGCGGCAATCTTCCGGACATCTTCCAGGAGCGCCTTGCCGGTCTCGGTCAGGCCGCCGTCCTTCCCGGCGGCCTCGAGGACCTTCAGCGGTCCGGTGTAATTCTCGTCGTCGGAGAGATAACGGCTGCCGTGCCTCGAGAAGTTGGCCAGATAGACCGGTTTGTAGCCGGCGGGCGCCGGGGTCCAGGCGGTTTCCACGTCCGGATAAGGCCGGAAGGACCAGGTCAAGGTCTTGATATCCTGCGCGAATGCGTTGCACGCCAGCAGGACGAAGAGCATCAGGAAAAATCTTTTCATAAACGTGCGGTTAAAGGCAGACCGAATTTAGTCATTCTTTCTTGGAAATGCAAGATTAAAAATTTTGCAAGTCATTAAATTTTACTATATTTGCGGGCTTTTTGGAAAAGCACGGAACATAATGTTAAACCCCCTAGTTTGTTACAATCGAAAAACTACTATGGCAGAAGAAATTAAAAACACAGTGCTCAACGCCTCTGTTGCCCCGGAAAACTTTGACTGGGATGCATTTGAGGGTGGCGATGTCTACGGCGGCGAAAACAAAGGCGCCATCGAGGAAGCGTACGACAAGACCTTCTCGAAAGTCGTGGAGAACGAAGTTGTTACCGGTGAGGTGACCGCGATCAACAAGCGCGAGGTCATCGTCTCCATCGGCGGCAAGAGCGAAGGCGTCATCTCCGCTCCGGAATTCCGCTACAACCCGGACCTGAAGGTCGGCGACAAGGTGGAAGTCTACGTCGAGTCCGCCGAGGACAAGAAAGGTCAGCTGATCATCTCCCACAAGAAGGCCCGCGCCCTCAAGAGCTGGGACCGCGTCAACGAGGCCTACAACTCCGGCGAAATCGTCAAGGGCTTCGTCAAGACCCGCACCAAGGGCGGCATGATCGTCGACGTGTTCGGCATCGAGGCCTTCCTCCCGGGCTCCCAGATCGACATCAAGCCGATCCGCGACTATGACGTTTACGTGAACCAGACCATCGACTTCAAGATCATCAAGATCAACCAGGAGTTCCGCAACGTGGTTGTTTCCCACAAGGCGCTCCTCGAGGCCGAGCAGGAGCAGAAGCGCGCCGAACTCATCGGCAAGCTCGAAAAGGGCCAGGTTCTCGAAGGCACTGTCAAGAATATCACCAACTACGGCGTATTCGTCGACCTCGGCGGCGTGGACGGTCTCATCCACATCACCGACCTCTCCTGGGGCCGCATCAACCATCCTGAGGAGGTTGTCGCCCTCGATGAGAAGATCAAGGTCGTCGTGCTCGACTTCAACGAGCAGCAGAAGCGCATCGCCCTCGGCCTCAAGCAGCTGAGCGCCCATCCTTGGGACAGCCTCGACGAGAAGCTGAAGGTCGGTGACAAGGTGAAGGGCAAGGTCGTCCTCATCGCCGACTACGGCGCATTCGTGGAGATCGAGCCGGGCGTGGAAGGTCTGATCCACGTTTCCGAAATGTCCTGGTCCCCGAGACTCCACTCCGCCCAGGAATTCCTGAAGGTCGGTGACGAAGTCGAGGCCCAGATCCTGACCCTCGACCGCGAGGCCCGCAAGATGTCCCTCGGCCTGAAGCAGCTCACCACCAACCCTTGGGAGAGCATCCGCGAGAAGTACCCGGTCGGCAGCAAGCAGGTTGCCGTGGTCCGCAACGTGACCAACTTCGGCGTCTTCGCCGAACTGGAAGACGGTGTCGAAGGACTCGTCCACATCAGCGACCTCTCCTGGAACAAGATCAAGCATCCGTCCGAGATGGTCAGCGTCGGCGACAAGCTCGACGTCCAGATCCTCGACTTCGACGAGGCCAACCACAAGCTCAGCCTCGGCCACAAGCAGCTGCTCCCGAATCCTTGGGATGAGCTCGAGGCCAAGTTCCCTGTGGACTCCGTCGTGGAAGGCACCGTTGCCGCGATCAGCGACAAGGGCGCGACCATCAAGCTTGGTGAGGACAGCGAAGGCTTCGCGTTCACCCGCGAGCTCGTCAAGGAAGACGGCAAGCAGGCCGTCGTCGGCGAGACCCTTCCGTTCAAGGTCCTGGAGCTCCGCCGCAGCACCCGCCGCATCCTTCTTTCCCACGTGCGTACCTACGCCGAGGCGAAGGAGCGTGCCGTGGCCGCCGAGACCGACAACACCAAGAAGGCCGTGAAGAAGATCAACTCCAACATCGAGAAGACCACGCTCGGCGACATCGACGCGCTGGCCGCCCTCAAGGACAAGCTCGAGAAAGGCGAATAATTCACGGATTCGATGAATTTCACACTCAAGATAATGGGCACAGCTTCGGCTATGCCCATTTCTGATAGGAACCCAAGCGCCCAGGTCCTCAGTGTCCACGGGCGCTTGTTCCTCATCGATTGCGGCGAAGGCGCGCAGCAGCAGTTCCGCCGGCTGAAACTCTCCTTCCTCAAGGTCGAAGCCATCTTCCTCTCCCACACCCACGGAGACCACGTATTCGGCATCTTCGGCCTGCTTTCGACGATGGCGATGCTCGGCCGCGTCCAGGAACTGCACATCTACGCCCCCCGCGCCTTCAGCGGCATCTTGGGTTTCTTCCTTTCCAACTTCGGAGACGGCATCGACTACGAAATCATCCACCACCCCCTGGAAATGAAGGAACCCCAGGTGGTGCACACATCCAAGTATGTGCAGGTAAGCGCCTTCCCCCTGCGCCACAAGATCGACTGCTTCGGCTTCCGGTTCGACGAGCTGGTGCCGAAGCGCCGCCCCCAGAACGAGCCTTTCCGCCCGCGGAGCTATGCCTATTGCAGCGACACGATGCCCTTCCCCGAACTGGCGGAATGGGTGAAAGGCGTGGACATCCTCTACCACGAATCCACCTACCCGGCCGAAATGGCCGACAAGGCGGAGGCGCGTTTCCATTCCACGACGCTGCAGGCGGCCCAATGCGCCCTGGACGCGGGCGTGGGCAAACTCCTCCTGGGCCACTATTCCTCGCGCGTGCGCGACCTTTCCATTTTTGAACGGGAGGCGAAGACCGTCTTCCCGGAGACCGTGGCGGCGGACGACGGGGACACGTTCGATTTTTAGCGCGGAATTTGCTAACTTTGGCTTCCGTATGAAAAGATTCCTCCTGGCGCTTCTGCCCATCCTGCTGATTTCCGCGGCGGATACGCCGCAAAAGGCCTACGTCGAAAAATTCGCCGCCTACGCCGTGAACGAGATGTACCGCAGCGGCATCCCGGCGAGCATCACCCTCGCGCAGGGGATGCTCGAGTCCCGCTACGGCCTCTCCCGCCTCGCCGTGGAAGGCAACAACCACTTCGGCATCAAGTGCCACGACTGGAAGGGCGCCACGATCAAGGAGGACGACGAGACGCGCGGAGAGTGCTTCCGCGCCTACGACAGCGCCTACCAGTCATTCCAGGACCATTCCGACTTCCTGCGCTACCGCCCGCGCTACCACGCCCTTTTCGACAACGACATCACGGACTACAAGTCCTGGGCGTACGGCCTCAGCAAGGCCGGCTACGCCACCGACCCCCAGTATCCCGCGAAGCTGATCAAGCTCATCGAGGAGAATGACCTGGCGCGCTTCGACACGATGAAACCTTCGGATTTCGAGCCCGTCGCGCAGATCGAGGAGGAGGAAGTCGCGGCGTCCACGCCGGACAAGACGGAACGCAAGGCGAAGGTCCGGAAGGTGCGCAGGCGCGCGGCGAAGGCGGCGAAGTCCGAACCCGCCGTCGAAGAAGTGCTTCCGGAATCGCCGGCCGTGCTGGAGGAGCCGCGCCCCGCCGCGAACGAGGAATTCTCCTTCCCGCTGGCGCGGAAAGTCTATACCCAGAACGGCGTGCCGTTCATCTACGCCGAGCGCGGCGACACCTACGCCTCCCTGGCGAAATCCTACAACCTCTTCCTGAAGGAAATCCTGGCTTTCAATGACCTGGAGGCCTCCGAGGCGCTGCTTCCCGGCACGCAGGTGTATCTCCAGGCGAAGAAGAAGCAGACCCGCAAGGGCCTGGACAAGTATATCGTCGAAGAGGACGGAGAGTCCCTGCGGGACATCTGCCAGCACTTCGGCGTGAAGAAGAGTGCCATCGTGAAACTGAACGCCTTCTCCTCGACCCACAGGCTGCGGGAAGGCGACACCATCCTCCTGCGGAAGTAAATGGCCGGAAAGAAGAAAAAGAAGAAGGGCGGCCTGAAGACGGTCGTGGGGCTGGCGGCGCTCGCGCTGCTCGCCGTGATCGCCTGGTTCGCCTGGAACTGGGCGAGCGACAACCGCCTCCCGAACTTCCGCCGCGAGGCCGTCATTTATGTCTATCCGGAGACGAGCGTCGACGAGGTCTATGCCGCGCTGATCAACGAGGCGGGCGTGAAGCGTCCGTACAGCCTGGACCGCGCGTTCCGCGACAAGCAGGTGGCGACCTACCTCCAGCCCGGCCGCTACGAGATCAAGCCGGAGTACACCAGCGTCTACGTGGCCCGGATGCTGAACAACTGCTGGCAGTCGCCGGCCCGGCTCACGCTGAGCGGCACGATGCGCCAGAACAGCCAGCTCGCCGCGAAGATCAGCTCCCAGTTGATGATTGACTCGCTGGACGTGATCAAGGCGCTGGAAAACAAGGACTTGCTATCGAACTACGGCTTTACGCCGCGCGACGTCTTCAGCCTCTTCATCCCGGATACCTACGAAATGTACTGGACCGCGACGATGAAGGACGTGCTGGACAAGCAGAAGGAGGCGTACGACGCGTTCTGGACCCCGGAGCGCCTCGCCAAGGCGAAGAAGCAGGGCCTGACGCAGAAGCAGGTCTCGATCCTCGCGTCCATCGTGAAAGGGGAGACCAACTATGAGCCGGAGATGCCCAAGATCGCCGGGGTATACCTCAACCGCCTGCGCAAGGGTATGCGGCTGCAGGCCGACCCGACGATCGCCTATATGCTGGATTACGAGGTGAACCGGATCCTGAACCGCCACCTCAGCCTGGAATCCCCGTACAACACCTACCTCCACGGCGGCCTGCCGCCGGGACCCATCGCCGTGCCGACGAAAGCCTGCCTGGACGCCGTCCTGAATCCGGAAGGCGACTACCTGTATTTCTGTGCGAATGCGAATTTCGACGGGACCCACCGTTTCGCGGTGACCTACAACGAGCACCTGCGCAACGCGCGCGAGTTCCAGCGGGCGCTGAACGCGCGTTCTACTTCTTCTCCTGCCAGATAACTTTCTGGACCCGGTAGGGATACCTTTCCTTCAGGCGCGGGGCGTTCGGACAGTCCTCGCGGTGGATCTTGATGCCTTCGGTGCGGGTCACGAAACCGAAGACCGCGTCCCCGTACTTCGGATTGCAGCAGGCGGACATCTTGTACTCGAGGCCCCGGACCCCCTTGGCGTTGATGACGAGGATCTCGTCGGTCGCGGCCCAGCCGGGCTTGGCGGATTCCGTCCCCTTTTCCTCGGTATGGTCGTTCCGGATGACGAGCAGGCCCGGGTTGAGGATGTAGTTCTTGATGTCGTTGACGTCGATGACCCCCTCGCCGACGGCCGCCATAAAGCTGATGACGGAGTTGTACTTGAGGTGGTGCATCATATCGTAGAGGAGGCCGTCCGGGAGGGCCATCTTCCAGTTCTTGAGGCGGCGCTCCAGCAGCTCGCGGCCCTCCGCGGCCTTCTTGCGCACTTCCGCGTCGAGCTCGAGCTTGATCTTGTTGCGGGCCTTCGCGGAGACGACCCAGCCCAGCCAGTCGGCGCTCGGCCGCTGGTTCTTGCCGCTCATAATCTCGACGACGTCGCCGGTCCTGAGCTTCTCCTTGATCGAAACGGCCTTGCCGTTGATCTTGCCGCCGGTGCAGCGGCAGCCGAGGCCCGTGTGGATGTTGAAGGCGAAGTCGAGGACGGAGGCGCCGGCGGGCAGGATGCGCAGCTCGCCGGTCGGGGTGAAGACGAAGATCTCCGAGCTCGGCGGCAGGGGCATATCCTCGGGCTTCTCCTGGAAGGGATGCTCCAGCTGGTAGCGGACGGACTTCAGCCAGTTGTTCATCGTCACGTCGGACTTGACGCCCTTGTAGGACCAGTGGGAGGCGAGGCCGTTCTCGGCCGTGTCGTCCATCCGCCGGGAGCGGATCTGAACCTCGAGGTAGGCGCCTTCGGCATTCTTGACGGTGATGTGGAGGCTCTCGTAGCCGTTCGGCTTGGGGTTGGAGAGCCAGTCGCGCAGGCGGGTGATGTCCGGCTCGTATTCTTCCGTCACGTAGGAATAGACCTTCCAGCAGAGGTCCTGCTCGACGGTCCGGTCGGGGGCGCAGTCGATGATGAAGCGGATGGCGAACACGTCGTAGACGCCCTCGAAGGGGACGTGCTGCTTCTGCATCTTCTTGTAGATCGAGTAGGCGGTCTTCGTGCGGATCTTGAGCTTGTAGCGGATGCCGGCGTCGGAGAGCTTCTTCTCGAGCGGGCGGATGAACTCCTCGGTCAGGCGGACGCGGTCCTTCTCGGTCGCCTTGAGCTTGCGGGTGATGGTGCGGAACTGCTCCGGCTCGGCGTATTTGAGGTAGATGTCCTCCATCTCGCTCTTGATGTTGTACAGGCCGAGCTGGTGGGCCAGGGGGATGTACAGCATCAGGGTCTCGAGGTTCTTCTGGTCGCGCGAGGATTTCGGGAACATCGCAAGGTTGCGCATCACCTCGAGCCGGTCGGCGATCTTGATGACGGTGACGCGCGGGTCGGTGGAGTACTGGACGATCAGCTTCTTGTATTTCTCCGCCTCGAGGCGGGTGTCCTTCGGCTTGATCGCGGAGATCTTCCGGAGACCGTCCACGATGGTCATCACCTCGTCGGGGAAGCCGCTGATCTCCACTTCCGGATGCATCCGCTGGGCTTCGTGGAGGTACACGGCGGCGATGCACTCCTCGCTCAGGCCGATCTGGTCCGAGATGATCCGGACGACGCCGTCCGGGTGCTCGATGAAGGGGTTGCCGTTGAAACGGGTGTCCTCGCGCAGGGCCTCGTAGGCCAGGGCGCGGGCGCGTTGGGTAAGTTCGCCTGTCTGTGTCATGGCTTCCAGACTTTAAGATACTCTTGCAGGGCCCACATCTCGTCGCGGTATTTCGCGGCCTGGGCGAAGTCGAGTTCCGCGGCGGATTTGCGCATCCGCCGGCGGTCCTCCTCGACCATCTTCTCGACTTGCGGGCGGGTCATCGACCGGATGACAGGGTCCTGCAAAACGGCTGCCAAATCGGCCTTGACGTAGCCGTCGGCATACGCGCTCGCGGTCTCGCGCTTCGAGTCGTGGCCCAGTCCGACGGAGACGCGGCCGCGGCCCAGTTCCGTGGGGCTCGGGATGTAGGTCGGGTCGTCGTAGGAGTTGGCGGCGCTGACGCGTCCCGAGGGGCCGTTCGCGGCACCGAGCTGGCGGGCGAGGACGTTGCTCTTCGTCTCGACCTGCTGGGGAGTGATGTTGTGGAGCTTGTTGTACTCGATCTGCTTCGTGCGGCGGCGGTTCGTCTCGCGGATGGTCTCTTCCATCGATTTGGTGATGGTGTCGGCGTACATAATGACGAGGCCGTTGACGTTGCGGGCGGCGCGGCCGGCGGTCTGCGTCAGCGCCCGGCCGGTCCGCAGGAAGCCCTCCTTGTCCGCGTCGAGGATCGCGACCAGCGAGACGGACGGGATGTCGAGGCCCTCGCGGAGCAGGTTCACGCCGACGAGCACGTCGAACAGTCCGTTCTTGAAGTCCTCGATGATCTCGACGCGCTCGGAGGTGTCGACGCTGGAATGGATGTAGCGGCAGCGGATGCCGATGCGGCCGAGGTATTCGTCGAGTTCCTCGGCCATCCGCTTCGTCAGCGTCGTGACGAGGACGCGCTCGTCCCGCTCCGCCCGGACCCGGATCTCCTCGACCAGGTCGTCGACCTGGTTCTCGATCGGCCGGACCTCCACGGGCGGGTCGAGCAGGCCCGTCGGCCGCACGACCTGCTCGACGACGAGGCCGCCGGACTTCTCGAGCTCGTAGTCCGCCG
>LUZF01000020.1 GCA_001602865.1 Bacteroidales bacterium Bact_14
ACGGCATGGTCGCCTCCCGCCGCATCAACGTCTCCATCGTCAGCAACAAGCCCCATGCAGACGTCCTCCACACCGTCCAGTATGACGGTTCCCCCGTTTCCGTGAAACTGTAGCCTTCGGTATCCCTATGAACCAGCAAGAATTCAAGACCCGCATCATCCTGTCCTGCGTATCGCTGGCCATCTGCATTGTTTTTCTCTGCCTCGGTCTCGCGGGCGTCATCGGAAAGACAAGCATCTGGGTGTTCGGGGGCCTGATCATTTATAACGTTATCGTGACCATTCTTTTGGTACAATACCAGAAAAAGCATCAACAGAAAGATCTATGAAAAAATTCAGCAGGATTGTAGCTGTCGTTGCAGCAATGATTGTTGCAGCGGGATGCGGCCGGCAGGAGAAGTCGCCGCGGACGGTGGCGGATTTCAATTTCGGCTGGCGGTTCAGCCTCGGCGACGACGCGGCGTGGGCGGAACCCGGATTCGACGATGCGGCGTGGCGGGAGCTGCACCTGCCCCACGACTGGAGCGTCGAGGGCGAGTTCTCCGCCGACAATCCGTCGACGCCGGGCGGCGGCGCGCTGCCGGGCGGCATCGGCTGGTACCGCAAGCATTTCACGACGCCGGCCTCGGACCGGATTTTCGTGGAATTCGACGGCGTGTTTATGAACAGCACCGTCTACGTAAACGGGCAGGAGGTCGGGACACGGCCGTACGGATACAGCTCGTTCAGCTATGATATTTCGCCGTTCGTCGCGCCGACGGGCGGGGACAACGTGATCGCCGTGCGCTGCGACAACGCGGAGCAGCCGAATTCCCGCTGGTACGCGGGGTGCGGCATTTACCGCAATGTCCGCCTCGTGGGCACGTCCAAGCCACATTTCGCCTACAACGGCCTCTATGTAACGACGCCGGAAGTCAGCGATGCGAAGGCCGTGGTCCGGGTCGCGGCGGAGGTGGAGGAGGCGGGCTCCGACGTGGAGCTCCGCTACCGGATCCTGAACGCGCGCGGCCGGAAAGTGGCTGCCGGCGCGGGACCCACGCTCGAGATCGCACGCCCGCACCGCTGGGACCTCGGCGACACCTACCAGTACACGCTGGTCGCGGAGCTGGTCCGCGACGGCGAAGTGGTTGACAGCTACCGCCAGAAGTTCGGCATCCGCACGCTCCGCTGGGACGCCGACAAGGGCTTCTTCCTCAACGAAAAGCCCGTCAAGCTCCTCGGCGCCTGCCTCCACCACGATATGGGCGCCCTCGGCACCGCGGTGCACCGCCGGGCGCTGGAGCGCGAGCTCACGATCCTGCAGGGGATGGGCCTCAACGCCATCCGCACGTCGCACAATCCCCCGGCGCCGGACCTGCTGGACCTGTGCGACGAACTGGGCATCCTCGTGATGGACGAGGCTTTCGATATGTGGCGCCAGCCCAAGACGCGCTACGACTATTCCCGTTTCTTCGACGACTGGTACGCGGCGGACCTCGCGGACTTCATCAAGCGCGACCGCAACCACCCGTCCGTCATCCTCTGGAGCATCGGCAACGAGATTCCGGAGCAGGGCGGCTTCGCGGACCAGCCGGACGACAACCCGGCCATCGCGCTGACGCGCGAGCTGGTCGGCATCGTCAAGGGCCTGGACCCGACGCGCGGCGTGACCGCCGGCAACAACAACGTCCGGCCGACGAACAACCTGCTGCGCAGCGGCGCGCTCGACGTCTATGGATTCAACTACAACACAGGACTTCACGACCGCTTCCGGGAGTGGTATCCCGGCAAGCCGATGGTCTCTTCGGAGGCGACCTCCGCGATCAACAGCCGCGGCATCTATTTCCAGCCGTCCGATACGGTCCGCATCCAGCCGCGCGTCTGGTGGGAAGCCGTCGAGAACGCTTCGCACCAGCTGACCGCCTATGACGCCTGCCGCGTGCCGTGGGGCGACCTCCACGCCGACGCCTGGCTCGCGGTCCGCGACCGCGACTGGATGGCCGGCCTCTTCATCTGGACCGGTTTCGATTACCTCGGGGAGCCGACGCCGTACGGCTGGCCTTCGCGCAGCTCGTACTTCGGCGTCGTGGATCTCGCAGGCTTCCCGAAGGACGCCTACTGGATGTACCAGTCGGAATGGACCGACAAGACGGTACTCCACCTGTTCCCCCACTGGAACTGGACCCCGGGCGAGGAAATCGACGTCTGGGCGTACTACAGCAACGCCGACGAGGTCGAGCTGTTCCTGAACGGCCGCTCGCTGGGCCGCAGCCATAAGGAAGGCAGGGCGCTGCGGGCGCAGTGGCTCCGCGTGCCGTATGAGCCCGGCACGATCGTGGCCGTCTCGTACAAGGACGGCAAGGAGGTCGCGCGCACCAGCCGGACCACGACGGGCCCGGCCGAGGGCATCCGCCTGACCGCCGACCGCCATACCATCGCCGCCGACGGCTATGACCTGTCGTACATCACCGTGGACGCCATCGACGGCCAGGGCCGCGAAGTCCCGGACGCCGACGGGATGCTCCGCTTCAGCGTCAAGGGCGCCGGCGAGCTCGTCGGCGTAGACAACGGCAACGCCGCCGACACCCTCTCCCTGAAGGGCAACCAGAAAGCCCTCTTCAGCGGCAAGGCCCTCGCCATCGTGCGCTCGCTCCGCGGCATCCCCGGGACGGCGACCCTCACGGTCGAAGGCTATGATACTACCGAAACCATCAACATTAAAACCAAATAAAGAGCTATGAAGAGAATTGGATGGATATGGATCGCGGCGATGCTGATGCTGGCGGTGCCGGCGGAGGCGAAGCTGGAACTGAGGAACCCCTGCGCGGACGGAATGGTGCTGCAGCAGAAGAGCCTGGCGACCGTTTTCGGAATCGCGGATCCGGGGGCGCAGGTGGAGGTGACTCCGTCCTGGGATGGCGCCGTATACCGGTGCCTGGCGGACAAGGATGGCCTGTGGGAAGTGAAGGTGGCGACGCCGGCGGCGGGGTATACTCCCTACTGGATCCAGGTGTCGAATGGCGCGGAGACGCTGATGATCAGTGATGTGCTGATCGGAGAGGTGTGGCTCGCGTCGGGACAGTCGAATATGGAGATGCCCGTCGGCGGGTTTGACAACTGCCCGGTGGAAGGATATCTGGATGTGGTGATGGCCGCACCGGCGCGCGACCGGATCCGGATGTTCTGTATGCCGAAGCTCCAGTCTTACAAGCCGGAGATACAAGCGCCGGGCGAATGGCTGAAGGCGGATCCGAATACGATTGCGCAGATGAGCGCAGCCGGGTATTTCTTCGCACGCAAGCTGAATGAGGTGCTGGACGTTCCGGTGGGGATCGTAGCCTGTGCCTACGGTGGCGCACGCGTGGAGAGCTGGCTGCCGGAGGAGGTGCTGCGGTCCTACGGGACGGAGGACCTGACGCGCGAGCGGATGGAAAAGATGATCCACTACCACCGGCCGTTCCTGATGTACAACGCGATGATGCATCCGGTGATGGGCTATACCATCAAGGGGTTCATCTGGTACCAGGGGTGCTCGAACGTGGGTTTCGCGGAGCAGTTCGTGGGCCGGATGGGCGATATGGTCCGGATCTTCCGGGAAGGTTTCGGGGATACGGAAGGGGTGCTCCCCTTCTATCAGGTAGAGATTGCACCGTACGTCTACGACGCCCGGCGAAGCGACGACGAGAGCCAGGCGGCGCTCCTGCGCGAGGCGCAGCACGCCTGCGACGGGATGATTCCCAACCTCGTGACCGTCGTAACGAACGACCTCGTATATCCGTATGAGAAAAACAACATCCACCCGAGCCAGAAACGGCAGGTCGGCGAGCGGCTCGCGGCCCTCGCGCTGAACCGGGACTACGGGTTCAGCGGCGTGAAGTGCTATTCGCCGAGCGCCGTGGAGGTTTACCGCGAAAACGGCAGGGCCGGCGAAATCTGCGTCCGCCTCGCGGATGCGGAGAAATCGCTGAACCGGACCTCCGGCATCGAGACGCTGGAAGTCCGCGCGGCGGACGGCGCCTGGGTGCCGGTCAGCAACGTCCGCTTCAGCGGCGACGTGATGCGGATCAGCTGCCCGGACGTGCCGGAGCCGGCGGAGGTCCGCTACGGCTGGGGCGACTTCAAACCGGGGAACCTGGCGGGACGCTACGGCCTGCCGCTGGCCCCGTTCTGGTTGAAAATCGATAAATAGTATTATATGGATCCTAAAGACAACGGGAGCAAGGGGTATCTCTTCTCCATCGTGCTGGTTGCCGTGCTCGGCGGCCTGCTCTTCGGTTATGACACCGCCGTGATTTCGGGCGCGGAACGGGGCCTGCAGGCCTTCTTTATGGGGGCGAAGGACTTCACGTACACGAATGTGCTCCACGGCATCACCTCCTCATCTGCGCTGATTGGCTGCATCATCGGCAGCGCGCTGTCGGGCCTGATGGCCGCGCGCTACGGGCGCAAGAAGAGCCTGTTCTTCGCGGGCATCTGCTTCTTCCTTTCCGCGGCGGGCTCCTATGATCCGGAGTTCCTGTTCTTCGAGAAGGGCGTGCCGAGCGCTTCCCTGCTGGTGGCGTTCAACCTGTACCGCGTACTCGGAGGCATCGGCGTGGGTATGGCTTCCGCCATCTGCCCGATGTACATCGCGGAGATCGCTCCGACCAAGAAGCGGGGGATGCTGGTTTCCTGGAACCAGTTCGCCATCATCTTCGGCCAGCTGGTGGTCTATTTCGTGAACCTGGTGATCCTGGGCGACCACATCGCCCCGAAGATGGAATCCCTGGCGGAAGGCGTGAACCGCATCATCAACGCGGGCGCGCTGGCGGCGGACGGCAACTGGAGCGTCACGACCGGCTGGCGGCTGATGTTCGTGAGCGAGTGCGTCCCCGCGGGGCTCTTCTCGCTGCTGATCCTGCTGGTGCCGGAGACGCCGCGCTACCTGGCCATGACCGGCCGGGAGGACAAGGCGATGGAGGTGCTCTCCCGCATCAACGGGCGCTGGCGGGCGGAGATCATCCTGCCCGAGATCAAGGAGACTGTGGTGGAGAAGCACGAGAAACTCCGCACCTATGGGTTTATGGTCATCTTCATCGGCATTATGCTGAGCGTGTTCCAGCAGGTGGTGGGCATCAACGCGGTGCTCTACTACGCACCGCGCATCTTCGAATCGATGGGAATGGGCAACCCGATGCTGCAGACGGTCCTGATGGGCGTCGTGAACATCACCTTCACGCTGGTCGCCATCTTCACGGTCGAGAAGCTCGGGCGGAAGCCGCTGCTGATCACGGGCTCGCTGGGCATGGCCGTGGGCGCCCTGGGCGTCGCGCTGGCGGATGCGGTCCCGGGGCTGCCGGGCATCATCGGCGTCATCAGCGTGATGGTGTACAGCGCCTGCTTCATGTTCTCCTGGGGCCCGATCTGCTGGGTCCTGATTTCGGAGATTTTCCCGAACACGATCCGCAGCGCCGCGGTCGCGATCGCCGTCGCCGCGCAGTGGATTTCGAATTTTGCCGTGTCCTCGACCTTCGTGCCGATGTACTCCTGGAGCCCGGGCTTCACCTACGGCCTCTACTGCTTCTTCTGCGTAGTCGCGGCCGTCTTCGTGTGGAAGCTCGTGCCTGAGACGAAGGGCAAGACGCTGGAGGATATGACCCGACTTTGGAAGAAAACAGCTTAGCATATGAAACGGACTTTGATGATTCTCGCGGCCCTGCTGCTGTGCGGCGCCGCTTTCGGCCAGCAGGAGCCGAATTATGCGCTCGCGGCGCGCTTCTCCCAGAAGCAGATCGCGGCGATGGTGTTTTCCACTTCCGTGACGCCGAACTGGTTCCGGGACTCCGACAGGTTCTGGTACAGCTGGCAGACGCCGGAAGGCACTTTCTACTACATCGTGGACCCGGCGACGGGCCAGAAGAAGCCCATCTTCAACCTGGAGCGGCTGGCGATGGAGGTAACGCTCGCGACGAAGGACCCCTTCGACGCGCAGCACCTCCCCATCAAGGGCCTGGAGCTCAAGGACGACAAGGTCTTCCGCTTCGACATCGAGAGCAAGCTCGCCGAGCCGGACAGCACGTACCATTTCGAGTATGACATCGCGACCGGTAAGCTGAGCCAGTACGAGCCGGAGGACAAGGAGTACCCGGCCTGGGCCAGCGTCTCCCCCGACGGCGAGATCGGCGTCTACGCCAAGAACTACAACCTCTGGTGGATGGACCGGGAGAATATGAAGAAGGCTGCCAAGGATGCGAAGGATTCGACCCTCGTCGAGCACCAGCTCACGAAGGACGGCATCGCGCAGTACGGTTACGGCTTCGACAATTACCGCGGCAGCGACGCGGATACGACGCGCCGCACGGCGGTCGGGATGCTGGTCTGGTCCCCGGATTCAAAGCATTTCGCGACGATGAAATACGATATGCGCGGGGTCAAGGAGCTCTGGGTCATCAATTCCCTGAGCCAGCCGCGTCCCACGCTCGAGACCTACAAGTACCAGATGCCCGGCGAGCCCGGCCCGAAGGAGGAGATGTACCTCTTCACGATGCCCGACGGCACCTCCAGGCACATCCGCACCGCCGCCTTCAAGGACCAGGAAGTCGGCTTCGAGACCAGGACCCGGGAGAGCAAGGAGCGCTATGACAAGTACCGTTCGCGCGTCTGGCTCGGCGACAACGACGGCTTCTACATCAGCCGCATCTCCCGCGACCTGAAGCGCCTGGATTTCTGCCGCGTCGACATCGCGGCCGATTCCGCCCGCACCGTTATCGAGGAGCGGATGAACACCTACGTGGAGAGCCGCCCGCTGCGCCTGCTGAAGAAAGGCACCCAGATCCTGGAATGGTCCGAGCGCAACGGCTGGGCCAACATCTACCTCTATAATTCCGACGGCACGCTGATCCGGAACCTGACCGACGGCGCCTGGCACGTCGAGGACATCCTCGCGGTCAACGAGGCGGAAGGCTATATGCTCGTCGCCGCCTGCGGCGTGGAGAAAGGCGAGAATCCTTACCAGATGCACACCTACCGCGTGCCGCTGAGCGGCGGCGCGATGCGGCGCCTCGATATGGAGGATATGGACGTAGCCGCCGCGGCGAGCGACGACGCGAAGTATTTCGTCGCGAGCTATTCCCGCGTGGACTGCCCTCCGGCCGTCGCGCTCATCGACGCGAACGGCCGCCGCACCCTCCTCGAGGAGACGGATATGTCCAAGCTCTATGAGGCCGGCTACCAGCTGCCGGAGCGCTTCACCGTCAAGGCCGCGGACGGCGTCACGGACCTCTACGGCGCCATCTACAAGCCCTTCGACTTCGATCCGGAGAAGAAATACCCGGTCATCGAGTACGTCTACCCCGGCCCGCAGGTCGAGGCCAACAACATCTCCTGGTCCAAGGGAATGCTCCGCGTCGACCGCCTCGCCCAGATCGGCTTCATCGTGATCACCGTCGGCAACCGCGGCGGCCACCCGAACCGCTCGAAGTGGTACCACAACTACGGCTACGGCAACCTGCGTGACTATGGCCTGGAGGACCAGAAGACCGCCGTGCAGCGCCTCGCCGCGCGTTTCCCCTGGATGGACGCGACCCGCGTCGGCATCCACGGCCACTCCGGCGGCGGCTTTATGTCGACCGCGGCCATCCTGAAGTACCCTGACTTCTACACGGCCGCCGTCTCCTGCGCCGGCAACCACGACAACAGCATCTACAACCGCTGGTGGAGCGAGCAGCACCACGGCATCCAGGAGAAGATCGCCCAGAGCGACACGACCTTCCTCTACCAGATCGCCACCAACCCCGAAATCGCCGGCAACCTGAAAGGCCACCTGATGCTTGTCCACGGCGACATCGACAACAACGTCCACCCGGCCAACACCATCCGCGTCGTCGACGCCCTGATCAAGGCCGGCAAGCGCTTCGACCTCCTCATCCTCCCCGGCCAGCGCCACGGCTTCGGCGATATGAACGAGTACTTCTTCTACCGCATGGCCGACTACTTCAGCGAATGGCTCCTCGGCAGTTCACATAGATCTGAAGTCGACATAAAAGAGCTCAACAACGATTAGCTAAACCCTTCCCTGTCATTTCGAGCGTAGTCGAGAAATCTCCTGCAGAAGAACAGTTTTTCCTGAGATCGTCAGAAAAATGCCGCCTCAGAAAAAAATGTTCTTCTGCTATTCTGCCTTCTCTACCGCGGGTGGCCAGAGGTTTCAGACAAACTATACCTGCCAGCAGCGAGGGGTGCTAGTTCTGCTCGTCGATGGACGCGTCGTGGATGATGCTGAAGACCGATTTGGCAAAGTCTTCTCTAAGATTGCAGGCGCGGGCGCGGGTGCAGACTTTGTCGAGGACGGTGGCCCAGCGGTCGGCCTGGATGATGGCGAGGTTGTTGTCCTTCTTGAGGGCGCCGAGGCGGCGGCTGATGGCCATGCGGTCGGCCAGGAGCTCGACGATGCGGTCGTCGAGGGCGTCCAGCTCGGTGCGGCAGGCCTCCAGGGCCTCGCGGACCGCCGGGTCCGGGCTCTCGCTGTTGCGCTCGGAGAGCGACTGCAGCAGCTGCCGGAGCTCCGCCGGCGTCAGCTGCTGGCCCGCGTCGCTGAGCGCTTCCGTCGGCGCGCAATGGCACTCGACCATCAAGCCGTCGATGCCGAGCGCGAGGGAGCGCTGGGCGGCCTCCTTCACGAGGGAGGCGTTGCCCGCCATATGGCTGGGATCGCTGAAGAACGGGATCTCCGGGAAGCGGTTCCGCAGCTCGAGGGCGATCTGCCAGCCCGGCGCGTTCCGGTAACGGATCTTTTCATAGGAAGAGAAGCCCCGGTGGATCACGCCGACTTTCTCCAACCCGGCGCGACGAAGGCGCTCAACGGCCCCCAGCCAGAGCTGCAGGTCCGGATTGATCGGATTCTTCACCAGCACGACGACGTCACTCCCCTTCAGCGCATCCGCCAGCTCCTGCACCAGGAACGGGTTCGCGGTCGTCCGCGCCCCGATCCACAGCAGGTCGAATCCGGCCTCCAGGCACATCTCCACGTGCTCCTTGAACGCCACCTCGGTGCATATCGGCATCCCGAGCTCGCGCTTCACGCGCTGCATCCACGGAATCGCGCGGGCGCCCACGCCTTCGAAGCAGCCCGGCGTCGTGCGCGGTTTCCACAATCCGGCGCGGAAATAATCCACGCCCATCCCCTGCAACTGCCGGGCGGTCCCGAAGACCTGCTCCTCACTCTCCGCACTGCACGGACCGGCAATCAATGTCTTATTCAGATACATAAAAGTCTATCATTCGTTCAATCGCCCTGCGGCACACGGCGCAGAAGCCTTCCGCCTCGTTCGTCTTCATCCGGCAGTCGTCCGACGGGCGCCACACTCCTTTCGTCTGGTATCCGCCGCCCTCGAACAGGCCGATTCCGGGCACATCCATCATATCCTGCCACTTCGCGCCGAAGTCCGCCTTCGTCGTGAGGTTGGGCTCCCAGGGCTCCACATCCGGGAAATACATCGGATCGGAATCCCCGTAGGCGTACTCGTCGCCGAGGCCCGCGAAGCTGTGGCCGAATTCGTGGACCACGACCGGGCGGAACAGCGGATGGTGGGCCGTCGTCAGCGTGTAGGAATTGTAGATGCCTCCGCCGCCGTAGTTGGCGGTGTTGGCCAGGATGATGATATGTTCATACGGCACGCCGGCGAGGCTGTCGTGGAGCTGGCGCAGCCGCAGCGTCGTCAGGTAGCGGTCCGAGTAGAAGGTGTCGAAATGGGAGCTCAGGGCCGTGTCCATCCAGAGCCCCTGCTTGGGAATGCTCACGCCCGAATCCGCCGAAACCAGCGGCACCGCGATGAAATTGAAGCAATCCATCTTCGAGGCGAAGGGCTCGTGGGCGCGGAGGCTCTCCAGCGCGACGCGTGCATCATCATAGAAAATGTCCATCTCCGCGGCGGTATAACCCTCCGCCACGATGACGACGTCGATACACTTCTCGCTGGGGCCGCTCTGCAGCAGGTAGGTGTATTCCGGCGCCTGCCGCCCCGCGGGATGGATCAGGATGTCGGAAGGATCCACCCGGTGGGTCAGGGTCGCCACCGTCTCGCCGCGCAGGTTGTACAGCTCCACCGTCAGGTCCACCTTCCCCCGCGGCATCGGCAGGAGGAACACATTCTCGAAGCTCCTGCGCACGTGCTCCGCCTCATCCGTCGCCTGCCATTCCTGGAACAGCGTGCTGAAGGACGTGCGGTAGAGGACTTCCCCGCTGCGCGCATCCTTCATACAGATCTGGCCGTTTCCCTTCAGCGGGACCTCATCCAGGCGCGCGCGACGGCCGGCCCAGCCCGGCAGCGAGCGCAGCTCGTCCAGGGCGATCACGGTCTCCGTCTCCGTGCCGCTGAACACATAATCCACGCGCAGCGTGCTGTCCTGGAATGATTTCAGGAACGGTTTTTGCGCTGCGAGCGACAGGCCCGGCAGAAGAAACAGCAGAATGAGCAGTTTTTTCATTTCAAAATGATTTGGGCAAAGGTAACACTTTTTTAACTTTGTATACATAACTATTAGTAGCGATGGATAAAGGCAAAGTATTGGCAGGTCTGGCCATCATGGTGGGCCTGATGTTCCTGGGGGCGATGCTTCCCCAGACAGTGAAGCAGTTCCGTTCCTATGAGCGGACCGTAAACGTGAAGGGTCTGTGCGAGAAGGAAGTACCCGCGGACAAGGTCATCTGGCCCCTCGTCTTCAAAGTCGTCGGCGACAACCTGGGCGCCGTGAACAGCGAAATCGAGAACAAGACCGCGACCATCCGCAAGTTCCTCACCGACGGCGGCATCAACGCGTCCGAAATCACCGTCTCGATCCCGACCATCTCCGACAAGTTCACCCAGGAATACGGCTCCAACGACCGTCTGTACCGGTATGTCGCGAAGGAGACCGTGACCGTCTGCACGAAGGACGTCGATAAGGTCCTCAGCCTGATGGCCGCCCAGAACAAGCTCCTGCGCAGCGGCATCACCCTCGAGAGCGAGTGGGATTCCCAGCCGGAGTTCAGCTTCGAAGGGCTGAACGACGTGAAGCCCGAGATGATCGAGGAAGCGACGAAGAACGCCCGCGAGGTCGCGCTGAAGTTCGCGAAGGATTCCGAAAGCCGCCTCGGCAAGATCAAGCAGGCGACCCAGGGCACTTTCTCCATCTCCGACCGCGACAGCAACACGCCCCAAATCAAAAACGTCCGTGTCGTCACGAACGTCACCTATTACTTAACGAAGTAAATTCCTGTTTGTTTCTAAAAATCCATTGTGTTTTTCAAGGCCCATAAAACTTGGGAACAGGGCCTTGAAAAACACAATGGATTTTTAATACTCAAAGAGTTCCGCTACATCCGCGAGGCGGGGGTGATGGCGGTCTTTTTCGGAGAGGATGACGGATTCGCGGGGGAGGCGCCAGTCGATGGCGAGGGCGGGGTCGTCCCAGGCGATGGCGCCTTCGGCGACGGGGTCGTAGAGGTTGTCACACTTGTACTGGAAGACGGCCTCGTCCGAGAGGACGCTGAAGCCGTGGGCGAAGCCGCGCGGGATGAAGAGCATCAGGCCGCTCTCGGCCGAGAGCTCAATCGCGACGTGGCGGCCGAAGGTCGGACTCCCCCGCCGGATATCGACGGCGACGTCGAGCACGGTCCCGGAGATGACGTGAACCAGTTTCGCCTGGCAGGCGTCCCCCTTTTGGTAATGAAGCCCGCGGACGACGCCGTACACGGAGCGGCTCTGGTTGTCCTGTACGAATTCCACGGGGCCGAGGGCCGCGTCGAAGTCGCGCTTGTTGTAGGATTCGAAGAAATAGCCCCGCGCGTCGCGGAAGACCCGCGGCCGTACGAGCACCACATCCGGTATTTCCGTCCTGATGAATTCCATCCTTACTTTTCCTCCATTCTTCTGATACATTCCCGCAGGGAGTCCTTCCAGTGGGGGATCTCCAGCCCGAAGGTCTTCTTGACGCGGGTCTTGTCAAGCACCGAATAGGCCGGGCGGCGCGCCTTCGAGGGGTAGTCCGCGGTCCTGCAGGGCAGGATCCGGCCGCGGCAGCCGCTCAGCGCGGCAATCTCGACGGCGAAGTCATACCAGCTGCAGACCCCTTCGTCCGTATAATGGTATACGCCGGTCTTCTCCAGGCCGCCGCCGTCGATGATCCCGACGAGCGCCTGCGCGAAGTCGCGCGCGTAGGTCGGGCTGCCGACCTGGTCGAACACGACCCGGACCTGCTCCTTCTCGGCGGCGATCCGGCGGATCGTCCGGACGAAATTCTTCCCCTGCGGGGAATAAAGCCAGGCCGTCCTGAAAATCAAATACTTGCATCCAGATTCGATGACTGCGCATTCCCCGGCGTACTTCGTCGCGCCGTAGGTACAGGTCGGGCCTTTCAGATCGTCCTCCCGGTACGGGACGGACGCGCGGCCGTCGAAGACGTAGTCGGTCGAGATGTGGACGAGCACCGCGCCGCGCTCCGCCGCGACCGCCGCGAGGTTCGCCACGGCCGTGTGGTTCAGCAGGTCCGCGAACGCCGCATCGTCCTCCGCCTTCTCCACGTCGGTGTAGCCGGCGCAGTTGACGATGACGTCGATGTGTTCGGATTCGGTGATGATGCGGACGGCGTCGATGTTCGTGATGTCCAGGTAGACGGTCTCCCGGCCGGGGATGGAATTGACATCCGTGAACACGTAGTGATTTCCGCTCCCCGCGGAAACCGCCCGCAGCTCCGTTCCGAGCTGGCCGTTCGCCCCTGTAACCAGAATGTTCATCGAGCGAATATACGCATTTTTTCGGGAGATTTGTTATCTTTGAGAGTAAACAGTTCCCGCTATGAAACCATCCTTCCTGCGACTCGCAGCCCTGCTGCTCCTGCTCTGTCCGCTCGCGTCCCGCGCCCAGGTTTTCCAGGAAAACCGGCTCCCGATGCGCGCGCATTTCCAGACCGATGACCAGACCCTGTCCCTGAATGGCATCTGGAAGTTCCACTGGTATGCCTCCCCCGCGGAGCGTTCCCTGGACTTCTTCAAGCCCGGCGTGGACGACGCCGCCTGGGACGACATCCCCGTCCCCGGCCTCTGGGAGTTCTACGGCTACCAGGACCCGATGTACCTCAACATCGGCTACGCCTGGCGCGGCCATTTCCAGAACAATCCCCCGGAAGTCCCCCAGGAGCACAATTATGTCGGCCAGTACCGCCGGACCTTCACGGTCGACCCCGCCTGGAAAAGCCGGGACATCGTCCTCCACATCGGCTCGGCGACCTCGAACGTCCGCGTCTGGGTCAACGGCAAAGAAGTCGGCTACAGCGAGGACAGCAAGCTCGAAGCCAGTTTCGACATCACGCGCTACGTCAAGCCGGGCGAGAACCTGATTGCCCTGGAAATCTTCCGCTGGTGCGAAGGCACCTGGCTGGAAGACCAGGACTTCTGGCGCTTCGCCGGCCTCGCGCGCGACACCTGGATCTCCGCCAGCCCCAAGGCGCGCATCGATGACCTGCGCGTCGAGGCCCATATGGACGGCAGCTACCGGATGGAGGCGACCGTGACCAAAGGCGTCCGCAGCGTGGAATTCATCATCTCCCGCGACGGGCGGGAGCTCGCGCGTGGCAGCGCCGCGAACGGCGTCTGGGAAGGCAATCTGAAGAACCCGGCCCTCTGGAGCGCCGAGACCCCGAACCTGTACCACCTCGTCGCCATCGCCCGGGACAAGGCCGGCCAGACCCAGAAAGCGGAGCTGGACTTCGGATTCCGGGACGTCGCGATCCGGGACGGCCTGCTTCTCGTCAACGGCCAGCCCATCCTCGTCAAGGGCGCCGACCGCCACGAAATGAACCCCTACAAGGGCTACAACGTCAGCGAAGCGGATATGATCCAGGACATCCGCATTATGAAGCAGCTGAACATCAATACCGTCCGTACCAGCCACTACCCGGACGACCCGCGCTGGTACGACCTCTGTGACCGCTACGGCCTCTATGTCATCGCCGAAGCGAACATCGAGTCCCACGGTATGGGCTACGGCGAGCGGACCCTCGCGAAGAACCCCTATTTCACCACGATGCACCTGGACCGCGTCTCGCGGGCCGTCAAGCGCGACATCAACCATCCTTCCGTCATCATTTGGAGCCTTGGCAACGAAGCCGGCAACGGGGAGAACTTCGAGCGCGCCTATGACTGGGTCAAGTCATTCGACCCGAGCCGCCCCGTCCAGTACGAACGCGCCGAGCTCTCCCGCAACACGGACATCTACTGCCCGATGTACCTCGGCTACGAAGGGATGGAGCGATACGCCCTCTCGAACCCGACGCGTCCGCTGATCCAGTGCGAATACGCCCACGCGATGGGCAACTCTGAAGGCGGCCTGAAGGAGTACTGGGACCTCATCCGCAAATACCCCCACCTCCAGGGCGGCTGCATCTGGGACTTCGTGGACCAGGCCCTCCGCTGGCCTTCCGCCGCCTCGAAGACCGGCTACATCTATGCCTACGGCGGTGACTTCAACGACTACGACCCCTCGGACGGCTCCTTCAACTGCAACGGCATCATCGCCGCGGACCGCAGCCTCCACCCGCACGCCTACGAAGTCGCCTACCAGTACCGCAGCATCCTGACCAGCGCGACCCCCGAAGAGGCGCGCCGCGGCCACATCCGGGTCTACAACGAGAACTTCTTCACGAACCTGGACCGCTACATCCTCCACTGGGAGCTGGTCACCGACGGCAAGGCCGTGCGCAGCGGCGTCGTTGACGACCTCGACTGCGGTCCGCAGGAAACGGTGACCGTCGACCTGAGCATTCCGGGCTTCGCCCCCGCCGGCGAGACCTACCTGAACGTCCGCTATACCCTCAAGGAGGCCGACGGCCTGCTGGCCGCCGGCGAGCAGGTCGCCTACGACCAGCTCCCCGTCCGGGTGGACGACGCCTACCGGATGCCGGAGGCGGCGCCGACCGCGCTCCGCAGCGGCGTGACCGCGGACGGCCTCGCCTGGAGCGTCCGCTTCGACGAAGCGGG
>LUZF01000021.1 GCA_001602865.1 Bacteroidales bacterium Bact_14
TTACGGCACCTTCACCCTGGTCAAGGGTAGATCACTAGGTTTCGCGTCTGTTCGCACCAACTATCATCGCCCTGTTCAGACTCGCTCTCGCTCCGGCTCACGCACCTGAAGTGCTTAACCTTGCTGGCACGAAACAACTCGTAGGCTCATTATGCAAAAGGCACGCGGTCGCATCTTTCGACGCTCCCACCGCTTGTAAACGAACGGTTTCAGGTTCTATTTCACTCCCCTGTTCGGGGTTCTTTCCACCTTTCCCTCACGGTACTGGTCCACTATCGGTCTTCCGGAAGTATTTAGCCTTGCGGCATGGTCGCCGCAGATTCAGACAGGATTCCACGTGTCCCGCCCTACTCAGGTGCCTCCCTTAAGCACGTCCCGTTACCTGTACGGGCCTTTCACCCTCTTTGGACCGACTTTCCAGACGGTTCCAGTTCCTGACATGCTGTTTGTGAGAGGTCCTACAACCCCGGCTACGCCGTAACGCAACCGGTTTAGGCTCTTCCCATTTCGATCGCCACTACTTTGGGAATCGATCTTTCTTTCTCTTCCTGCAGGTACTAAGATGTTTCAGTTCCCTGCGTTCGCTCCATCATTACGATGGTGACGGGTCTTCAACCCGCCGGGTTGCCCCATTCGGATATCTCCGGATCAGTTCCTGTTTGCAGATCCCCGGAGCTTTTCGCAGCTTACCACGTCCTTCATCGCCTCCGGAAGCCTAGGCATCCCCCGTTCGCTCTTCTTCTCTTTCTCGATTGTGAATCGGCTTTGCGACTCATCGTCTCAAAGTCAATCTCTCATTGCCTATTCTTCTTGAAATTGTAGTCCCTTCGCAACACTCGAAAAAACTCGAATTTTTGCTTTAGACTAATCTCATTTTCTATCTATTACCTCGTATATCTCTCTCAATATTTTCAAAGAACGGTCCGCCTATTGTTTAAGCGGGCTGCAAAGGTACTGATTTTTTTTGTTCCACCAAATTTTTTTTACATTTTTTCGATGGGACAAAAACATTATATTTGTGATTACCGAATAGACTAAATAACACATATATAATAATGGAAGAAAACAAGAATTTGAAGCTGCCGGAGAATGCGCACCGGAAGCTGGAGAAGGGAGAGGTGTACAAGCCGCTGCTGAGTGCGGACAAGACCTTCCCGGAAGTGACGCCTTACTCCGTGGCGATGGGCCTGCTGATGGTGGTGATTTTCTCCGCCGCCGCGGCGTACCTGGGCCTGAAGGTGGGGCAGGTGTTCGAGGCGGCGATTCCGATCGCCATCATCGCCGTCGGCGTGACCGGCGCGCTGGGCAAGAAGAACGGCCTCGGCCAGAACGTAATCATCCAGTCCATCGGCGCCTGTTCCGGCGTCATCGTGGCCGGCGCGGTGTTTACCCTCCCTGCCATCTACATCCTCGGCCTGGATGTCAACTTCACGCATATGTTCCTGAGCTCGCTGCTGGGCGGCGTCCTCGGCATCCTGTTCCTGATTCCGTTCCGGAAATACTTCGTCAAGGAGCAGCACGGCGAATTCCCGTTCCCGGAGGCGACTGCGACGACGCAGGTGCTCGTCAGCGGCGAGAGCGGCGGCAAGAGCTTCAAGACCCTGCTGACCGCCGGCCTCATCGGCGGCCTCTATGACTTCGTCGTCTCGACCTTCGGCGCCTGGGCGGAAACGCTGACCACGACGGTGACGCGCGTGGGCCAGGTCATCGCCGACAAGGCTAAACTGGTCCTGAAGATCAACACAGGCGCCGCCGTGCTCGGCCTGGGGTACATCGTGGGCCTGAAGTATGCCTTCATCATCTGCTGCGGCTCGCTGCTGGTGTGGCTGGTGGCGATTCCGCTGATGGGGGCCTTCTGCGGCGGTGTGGACCTGCTGGGAATGCACTTCTCCGAGGCCATCGGCCAGATGAGCGCGGATGAGATCTTCCGCACCTATGCGCGCCAGATCGGCATCGGCGGCATCGCGACCGCCGGCATCATCGGCATCATCCGCCAGGCCGGCGTGATCAAGGATGCCGTGGGAATGGCGACGCGCGAGTTCCGGAAGAAGGGTGGAAACGCGGATGAGGCAGCGGTGGAGCGCACGCAGCAGGACATTCCGATGAAGACGGTGGTCTTCGGCATCGCCCTCGCGCTGGTAGGCGTGTTCGCTTTCTTCGCCCTGGGTGGCGTGGTGAATAACATCTGGCAGGCGCTGGTAGGGTTGCTGATCGTGGCAGTGATTTCCTTCCTGTTCACCACCGTGGCGGCGAACGCCATCGCGATCGTCGGCACGAACCCCGTCAGCGGCATGACCATTATGACGCTGATCATCACGGCGCTGGTCCTGGTCGCCTGCGGGCTGAAGGGCAATTCCGGCATGGTCGCGGCGCTGCTGATCGGCGGCGTGGTGTGCACCGCGCTTTCGACGGCGGGCGGCTTCATCACGGACCTGAAGATCGGTTACTGGATCGGCACGACCCCCTCGAAGCAGGAGACCTGGAAATTCCTCGGCGTGCTCGTCGCAGCCGCGACGGTCGCCGGCGTCGTCATCCTGCTGAACAAGACCTACGGCTTCGTAGGTGAGGAAGCGCTCGTCGCGCCGCAGGCCAATGCGATGGCCGCGGTCATCCAGCCGATGATGGAAGGGGGCAGCGCGCCCTGGCTGATGTATGGCATCGGCGCCATCATCGCCATCCTCCTGACCGTCTTCAAGGTGCCGGCGCTTGCGTTCTGCCTGGGTATGTTCATCCCCATCGACCTGAACCTCCCGCTCCTCCTCGGCGGCGCCATCTCCTGGTATGTCAGCACTCGCAGCAAGGACAAGGAACTCAATGCGGCGCGCCAGGAAAAGGGCACCCTCATCGCTTCCGGCTTCATCGCCGGCGGAGCGCTCATGGGCGTGGTCAGCGCCATCCTCAAGTTCGCCGACGTGGACTGGTTCCTCACCAATTGGAACGCCACCTACGGCGAAGCCATCGCCATCGTGCCGCTCCTCCTCCTTTGCGGCTACATGATTTTCTCATCCCTCAAAACTGAAAAATAGCGCCATGGAAAAAATACAGGATAAGTTTTTACGGTACATCAGCATTGACACGCAGTCGGACGAGGAGTCCGAGAGCCAGCCGAGCAGCGCGAAGCAGCTGGACCTGCTGCGGATGCTGTGCGACGAGTTGAATGCGATGGGAGTCAGCGCGACGCTCGACGAATTCGGGTACGTGATGGGGACGCTTCCCTCGAACCTGGACAAGGAGGTGCCGAAGCTGGGCTTCATCGCCCACGTGGACACCTCCCCCGACGCGTCCGGCGCGAACGTCAAGCCGCAGATCATCCTCAACTATGACGGCGGGGATGTGCCCCTGCGGGGCGTGGAGGGCCTGTACCTGAAGCCGGACGAGTTCCCGGAACTGCTGGCCCACAAAGGCGAGACCCTCATCACCACGGACGGAACGACCCTCCTCGGCGCCGACGACAAGGCCGGCGTCGCGGAGATCATGACGGCCGTCGAGTATCTGGTCAAACACCCGGAGATCAAGCACGGCGAAATCAAGATCGGTTTCACGCCGGACGAGGAGATCGGGCGCGGCGTCGCGAAGTTCGACGTGGCGCGCTTCGGCGCGGACTACGCCTACACGATGGACGGCGGCGAGGTCGGCGAACTGGAGTTCGAGAACTTCAATGCCGCCGCCGCGACGATCCACATCCAGGGCCGGAACGTCCACCCGGGCTATGCGAAGGGCAAGATGAAGAACGCCATGCGCATCGCGATGGAGTTCAACAGCCTCCTGCCGGTCGAGCAAAAACCCGAATACACCGAAGGTTACGACGGATTCTTCCATCTCATCAGCTTCAACGGCACCGTCGAGGAAGCGGACTTCTCCTACATCATCCGCGACCACGACCTGGAGAAATACGAAGCGAAGAAGAAGGAAATCCAGCGCGTGGGGGACATCATCAACGCCCGCTACGGCGAAGGGACCGCGACAGTCAAGGTGCGCCACCAATATTATAATATGCGCAAGCAGGTCGAGCCGCACTACCACATCGTGGAGAAAGCCGTGAAGGCGATGGAGATGGCCGGCGTCAAGCCGCACATCCAGCCCATCCGCGGCGGCACCGACGGCGCGAACCTCTCATTTATGGGACTGCCCTGCCCGAACATTTTCGCGGGCGGACTCAATTTCCACGGAAAGATGGAGTGGGTGACGGTCGAAAATATGGAAAAGGCCTGCCAGGTTATTTTGAACCTGATTTCCCTGTACGCCGCGTAGCGGCACGGTCGCGCTTATTTTCCAGCTTCTGAATGTAGCGGTCAAGTTTCTTCTGATCCTTGGCCGCTTGTTTTTCGGCCGCAATGAGCTTCTTCATCGTCTGCTTGCGGCGGCGTTCCAGGGCCTTCTGCTCCTTCGCGGCAGCCTTCGCGGCGTCGCGGGCGTCCAGCTCGGCCCAGCGGGCCTCGCGGGCGTCCAGCCGCTCCTGGCGCTTCTGCTCGCGGAGTTCCGCGGCGGTGGGCTCCTTCGGCGCCGCAGCCTGGAGGGAGTCGGCGGCGACGGCAAGGGAATCGGCGGCAACGCCGAGGCTGTCGGCCGGGGCGACAAGCGCACCCGCTCCTTCATCTTCGGCTGCGTCCTCGTCATCCCCGACCTGATCGGGGATCTCATTGGCGAGGCTGTCGGCCTGGGCGGCCATCGCCTCCATCAGCGCGCGGTTGCGCTCGCGGACGATCCGGAGCGAGTCGCTGACGGCGATCTGGCGGTAGATTCCGTCCATATAGCCCGGGAAATACAGGGCCGCGCGGCCGTAGGTCGGCCGCTGGCGGCTTTCGTACGACTTCCGCTCGGACGCACGCGGGCGCAGCGGGGTAATGTCGTCCGGGGAATTCGGACGGTCTTCCGCGGCCCAGCGGAAGCCCTTCATCTGCTTCTCGTCCTGCTTCATCTGCGCCAGCGGATAGGCGTCGTTCTTCGGGGAATCGAAATAATAGATTTCGCTGATCTCTCCGTTCGAGAAATAAGCGGAGAGCATCTTCGAGTCCGTCTTGTTGACGGTCGCGAGGGAGCCGTTCTCTTCGAGGTAGAACATCGTCGTCGCGCCGCCGAGGGCGTCGAAACGGGAGAGGTTGCCGTCCGGGTCGAAGAAGGCGGTCACCTCCGTCGCCCGGATCTGGTCGAAGAGCAGGCTGTCTTCCTGGATGGTGATGAAGGCATTGGACATCAGGCTGGCCTTCTGGAGCCGCCGGTCGCGCATCACGGTACTGATGCTGTCCGCGGCGTACTGGCGCACGCCCTCGTTCCAGAGGATCGGGTCCTTGTAGAGGCGCACCAGCGAGTCTAGGTCGTTGTAGACCAGCGAGTCGCAGCGCATCTGGATGTCCTTCTTGTAGAGGCGTACGCGGCCGATGATCTGGGCGAAGCCGATGGCCGTCGTGTCCAGGGACGCGCTGACGCCTACGCTGTCCGCAGGCTCCGCGGCCGCTTCTTCGTCCGTATCGTTTCCCCCGGCTGCCGCCTCGTCATCCCCGACTTGATCGGGGACCTGGACGCCAGTGCCAGCCGCAACAGCCAGCGAATCGGCTGATTCATCCTCAACCGTAACCTCGTCATCCCCAGCCACGAGGCCGTCATCCCCGACCGATACGCCGTCATCCCCGACCTGATCGGGGATCTGGACGCCGGTCGTGTCGGCGAGGGAGAGGAGGAGGTCTTCGTCGCCGGGGGCGGATTTCCTGTTCTTCCGGGCTTCGCGGCGGGCGGCGCGGCGCT
>LUZF01000022.1 GCA_001602865.1 Bacteroidales bacterium Bact_14
GCCGTGTTGACGGCCCGCTTGCCGGCGGCGGCGCGCGGCCTGCGGCCAAGCGCCTGGCGGAGGGCGTCGATCTCGGCCTTGTGCTCCTGCGCGGCCTTTTCACCGCGCACGATGAGGCTGTCGACGCTGCGGGCATCGAAGCTGAGCATTCCGTAGCCGCTGATGTCCGGGCGGATATAGAGGTCGGTCTGGGAGACGCCCTGTTCGTAGGACTTCTCCCCCATCAGGTCCATCACGTGGCCCAGGATGTCCAGCAGGTTGTCGAGCTGGGCGTTCGTGTCGCCCGGCGAGGAGATGTCGATGCCGATGATGATGTCGGCGCCCATCCGGCGGGCCAGCTGGGCGGGATAATTGTTGATGAGGCCGCCGTCCATCAGGATCATCCCGTCCTTGCGCAGGGGCGCGAAGAGACCCGGGATGGACATTGTGGAGCGCAGCGCATCCCCCAGCTTGCCGCTGTGCCAGATCTTGGGGCCGGCGGTCACGACGTCCGTCGCGATGCAGACGAACGGGATCGGGAGGCGCAGGAAGTCGATTTCATCCTCGAAGCCCGGCAGCAGGCTGCTGAAGAGGTTGCGCACGTTCTGGCCCTGGACGATGCCGCCCGGCAGGATGCCGCGGAAACTTTCGTCCTCGGTCTCGCGCTCCCCGAAGAGGTTGAGGTTGTCGCTGCCGAAGGAAAGCGAGACGGGGAAACGGTTCTGGTAGTCTTTCTCCTGGAGCGCGTCGTAGGCGCGGGGATACGTGTCCTTCAGGAGATTGTCCCAGTCCAGGCCGCGGATGATCACCTCCAGCTCCTCCCCGCGGTAGCCGCAGGCGTACAGGCCGCCGATCAGGCCGCCCACGCTCGTTCCGAGGACCATATCCACCGGAATCTCCGCGTCGTCGAGGGCTTTCAGGAGCCGCAGCTGCGCGGCGCCCTTCGCTCCGCCGCCCGACAGGACCACCGCCACGACGGGCCGCTGGCGGCGCACGGATTCCATCCTTCTCGCGAATGCGGCGATGGCCGCATCGTCCCGCCGCGTGTCGATGCCATAGCTGTATTGCGTCTGCGCGCCGGCGCTGAAAACGGCCAGCAGCAGCGCTGCGATCAGTATCAAACGTCTCATAGCGCAAATTTACATTAATCTTACATCAAAACGCACAATTTTTGTTAACTTCGCAAGGTTGTACAGAAAACCGTCCTTATGACAGAACGACACCTCATTTTTCACAATGACATCCAGCAGATTCCGCAGCTCGCGGCGTTCGTGGAAACGGTCGCCGAGGAAGCGAATCTCGACCAGTCCCTCGCAATGGGGCTGAACCTGGCGCTGGAAGAGGCGGTCACGAACGTGATCATGTATGCGTACCCGCCCGGATCCGACGGCCTCGTCGACATCGAAGCCGTCATCCACGCGGATGCGCTGGAGTTTATCCTGAGCGACAGCGGGACGCCGTTCGACCCGACGGCGGCCGCGGAAGCGGACATCACGCTGGACGTCCAGGACCGCCCCATCGGCGGCCTCGGCATCTTCCTCGTCCGGAACATCATGGACGAAGTAACCTATCGCCGTGAGAACGGAAAGAACATACTGACAATGCGCAAGCACTTAAAAGCCAAATAATAAAACACGAATAGCACAATGGAAGTCAAAATTACGGAACAGGGCGGCACCATGACCGCCGCTTTCATCGGACGCCTCGACACCCCGGCCTCGCTCGACGTGACCCGCGAAGTCCAGCCCCTCCTGGACCACGCCGACCGGACCCTCGTGCTCGACTGCAAGGACCTGACCTACATCAGCAGCTCCGGTCTCCGCATCTTCCTGACCATCCGCAAGGCCGCCGCGGCCAAGGGAGGCAAGGTGATCGTCCAGGACATCTGCGACGACATCCGCCAGGTCTTTATGATGACCGGTTTCCTGAATCTGTTCGAAGTACGCAATGGCTAGGCGGACCTTATTTCGCCTGCTGTGCCTCCTTCTCCTCCTCCCGGTTGTCTCCTGCTCTGCCGACAGGCAGCAGGAGATCCGTGATTTCGGGGATCTGGAGCGCGGCAACGTCGGCGTCCTGACGGGACGCAGCAATGACACCGCAGTCAGGGAGCTGCTGCCGGGCGCCGACATCTATTACTTTGAAGACCTAGTGTCGATGTGTATGTCGCTCCAGCGCGGCCACATCGACGCTTTCGCTTGTATGGAGACCGGCGTGGACGTGCTCCTGCAGCGCAATCCGGGCTTCCGCGTCCTTGACGGCACGCCCGAAATCCCGGATACGGCGGCCGTCGCCTTCCGCAAGGACAACGCCCTGCTCGCCGGCCAGTTCAACGCCTTCCTGCGGGACATCCTCGCCGACGGCACGATGGACGACATCCGGGCGAACTGGTTCGCCCCCGACGCCGCCGGCGCCCATTACCACCAGCACGCGACCGAAGGCGAGCCCCTCCGCGTCGGCATCGAAGCCGGCCAGACCTTCTTCACCGTGATCTACGAAGGTGAAGGCGTGGGCCTGGAGCCCGAGCTGATGATGCGCTTCGGCGACGCGCTGGGACGCCCGGTCAAGTTCGTTGAGATGACCAATCCCGGAATGATCCCGGCGCTGCTCTCCGGCAAGGTGGACGCCCTCGTGAGCGCCATCAACCCGACCCTGAGCCGTTCCAACCGCGTCCTCTTCTCGGCCCCGTACGACATTTCCAACGTCTGTTTCGTCGTCAGCGACGCCGCGCCCGTCCTGAGGCGCACGAGCTTCTGGGAGAAGACCCGAGAGACCCTGATCAGCGAAGGCCGCTACGAGCTGATCCTCGAAGGCCTGAAGAACACGCTCATCATCACCCTCCTGTCCGTCATCTTCGGCTTCCTGCTGGGCTGCCTGCTCTGCTGGATGAAGCGGCGCGGGCCCCGCTGGATGGAAGCATTCGCCCACGGTTACTGTGAAATCGTCGAGGGCATCCCGATCGTGGTGCTCCTCCTCTTTATGTTCTACGTCGTCTTCGCGACGAGTCCCCTGACCGCCCTCGTGGTCGCCGTCATCACCTACTCCCTCCACTTCGCCGCCGGCGCCGCCGAGTGTCTCGAGCGCAGCATCGAGGCCGTCGACAAGGGCCAGTGGGAGGCAGGCAAGGCGCTGGGATTCAGCCGCTTCGAGACGTTCCGCTATGTCATTGCGCCGCAGGCGCTCAAGGATTTCCTGCCCCTGCTGAAGGGCAAGGCCGTCGGCCTGATCGAGAACACCTCCATCGTCGGCTTCATCGCCATCGAGGATATGACCAAGGTCACGGACATCATCCGCAGCCAGACCTACGACTCGCTCGTCCCCCTGCTCGTCGTCGGCCTCATCTACTTCCTCATTGCCCGGGGCATCAGCGTCGGCCTCGACAAGCTCGGTGACCATTTGAACTTCAAGGTGAAATGATTCAGGTATCCCATCTTTCCAAAGAGTATCCCGGCGGCGTCAAGGCCCTCCGGGACGTCAGCCTGGAAATCCATCCGGGAGAAGTCATTTCCGTCATCGGCCCCTCCGGCTGCGGCAAGAGCACCCTCGTGCGCTGCATCGAAGGCCTGGAGGCCCCGACCTCCGGCACGGTCGACACCGGCGACAGCCGCCTCGGTATGGTATTCCAGCAGTTCAACGTCTTCCCGCACCTCAGCGTGCTGGACAACGTCACCCTCGGCCCGGTCAAGATCAACAGGATTCCCAAGGCCGAAGCCGAAAAGAAGGGAATGGACCTCCTGCGCCTCGTCGGTCTCGCCGAGAAGGCCCAGGCGATGCCGGATTCCCTCTCCGGCGGCCAGAAACAGCGCGTCGGCATCGCCCGCTGCCTGTCGATGAACCCCGACGTCCTGCTCTTCGACGAGCCCACCTCCGCCCTCGACCAGACGATGAAGACCGAGGTCTTCGGCGTCATCAACGAGCTCGCCAAGCAGGGCATGACGATGCTCATCGTGACCCACGAGCTCGAATTCGCCCGCAAGGTCAGCACCCGCGTCGTCTTTATGCACGACGGCGAAATCTGCGAGGAAGGCGCCCCCGAGGAGGTCTTCGAGCGTCCGCAGAAGACCCTCACGCGCATCTTCATCCGCAACCGCCGCAGCCTCCTGTTCCAGGCGGACAGCCGCGAATACGACCTCTACAAGTTCAACGCCGACATCGAGTGGTTCTGCCAGCGCAACCACCTCGGCAAGAAATACTTCACCCTCGAGCTCATCACCGAGGAGCTCCTCTCCCACTTCCTCCCCTTCACCGGGCCCATCCATTTCCGCATCTTCCTCAACGAGGAGAAGAAGCTCGCGATGGAGATCGAGCAGGAAAACTGCTCCTCCCCCATCGTCGATTCCCCGGATGCGGACGAGATCGCCCTGATGATCCTCCAGGGCCTCTGCGCCTCGATCCAGGAGGTCCAGGAAGGCGACAGCCGCTTCCTCCACATCGTCGTCAACGACGTCTACGACCAAGATTAAATCCAACTCCATGAAAGCGCTTACCCATACCGATTTCCATTTCCCCGGCCAGCAGTCCAAGTACGTCGGCAAGGTCCGGGACGTCTATGACCTCGGAGAATACTTCGTGATGGTCGCGACCGACCGCATCTCCGCCTTCGACGTCGTGCTGCCGAAGGGCATCCCCTGCAAGGGCCAGGTCCTGAACCAGATCGCCGCCAAGTTCCTCGACGAGACGGCGGACATCGTCCCCAACTGGAAGATCGCCGCGGTCGACCCGATGGTGACCGTCGGCTACCGCTGCGAGCCCTTCAAGGTGGAAATGGTCATCCGCGGCTACCTGGCGGGCCACGCCTGGCGCGAGTACAAGGCCGGCAAACGGGAGATGTGCGGCGTCGCCCTGCCCGAGGGGATGGTCGAAAACCAGCGCTTCCCCGAGCCCATCATCACCCCCACGACGAAGGCTGACGAAGGCCACGACCTCGACATCAGCCCCGCCGAACTCATCGCCCAGGGCATCGTCTCCGCGGAGGATTACGCGGAGCTGGAGCGCTACACGCGCGCCCTCTTCGCCCGCGGGACTGAACTCGCTGCCGCCAAGGGCCTGATCCTCGTGGACACGAAATACGAGTTCGGCAAGAAGGACGGGAAGATCTACCTGATGGACGAGATCCACACCCCGGATTCCTCCCGCTACTTCTACGCGGACGGCTACGAGGAGCGCCTCGCCCGCGGAGAGCGCCAGAAACAGCTCTCCAAGGAGTTCGTGCGCGAGTGGCTGATGTCCGAGGGCTTCCAGGGCCAGGCCGGCCAGAAAGTCCCGGAAATGACCGAAGAAATCGTCTCCGGCATCACCGCCCGCTACATCGAGCTCTATGAGCACATCACCGGCGAGTCCTTCGTCCGCCACGACGACGAGGACCTCGAGGCCCGGATCGGAAAGAACATCGAAGAATTCATCGCAAAGCTATGATCGAACGCTATTCCCGGAAAGTGATGCGGGATGTCTGGACCGAAGAGAACAAGTTCGGCGCGTACCTGGAAGTTGAAATCCTCTCCTGCGAGGCCTGGAGCAAGCTGGGCGTCATCCCGGCGGAGGACGTCGCGAAGATCCGCGAGAACGCCCGCTTCAGCGTGGACCGCATCAAGGAGATCGAAGAGCAGACCCGCCACGACGTCGTGGCCTTCACCCGCGCCGTCAGCGAAAGCCTCGGCGAGGAGCGCAAGTGGGTCCACTACGGCCTGACCTCGACCGACGTCGTCGACACGGCGAACGGCTACCTCCTCAAGCAGGCCGACGCCATCCTCCTGAAGGATCTTGAAGAATTTCTTGAAGTACTCCGTCGCAGAGCGCTGGAATTCAAGCAGACACCTTGTATCGGCCGTACCCACGGCATCCACGCGGACATTACCTGTTTCGGCCTGAAATGGGCCCTCTGGTACGAGGAGATGAAGCGCAACATCCGCCGCTTCAAGGCCGCCGCCGCGGACGTCGAAGCCGGCAAGATGAGCGGCGCTGTCGGCAATTTTGCCAACATTCCCCCGTTCATCCAGGACTACGTCTGCGAGAAGCTCGGCATCCAGTCGGCCGACATTTCGACCCAGGTCCTCCAGCGCGACCGCCACGCCTGGTACATCGCCACGCTCGCCGTCATCGCCTCGACCCTTGAGCAGATGGCCTTCGAGGTCCGCAACCTCCAGCGGACCGAGGTGCGCGAAGTCGAGGAGGCCTTCCGCAAGGGCCAGAAAGGCTCCAGCGCGATGCCCCACAAGCGCAACCCCATCTCCAGCGAGAACATCTGCGGCTGCGCGCGCGTGATGCGCGGCTATATGTGCGCCTCCGGCGAGAACGTCGCCCTCTGGCACGAGCGCGACATCTCCCACTCCTCCACGGAGCGCATCATCCTCCCCGACGCGACCGAGCTGCTCGACTATATGCTCTGCCGCTTCAAGGGCATCCTCGAGAACCTCGTCGTCTATCCGGAGAATATGCTGGAGAACATCTGGCGCACGAAGGGCGTCATTTTCGCCCAGCGCGTGATGAATGCGCTGATCGGCAAGGGCCTCTCCCGCGAGGAAGCCTACGACACGGTCCAGCCGATCGCAATGAAGGCCTGGACCGGGAAACTCGACTACCAGACCCTCCTGAAAGAATCCGAGCGTGTCACAGCGCTGCTTTCCGAAGAAGAGCTGGCGAACTGCTTCACGCTCGAGTATTACTTTAAAAACGTGGATTACATCTACAACCGGGTAGGCATCCTTTAATCCCGGTACACGATTTCACTTCTGTCGGGGCCGACCGAGATGATCTTGACGGGACATCCGGTTTCGGCCTCGATGTAGTTAACATAGTCCTTGAAGGCCTGCGGGAAATCCTCATACCTGCGGATATCGCTCAGCGGCGTCTGCCAGCCCTTGAATTCCCGGAGCACCGGCTCGATTGACTCGTCCGCGTCGTACGGGAAATAATCCAGGTCCTGGCCGTAGCGCTTGTAGCTGACGCCCACCTTGATGGTCTCGAAACCGTCCATCACGTCCGGCTTCATCATAATCAGCTCCGTCACACCGTTCATCATCACGGTCTGCTTCAGCGCGACCATATCCAGCCAGCCGCAGCGGCGGGAACGGCCGGTCGTGGCGCCGTACTCGTGGCCGATTTTGCGAAGTTCCTCCCCGGTCTCGTCGAAGAGCTCGGTCGGGAACGGGCCGTTGCCGACGCGCGTGCAGTAGGCCTTGAAGATGCCCATCACCTTACCGATGCGGTTGGGAGCCACGCCGAGGCCCGTGCAGACGCCGGAGGCCATCGTATTGGAAGACGTCACGAACGGGTAGGTGCCGAAGTCGATGTCGAGCAGCGAGCCCTGGGCGCCCTCCGCGAGGATGGCGACGTCATTCATCATCGCGTCGTTGACATAGCGTTCGCTCTCGATGAAGGTGAATTTCTTGAGCTCCTCGATCGCGGCGAGCCAGGGGCCCTCGAGCGGCGCGAGGTCGTAGGTGAAGTCAGGGTACTGGGTCAGCATCTGGATGTGGCGCTGCTTCTTGGCCTCGTAGCGCTCCCGGAAGTCCGGCAGCAGGACGTCGCCGATGCGCAGGCCGTAGCGGCCCGTCTTGTCCATATACGCGGGGCCGATGCCCTTCAGGGTCGAGCCGATCTTGCCCTTGCCCATCGCGCTCTCGCTGGCCGCATCGAGGATGCGGTGGGTCGGGAGGATGAGGTTGGCGCGCTTGGAGATGAGGAGCTTGGACTTGACGTCCACGCCCTTCGCCTCGATCTTGTGGACCTCGTCCATCAGGATGGCGGGGTCGACGACGACGCCGTTGCCGATGATGTTGAGGGTCTTGTCCCGGAAGATGCCCGAAGGAACGGTATGCATCACGAACCCTTCGCCGTCGAACTGGAGCGAGTGGCCGGCGTTCGGACCGCCCTGGAAACGGGCGACCACGTCATAGGCCGGAGAGATGGAATCCACGATCTTTCCTTTTCCTTCATCGCCCCACTGGAGGCCGAGAACTACGTCAATTTTCTTCATACTGTATTGATAATTAATTATTTTATTCCCATTCAATCGTTGACGGCGGCTTCGACGAGACGTCGTAGCAGACGCGGTTCACCCCTTTCACGCGGTTGATAATCTCGTTGCTGAGGGCGCGGAGGAACGGCGTCGGAAGTTCCGCCCAGTCGGCGGTCATCGCGTCGCTGCTCGTCACGGCGCGCAGCGCGACGGCGTAGTCGTAGGTCCGCTCGTCGCCCATCACGCCGACGGTCCGGACCGGCAGCAGGATCGCCCCCGCCTGCCAGATGTCGTCGTAGAGGCCTTCGCGGCGCAGGGCGGTGATGAAGACGTCATCGACTTCCTGCAGGATCGCGACCTTCTCGCGCGTCACCTCGCCCGGAATGCGGACCGCGAGGCCCGGGCCCGGGAACGGGTGCCGGAAGACCATATGGCGGGGCATCCCGAGGCTCAGGCCCACGGCGCGCACCTCGTCCTTGAAAAGCCATTTCAGGGGCTCGCAGAGCTGGAGTTTCATATGCTCCGGGAGTCCGCCGACGTTGTGGTGGCTCTTGATGACCTTGCCCGTGATGTTGCAGCTCTCGATGCGGTCCGGGTAGATCGTGCCCTGGGCGAGCCAGCGTGCGCCCGCCACTTTCGCCGCCTCGGCGTTGAAGACTTCGATGAAGTCGGCGCCGATGATCTTGCGCTTGCGCTCCGGCTCGCAGACGCCTTCCAGGTCCTTCAGGAAACGCCCGGAGGCGTCCACGCCGACGACGTTCAGGTCGAGCGCGCGGTAGTCCGCGAGGACGTCCGCGTACTCGTTCTTGCGCAGCAGGCCGTGGTTCACGAAAATGCAGTGGAGGTTGCTGCCGATCGCGCGGTGGAGCAGGACGGCGGCGACGGAGGAATCCACGCCTCCGCTGAGGCCGAGGATGACCTTGTCGTCTCCGAGCTGCGCGCGCAACTCCCCTACCGTCTTCTCGACGAAGGAGTCGGCGGTCCATTCGCGGCGGCTGCCGCAGATGCCGACGACGAAATTCTCGAGGAGGAGCTTGCCCTGGAGGCTGTGGACCACTTCCGGGTGGAACTGGACGCCCCAGACGGGCGCGTCGTCCGCCTGGAAGGCGGCGTTGGCGACGGTCGGCGTCGAGGCGACGCAGCGCCAGCCCTGCGGGAGCGCCGTAATCGTGTCGCCGTGGCTCATCCAGACCTGGGAGCCGGGCTCGAGGCCCCGCAGCAGCGGGCATTCCTTATTAATAAAGGAAAGGTTGGCGCGGCCGTATTCGCGGCTGCCGGCGCTTTCGACGCGGCCGCCGTAGGTCTGGCTCAGGAGCTGGGCGCCGTAGCAGATGCCGAGGACCGGATATTTGCCGACGATGCCGGAAAGGTCCGGGCGGAACGCGTCGGGCGCGTAGACGCTTAAGGGCGAGCCGCTCAGGATGACGCCGATGACGTCCCTGTCGTCCTGCGGGAAGCGGTTGTAAGGAAGGATTTCGCAGAAGGTGTCCAGTTCGCGCACCCGGCGTCCGATCAGCTGGGTCGTCTGTGAACCAAAATCAAGGATAATAATTTTCTGCATTTTCGCACACACAAAAAACGATTCTCCGGGCGGCGGAGAATCGGGAGTATCCTTTGAACAAAGATACTTGTTTTTCCCGATTTTCCAAACGTCCGGAGAAACTTTTTTTAATGATGCCTTCTAGCGCATCGACACGGCACTGATCGTTTCCGGCCAGTAGATGGCGTTCGCGGTCAGTTTCGCGGTACCGTACCAGACGGCACGGAAGTTAGGATCGATCGTGAAGCTGATCACGCGTCCGCTGCCCAGCGCGGTCAGGACCGCGACCGGAGTGCCGGCCAGCATTTCCTGCAGGCGCGGCAGCATATTGCCGGACAGGAGGACCTTGGCCGGGTGCACCACCGGGGTGCGCAGCTTGTTCTGGATCGGCTCCAGCATAATCGCATTGTTCTTGAAGACGGGCAGCGCGTCATTCCTGTAGCCCCAGCAGAGCGGATGGGTGATGTCGATCTTCGAATCGAGGATGACGCCCGGGATGCTCTGGGCACGCGCCGCAGTCGCGATGTTGTCGTAGGCGATGTCCGTCGGGAAGGCCTGGGACTTCGTCTTGAGGGGCTCGAGGCCGAGCTTGCGGAGGAACTGGTGGCCCTGTTCCGTGGTCACCAGCGTGCCGCCGCGCTCCACCCAGGACTTGATCTTCGCAACCGCCGCGGCGCTCAGCGCGTTGTGGGCGGCCGTCACGAAGAGGACGTTGTAGCGGTCGAGGTCCAGCGAGGCGAGGCTCTCGGACGGGAGGATGCTGAGCGGAATCCGGTAGTGCTGGTCCATCAGGTGCCAGAGGCCGCCGACGGGCACGGAGGAAGCCTCGGTGCTGCCGATGACGGCGACGCGCGGCAGGCGGGCCGTGGCGAAATTGGCGCTGCCGATGTTGTGGCCGCTCGTAAAGCCGCTGGAAAGGGCGTATACGTCGACCCAGTCCTCCTTGGCAATGGTGGCCATCAGTTCGTGGATGCGCGCCTCAGGAACGCTCTGGTAGAGCTCGCCGAGGGGCACGACGACCGTGCCGCGGCTGAAAACCTTGCCGTCGGCGGAGAACTTGCCCTGGGCGACCTTGGCGAAGACGCCGGCGGAGAGAAGCCTGTAGAGGGCGCGCGGGGCGTAGAAGCCGGTCCATTCGAACGCGTAGGCGTACGAGGCGCGGCTGTACTTCCCTGCCGGCACGTCCTGCTCGTCGAACTTGTCGCCGAGCGTAGCCGCCGGAGCCTTGGCGTAGGCCAGGTTGAAGGCCATCGGCATCGTCCAGCCGGTAATGTCGTAGGAAAGGCTGTCCGCGTAGGTTTCGCGGATCTCGAAGAGGGCTTCCACCATCCGGTGGTTGGCCTGGCGCACGGGAACGACGTAGGCGGAATCCGGGACGAAAGTCTTGCCGCCGACGGTCAGCTTCTTGCCGAGCTTGTAGATCTGGACGTCGTTGCGGGCGACGGTCTGGGCCAGTTTGTAGGTGGCCGCGGCATCGTCCGAAGAGCCGAAGACATAGAATCCGGAGCCCTCGCAGGAGGTCTGGCGGAAGTAGTTCTTCTGGTAGGCCAGCAGCTCTTCACGCATATCCAGGCCGCCCAGCAGGGTCGCCAGTTCGGTCGTCAGCTGGTTGTGGATGGACTGCGGGAAGGAAAGGACGCCGTTCACGGTGTTGCGCAGGAAACCGCGGGAGCTCTGTTCCTCCCAGAGGAGGGCGATGCCGCCGTAGAAGTCCATATACTCACGGCCGCGGCCCGGATAATAGTCGTCATACACTTCGCCCGAGAAGTACATCAGGCCCTGCCTGTCGAACGCGGGGGCATAATAATCCTTCGCGAGGCGCCGGATGAAGGCCTGGCACTCGTCCGGGATGAGGGGATGGACGCGCGTCGGCTCACCCGGCGAGAAGTGGTAGTTGGCGTCCGAGCCCTGCTCGTGGGCGCAGGTGTAGATGTTCGGCTTCCAGGCGAGCATCTCGACGGCGCGGGAACTGGACTCCGGCTGGGTCTGGTTGATCCAGTCGCGGTTCAGGTCGAACCAGTAGTGGTTGGAACGGTTGCCGGGCCAGCCCTCGAGGTGCTCCAGTTCCTGGTCGTCCAGGTTCGGGGTCGCGCCGCGGTGGGAATTCACCCACTCGGCGAAGCGGCCGATGCCGTCCGGGTTGATCATCGGGTCGATAATGACGATGGTGTTCTGGAGGACTTTCTGGACGTAGGGCGTCTGTGCGGCGGCCAGGTAGTAAGCCAGCAGGAGCGAAGCGTTGAAACCGCTCGTCTCGTTGCCGTGGATGCTGTTGCCGAACCAGTTCACCAGCGGGCCGCTCGTGGAACCGTCCGCGTCGGGATCGGCCAGCTTGGCGTGCTCGGCCTTGATGGTCTCCAGGTTGCGGATGTTCTCCGGGGTGGAGATGAAGACGACGTAGAGCGGGCGGCGTTCGTGGGTCCAGCCATACTGCTTCACGGCGACGCGGTCGGAAGCCGCGGCGAGGGCCTTGATGTAGCTCACGCCCTGCTCCGGCGTGGTCTGGAACTCGCCGATCTCGAAGCCGAGGACTTCGGCGGGCGTCGGAACCGCCTTGTTGAAGCTGCAGGTATCCGGCAGGAAGAAGGAAAGCGGAACCGCTTCCTGGGCGTGGAGGGAACCCAGCAGGCAGAAGCCTGCGAGGAGGGTCATCAGTTTTTTCATGGGTTAACTATCGGTTTGTGTTCTTTCAGGTCGTAACGCTGGCCCTTGCGGAGGAAGTAGAACTTCTCCCGGTCAGCCTGGTTGACGGCGACGTAGGATTCGCCGATGACTTCGAATTCATCCTTCTGCACCACGATCGCGGTCGATTCGTCGAGGCCGATGCCGATGAATTCCGGGGCGGCCTGGATGAAGGCGGCGAGGTCGTGCTGGCGGTTGCGCACCAGGATGTGCTGGTCGATGGCGGAGAGCTTCAGGAAGCCGAGGCCCTGCGTGTGGTCGCCGATGCCGTACTGGTTGCCGCGGGTGTCGCCGCGCCAGAGGAAGGAGCCCTGGATGCTCGCGCCCGCGGAAGAGCCGGCGATCACGCCGCCCCGCGCGAGGAGCGCGAAGAACTCCCGGTGGGCTTTCGTATTCAGGTACACCTCGGAGATGCGCCACTGGCGGCCGCCGCTGAAGTAGATGCCGGTCGCGCGGCGCAGCGGGGCGAGGTTGCGGTCGTCGTTGGCCTCGTCGATGGTCTCCAGGTGCATCCGGGTCACGCGGTCCGCGCCGAGGCGCTCCGAGAGCGTGTTGATCGCTGCGGAATGGTAGTCTTCGCCGGGGCCGGAGGCGTTCGTGACGACGACGATGCGCGCGTCCTTGCCGCCGGCGAGTTCGATGAAGCGGTCCCAGATTTCCGGGGTCACGGTACCGCCGCCGATGATGATGAGGGAGCCGTTTTCAGGCCCGTGGCGGGTCACGGAGAGGTCTACGGACGTAGGATTCTGGGCGGACAGCGTCACACCCAGAATCAGGCTCAAAAGGATGGGGAATAACTTTCTCATATGGGTTCGTTGCTATTAATAGCCGTCGTTCTGTTCCAGGTCGTCGTCCGCGAGGATGGCGTTGTTCGGGAAAGGGAGCACCCAGTAGCGGGAATCCTTGAAGATCGGATCGAAGGCGCCGAAGACTTCCGCGGCGCGGCCGGTGCGGACGATGTCGTTGAAACGGTGGGCCTCGAAGGCCAGCTCATAGCGTCGCTCGGACTCGAGCAGGCGCAGCAGCGAGGCCGCGTCGGCGAGCTCCGTATCCGGCAGGCCGGCCCGGCTGCGGATCACGTTGATGTCCGCGCGGGCGCCGGCGAGGTCCGGCGTGGCGGCCTTCAGGCGCGCCTCCGCCCGGATCAGGTACTGCTCCGCGAGGCGGAGGACCGGAATGGAGCTGGAACCGTCCTGCTTGGCGTATTCTTCAATGACGTAGACGCCGTCGCCCTTGTCCCGGATCAGCTGGGCGCGCTTGCCGCCCAGGGCCGGATCCAGCAGTTCGCCGACCAGTTCCTGGCTCGGAATGTAGTCGAGGCGGCCGCCCTTGTCCGACGGGAGGTAATAGGTAAAGAACGGGAGACGGTCCGCGCTGCTGAACACCAGTTCGAAGATGGACTCGGCGTTCAGCGCCGTGGTGTAGACGTCCTTGATTTCCGGCATCAGCGAGAACTTGCCGCTGTCGATGACCCTGGAAGCGTACTGCGCCGCCTCGTCCCACTGCTCGAGGTAGAGGCAGACGCGCGCCTTCAGCGCATACACGGCCCAGAGCGAGGCTTTCGCCTTCGTGGAGAGGCCGTTGCCGAAGAGGCCTTCGGCCAGGGTCAGGTCGGTTTTCACCTGCCCCAGGACGTCCTTGTAGGAGCTTTTCTTGATGCCGCTGCCGTTGTCCGGGGACTCGGAGGGATCCAGGACAAGCTGGACGCCGCCGTAGGTACGGGCGAGGTCGAAATAGGCCAGGGCGCGGAGGAAATAGGCCTGCGCGAGCAGATCCGATTTCTTCGTCTCGTCCCCGGAGATATCCGGAAGGTATTTGATGACCGTATTGGACTGGTTGATGCCTGCGTAGTAGGAATCGAAACCGCCGCCCGCCGTCGGGTCCCAGCCGGCCGTACCGGCCGCCTTGAACTGGGGAACGACGATGGCCTGGGCGCTGAACAGGATCACGTTGTCGGACGCGTAGTTCAGCGTCACGATTTCCAGGGCTTCAAAGGACTGGGCTGCGTCGTAGGCGCCGGTCAGGGCGACCTGCGCGGACTTGAGGTCGGTAATCACGCCGTCGGCCGGTATGGAATCCACCGGAACGCGGTCCAGGCAGGAAGAAAGCGTAAGCGCAGCAGCTGCGAGAAGGAGTGTATATCTCATTTTCATAAGGCAATCCATTTTAGAAGGTCAGGTTGATTCCGGCGGTGAAGGAACGGGGCTGCGGCGGCATGCCGAAGTCCATACCCTGGACGAGTCCGTTCACGCCGTCCCGGTTGACGTTGACTTCCGGATCCGGTCCGGTATAGCGGGTCAGCAGGAAGAGGTTGCCGCCCGTGACGTTGACGGTCGCGCGCTGGAGGCCGATCTTCTGAACCATCCTGGTCGGAAGGACATAGCTGAGCGTGACGTTCTTCAGGCGGATGAAGGAACCGTCCTCGACGACGCGGCTGCTCTGGCCTTCGTAGTTGAAGCTGCCGTCCGCGTTGGCCGAGCTCTTCGGGCGCGGCAGGACGCCGGTGTCGCCCGGATTCTTCCAGTAGTTGACGGAGCTCTTCTGCATCGAGCGGGTCACGCCGCGCGTGCCGCCGGATTCGAGGAACATACGGGTGTAATTGAACACCTTGTTGCCGTACTTGTAGTAGAGGTTGATGTCGATGTTGACCGGACCGAGGGCGAAGGTGTTGCGGAAGAGGCCTTCCACGATCGGCCAGGCGTTGCCGACGACCTGCTTGTCCGCGACGGTGATCTTGCCGTCGCCGGTCAGGTCCTCGTACATCGCGTCGCCCGTCTGGGGATCGACGCCGAGGTACTTGTAGACCCACATCGAATAGAGCGGGTAGCCTTCGAACAGCTTGAAGGGCGTGTAGTTGCCGGAGACGTCGGTGGTCAGTTTCTCAACCTTGTTGGCGTTGTGGGCCAGGGTGAAGGTGGTCTTCCAGGAGAAGCTCTTCTTCTCGAGATTGACCGTGGTGAGGCTGAATTCGACGCCCTTGTTGCTGATTTCGCCGGAGTTGTCGACGATGGACTTGAAGCCCGTCTTCCACGGCACGGTGCGCGCGAGGAGGAGGTCGTAGGTGTACTTGTCGTAGTAGTTGAGTTCGATGTCGACGCGCTGGTGCCAGAGGGTCGCGTTGAGACCGATGTTCCACTGGCGGGTCGTCTCCCATTTCAGGTCGGGGTTGCCGAGCTGTTCCGGGGAGAGGCCGGCCTCGCCGTTGTAGTTGGAACCGCCGCTCCAGAGGGCCAGGGAGGCGAAGTCGCCGATGTTCTCGTTACCCCCGAGTCCGATGCTGCCCTTGAGCTTGAGGCTGTTGAAAGTCTGCTTCCAGGGGAAGAACTTCTCGTTGGTGAGGTTCCAGGCGCCGCCGACGGCCGGGAAGTAGCCGAAGCGGTTGTTCTTGCCCACGCGGGAGGAGCCGTCCGCGCGCAGGGTGACGTCGAGGCTGTAACGGCTGTCGTAGGAGAGGTTCGCTCCGCCGAAGAAGGACAGCAGCGAGGAGGAGGTGCCGGTCGAGGTGCCGGTCTGGTTCGCCGAGGAGACGATGCGGGTCAGCTGGTCGCTCGGATAGTCCTTGCCGTTGATGTAGGAGCTGTTGATGGAGGTCTCCTGGTAGGAGGTGCCGAGGAAGGAGGAAAGGGTCAGGGCCGAGGGGAAGCTGCGATAGAAGTTGAGCAGGTGCTCGGTCGAGAAGACGTTCGAAGTGTTGGATCCTTCCACGCCGGCGCCGTTGGGCTGGCCGTAGATGAGGTTGGTGTTGTAGTAGAAGCGCTCGAGGTAGATGCTCCGGTCGTTGTTGAAGGAGGACTTCCAGGAGATGCCTTCGGCGATGTCCCAGGTCAGCGCGACGCTGTTGGTCACACGGAAGTTGTTGGAACCGCCGTTCCAGTTGTCCAGGATGCCCTGGTGGTTGTCGAAGGCGACGGGCTTGTTGTAGGAGCCGTCTTCCTTGTAGACCGGCTGGAAGGTCGGGGTGTGGAGGGCCGCCTGGAAGAGGCCGGCAGGGCCGTCACCGACGCGCATCAGGTGGCGGTCCGTGTAGACCACGGCATTGCTGGAGCTCAGTTTGAGGCTCGGGCGGAGCTGGTGGTCCAGGTTGAAGCGGAGGCTCATACGCTCGAAGTCGATGAGCTTGAGGGTGGAGTCCTCGTTGGTGTACTCGCCGCCGATGTAGAAGCTGGTCGTTTCGTTGCCGCTGGTGACGGAAAGGTTGTAGGTCTGCTGGAGGGCGGTGCGGAAGACGTCGGAGAGGCGGTCGACCGTGATCTGCTCCTCGGGCGTGCCGTAGGCCGGGGATCCGCTGATGACCTCGGAGGTCGGGCGGAACGGGCGCTTCGCCCAGTCCTTGCCGTCGTTTTTCCAAGCCTCGTTGACGATTTCCGCGTGCTCGGGGCCGGTGACAAGCTCCCAGAGGTTGGTCGCCTTGCTGAGGCCGAGCTGGGCCTTGAAGTTGATCTGGGTGCGCTGGTTGTAGCTGCCGCGCTTGGTGTTGATGATGATGACGCCGTTTGCGGCGCGGGCGCCGTAGGCTGCCGTCGCACTCGCATCCTTGAGGACCGTGATGGAAAGGATGTCCTCCGGATTGATGTCGGCGATGGGGTCGATGGCGAGGCCGCCGAGGTCGGTACGGCCGGGGTTGTCGACGTTGACGAAGACGCCGTCAACGATGTAGATCGGCGTGTTGGCCGCCGAGATGGAGGTCGCGCCGCGGAGGCGGACCATCGACGAGGTGCCGGGGATACCGGCGTTGCTGGAGATCAGCAGGCCCGGGACCGCGCCCTGGATCTTGCCGTTGATGTCGGAGGACTGGATGTTCTCCAGGGTTTCCGACTGGACGGTGTTGACGGCGCTGGTCATCGCGTTCTTGGTCGTCTTGGCGTAACCGAGGATCACGACTTCGTTCAGCAGTTCCCCGTCCTCGACGAGCGCGACGTTGAGCGGTTCGTTGAAATTGCGGACCGTGAGAATCTGGGTCTGGTAGCCCATATAAATGACCTCCACGCGGATCGGAAGGTTGGCCGCGACGCGGAGGGAGAATTCTCCGTCCAGGTCGGCGGCGGCGCCGGCGGAATGGTCTTCCAGGGCTACGAATGCGCCCACGAGCGGGGCGCCGGTCTTGGAGTCTACGATCTTACCCCGCAGGATTCCGTCTTCGACCGCGCCGAGCGGAAGCACGCGCAGCACGGAGGCCAGCAGGATAAGGATGGATACAAGTTTTTTGTGGCTCATAGTATTTTAGGAGAATTTAAACGTCGATGGAAAGGGATTCCTTCTCGGATTTGGCAACCAGCACCGCGATGCAGGTGTCGCCGTAGACATTCACGGCGGTCCGGAGCATATCCAGGATGCGGTCCACGCCGATGACGAGGCCGATGCCCTCGACCGGCAGGCCGACGGCGCTCAGGATGATGGCCATCATCACCATCGCGGACATCGGGATGCCCGCCGAACCGATGGCGCAGATCAGGGAGAGGAAGCAGATGACGAGGGTCTGGACGAGGCCCAGCTCCACGCCGTACACCTGCGAGATGAAGATCACGGCCACGCATTCCAGCAGCGCCGCACCGTTCATATTGACCGTCGCGCCCAGCGAGACGACAAAGTCGGCGATGCGCCGCGAGACGCCGTCCTTCTTTTCGACGGCTTCGAGCGTCAGCGGCAGCGTCGCGCCGGAGGAGGCGGTCGAGAAGGCCGTAATCATCGGGACGGACATATTGCGCAGGTGGGCCCAGGGACGGACTTTTCCGACCAGGCGCAGGAGGAGCGGCAGCGTGACGAAGGTATGGATCACCAGGCCAGCGGCCACGGTCACCACGTAGAAGAGCATATTCCGGAGCATCAGCAGGACGTCGCCGATGGCGGCGAACTGCCCGGCGACGATCGCGAAGATGCCCAGCGGCGAGAGAGAGATGACGGCGCGCGTGACACGCATCGTCAGCTCATATGCGCTTTTCATCCCGACGGAGAGGACGTCGCGGGATTTCTCCGAGAGCCGGGGAACCGTGATGCCTGTCACAAGGGCGAGGAAAATGACCGGAATGGTGTTGTTGCGGGCGAAGGCTGCGAAAATGTTCGAAGGGATGAAGCCGGAGATGATGTCGGTCACGGAGGTGGAGGTCACCATCTGCGGGACTTCCGCCGCGGGGACGGTGACGCCGGTGCCGGGCCGGATGAGCCGGACCAGCAGGACGCCGGTCGCGACGGCGAGGAGCATCGTGGCGATGTACCAGAAGACCGTCTTCGCTCCGATGCGTTTCAGACCGCCCTGGCCGCCCGCGCTGATTTCCGAAACGCTCAGGGAAACGGAAAAGAAGATGATCGGGACGATCAGCATGCAGAGCGCATTCATAAACAGCGTCCCGACCCAGGAATAGTATCGGGTCGACTCCGGAAGGAAAGTACCAGCGAGGATTCCAAGCACCAGGGCGATCAGAATCTGGAGGTACAACGGAATTTTCTTCATAGGTTCGGATTTCAGTACACGCAAAAATATAATCTGCTTGCTTCGCGCGCGAGGAAAAAAATCCGTTTTTTTTGTAAATTCGTCCGAAATAATTTTTCGAGGCATCCATGACCCTGTTTTTCGCCATCCTCTTCGCCCTGACGCTCGCTTTCCTGGTGGGGGTCATCGTGGTTGCCGTCGTCAACCGGAACCGCTACCGGAAGCGCATCCGCAAGGCCCTCCGGAAGAAGATCGAGGAGCAGTACGCCGGCAAGGTGGGCCGCCTCCATTTCTCGGGAATCATGGACAAGCTCCGGACCCCGCTCGCCCGGATGGAGAGCGCCGTCGCGGTCCTGGGCTCCCAGAAAAACGTCGCCGAGACCGGACGCGCCCAGCTGGACGTCCTCCAGTCCGGCCTGGACCAGGCGCAGCTGGTCCTCGAGCAGGCGGAGACGCTCCGCGGGCTGTTCGAGAAGAAACTGGCCCTCGCCCTGCGCAGGAACCAGCCGGTCGGCCCATCCGTCCACAGGATCACAGACTGTTTCAAGGCCGACGCCAGCCTCGCCGGCATCGCCCTCTCCGCGACACTCCCGCCCGGCGACATCCGCCTCCCGCTCGATACCGGCATCTTCGAGAGCATCCTTTTCGATATGATGCTCAGCGCGATGAAATATACGCCCCAGGGCGGCAGCATCCGCGTCCACGTCAACCGCACGGACCGCCACGGCGTCAGCTGGTATACGCCCTTACGCGAGAAAGACACCTGCGGCTCCTATGTCTACGTAGCCGTCTACTGTTCGGAATCGGCGATGGAACAGGCGGCGCCGGAGCTCCAGCTGACCCGCAGCCTGGCGGAGCTCCACCACGGCTACCTCTGGATCGCAGACTCCGAGACCGGCAAGGGCATCAAGCTGATGCTCGCGCTGCCGGAAGACGCGACCGCGTACCCGGCGAACCTCTTCCTCCCCGGCGAAGAGAGCGCCGAGCCGGCGCCCGTCCCCGCCTCGAAAGAGGACCGGGATTTCCACGCGTTGCTGGTCAGCACCCTCCGGGAGAACCTCTCCGACGAGAATTTCGACATCGCCGCACTCGCGCAGAAGATGGGTATGTCCCGTTCGGTCCTGTTCTCGCGCGTCAAGGACGTGACGGGCAACAGTCCGAAGCAGCTGCTCAACGAGTTCCGGCTCCGCACGGCGGCAAACCTCCTGGCCCAGGGAAAGATGAGCGTTTCCGAGGTTGCGGACGCGACCGGCTGGGGCTCCCTCTCCTATTTCTCCAAATCCTACAAGCGCCGTTTCGGGCACAGTCCCACGAGCGGCAGGAATTAGCAAAAACGGGAGATTTTGCCTATATTTGTTTGATTCAATAACCAAAACGGCAGTTTATGATAAAATCGCTAAGCAACATGGTCAAATACATCGGTGTAGACGACCTGGACCTCGACCTCTTTGAAAGCCAGTACATTGTCCCCGAGGGGATGGCTTACAATTCATACCTCATCACGGATGCCAAAATCGCCATCCTCGACACCGCGGACGCCCGCAAAGGCTACGAGTGGAAGAGCAACCTGGCCGAAGCCCTCGAGGGCCGCACGCCGGACTACCTGATCGTCCACCACCTCGAGCCGGACCATTCCGCCCTCATCGGCTGGGTCCTGGAGACCTACCCCAACCTGACCGTCGTCGCCGGCGCCAAGGCGCTCCAGATGCTGCCGCAGTTCTTCGACGGCGCCAGCCTGGAAGGCCGGACCCACGCCGTAAAGGAAGGCGACGTCCTCGACCTCGGCGAACACAAACTCCGTTTCATCGCCGCCCCGATGGTCCACTGGCCGGAAGTGATGCTCTCCTTCGACGAGGCCGACGGCGCGCTCTACAGCGCGGACGCGTTCGGCAAGTTCGGCGCCCTCGCCAAATGCGGTTTCTACGGCCGCGAGGACGATGACTGGGCCTGCGAAGCCCGGCGCTACTACTTCAACATCGTCGGCAAATACGGCGCCCAGGTCCAGGCCCTCCTGAAGAAGGCCGCTCCCCTGCCGGTCAAGACCATCCGCCCGCTCCACGGCCCCATCCTGGAGGACAACCTCGTGGACTACATCAACCTCTATGACATCTGGAGCCGCTACGCCGTCGAGACGGAAGGCATCTTCATCGCCTGCGCCTCGATCCACGGCGGGACCCTCGCCGCGGCGGAGAAGCTGAAGGAAATCCTGGAGGCCAAGGGCGCGACCCGCGTCGTCCTGAGTGACATCACCCGCAGCGACCTCGCCGAGGACGTAGAAGACGCCTTCCGCCATTCGAAACTGGTCGTGGCCGCCGCCTCCTACGACGCCGGCATCTTCAGCCCGATGCACGACTTCCTCCACCGCCTCAAGATCAAGGGCTACTGCAACCGCACCGTCGGCATCCTCGAAAACGGCTCCTGGGCCCCTTCCGCGGGCCGTGTTGCCCGTGAGATGCTCGCGGAGATGAAGAATGTCACCATCCTCGAGCCGCAGGTAACCATCCGCAGCCGGATGAAACCGACCGACATCCCCGCCATCGAAGCCCTCGCCGACGCCCTCCTCGCCTAACCACTTAATTAAAAGCATAAAAATATGTTCACCCTCATAGAACTCCCCTACGCGCCCGAAGCGCTCGCGCCCGCCATCAGCGCCGAAACCCTTTCCTTCCACCACGGCAAGCACCTCCAGACCTATGTCAACAACCTCAACGCAGCCCTCCCCGGCAGCCCCTGGGAAGGCAAGAGCCTCGAGGAGATCGTCAAGGGCGCGGAAGGCGGCATCCTGAACAACGCCGGCCAGACGCTGAACCACAACCACTATTTCACGCAGTTCCGCGCGCCGCGCGCGGACAACGCCCCCGCCGGCAGCCTCGCCGCCGCGATCGACCGCGACTTCGGCGGTTTTGACGCTTTCAAGCAGGAATTCGCCGCGAAGGGCGCCGGCCTCTTCGGCAGCGGCTGGGTCTGGCTCTCCGCCGACGCCGACGGCAAACTCGTCATCACCCAGGAGCCCAACGCCGGCAACCCGGTGCGCAAGGGCCTCAAGCCCCTGCTGACCTTCGACGTCTGGGAGCACGCCTACTATATTGATTACCGTAACCGCCGCCCGGACCACCTCAAAGCCCTCTGGGACATCATCGACTGGGATGTGGTCCAGGCCCGCTACGAATAGGTATGAGCCGCTTTTCCGCCTATCTGCGCGCCCTGCTGAACCTGACTGAGTTCATCGACCGGGAAAGCGCCGAGAACGCCATCCGCAAGAACATTTCCTTCCGCGGGCCGACGGTCTTCATCCTCGCCTGCGCGATCATCATCGCCTCCGTCGGCCTGAACGTCAACTCGATTCCGGTCATCATCGGCGCGATGCTGATCTCCCCCGTGATGGGTCCGATCCTCGGCTTCGGCTTCGGCCTCGCGACCCTGGACGACGGCCTCGTCAAGGATTCCCTGCGGAATTACATCGTGATGGTGCTGATCAGCATCCTGGCTTCGACGGTCTTCTTCCTGCTCAGCCCGCTGACGCTGCAGAACCCCTCGGAGCTGCTTGCGAGGACGAATCCGTCCGTCTATGATGTCCTGGTCGCGCTCTTCGGCGGCTTCGCGGGGATGTTCGAGATCTCGCGCCGCGAGAAAGGGACCGTGATCTCCGGCGTCGCGATCGCGACAGCCCTGATGCCCCCGCTCTGCACCATCGGCTACGGACTTTCCATCATGAGCGCGCGCTACATTTTCGGCGCCCTCTACCTCTTCCTCATCAACAGCATCTTCATCGCCCTCGCGACCTTCCTCACGAGCAAGTACCTCCGCTTCCCGACCCTCGAGACCGAGCAGCGGAAACACCTCTCGAAGCAGGCCGTGACCGCGATCCTGCTCATCATCCTCGTCCCGAGCGTCTTCTCCGCCTTCCGCATCGTGCAGGAAAACAATTTCAAGATCCACGCGGAGAAGCTCGTTTCCGCCAACAAGACCATCGGCAAGGGCTTCATCTACGACTACAAGGTCAACTACGCCGCCAGAGAATCGACCCTGGAGCTCTACCTTGCCGGTGAGGAGCTCTCCGCCGAAGAGCGGGAACGCTTCTATGTCCAGGCCGAATCCTACGGCATCCCGCGCAGCGAGATCATCTTCCACGAGGACGCCGCGATGAGCCGCGACAATATGACGGAATCCGAGCTCATCAAGAGCATCTACGAATACAACGACCAGCAGTTCAAGACGATGTACGAGTTCAAGGACCAGCAGGTCCGCGAGCTCAGCGACAGCCTCGCGAAGATTTCCCGCGAGCTCTCCGGCTACCGGGCGCAGGACATCCCCGCGGACGCCATCGCCCGCGAGCTGTTCGCCCAGTACCCGGCGATCAAGCGCGTCAGCCTCAGCGGCGGCTCTTCCGTCTCTTCCGAGACGGAAGGCACTGAGCCCCAGGTCGTTGCCGTGCTTTTCTGCCGCCCGATGCCCGACGCCGCGACCGTTACCCGGATTGAAAACTGGCTCCGCGTGCGCCTGAACAGCCAGAACATCCTAGTACTGACCAAGACCGAATAATATGCTGATAGTCCTAAAGCTCCTGGGTTCCATCGCCCTCCTGATCTACGGTATGAAGGTGATGAGCGAGGCCCTCCAGAAAATGGCGGGTCCCCAGCTGCGCCACCTCCTCGGCGCGATGACCACCAACCGCTTCACCGGCGTGGCGACCGGCGCCCTCGTGACCGTCGCCGTCCAGTCCTCCGCCGCGACAACCGTGATGACGGTGTCCTTCGTGAACGCCGCCCTCCTGACGCTCCGGCAGGCCATTTCCGTCATTATGGGCGCGAACATCGGTACCACGATGAGCGCCTGGATCATGTCGGCGGGCTTCTCCTTCAACATCACCAACGTGGTCTGGCCGGCCTTCCTCGTCGGCATCCTCCTGATCCAGCTGCGGAAGCACCGGTACGTGGGCGATTTCCTCTTCGGTCTCTCCTTCCTGCTCTTCGCGCTCGGAATGCTGAAGCAGACCGGCACGGAGCTGGACCTTGCGGGCAACCCGGCCGTCGTGGCCTTCTTCGCGAGCTTCAAGACCAATTACGGGACCATCCTCCTGTTCCTGCTCATCGGAACGATCCTGACGGCCCTGGTCCAGAGTTCCGCGGCCCTGATGGCCATCACGATGGTCCTCTGCTCGACCGGCGCCATCACGATCTACCAGGGTATCGCGCTGGTCATGGGTGAAAACATCGGTACGACCGTGACCGCCAACCTCGCGGCCCTCAGTGCCAACACCCAGGCCCGCCGGACCGCCCTTGCGCACCTCCTGTTCAACGTCTTCGGCGTCATCTGGGTGCTCATCGCCTTCTTCCCCTTCGTGCGCTTCGTCTGCGGCCTCGTCGGGATGGACCCGACGGCGGAGACCCAGACCCCGACGCAGCTGTCCTTCACCCTTGCGACCTTCCACACCTGCTTCAACCTCATCAACACGGCAGTGCTGATCTGGTTCATCCCGCAGATCGAGAAGATCGTCTGCGCCTTCATCAAGCCCAGGACGGCGGACGAAGAAGACGAATTCCGCCTCCGCTATATCCGCGGCGGTATTATGAAGACCCCGGAACTCTCCGTCTTCCAGGCCCAGAAGGAGATCGTCACCTTCGGCGAACGGATGCAGAAGATGTTCGACCTCGTGAAGGAGCTCTACCACGCCACGGAAGAGGAGGAATTCCAGCAGCTCTTTGAGCGCATCGAGAAATACGAGGACCTCAGCGACCGCATCGAGGACGGCATCGCCCGCTACCTCGGCCAGGTCGGAGACGCCCACCTGTCCGACGACACCAAGGAGAAGATCCGTGCGATGCTCCGGATGATCGGCGAGCTGGAATCCGTCGGCGACAGCTTCTACAACCTCGCCCGCATCCTTCGCCGCCGCCGCGACAAGAACATCGAGTTCACGCCGGCCCAGATCAAGTACGGCACGGAAATGACCCGCCTGATGGAAGACGCCATCGTCCATATGAACACGGCCCTCTCCGGCCGCAAGGAGGATTTCCACCTCTCCGAGTCCATCTCCATCGAGCGCCGTATCAACGAGTTGCGTAACGAGATGCGCCAGCGCAACGTCTCCGCCGTCGACAACCACGAATACAGCTACGAAGCCGGCACGGTCTTTATGGACATGATCAACGAGTGCGAGAAGACGGGCGACTACATCATCAACGTCCTCGAAGCCCGCCTCGGCGTCGACCACAACCTCCAGCCCATCTAGGGGTTTGTCCTATAATAGGAAGAAGGACTATTTTTCAGATTTTCCATTTTTCTGGAAATATCTGGAAAATAGTCCTTCTTCCGGATTCTACAGAGACTAAGTGTTCTGGAGGGCGCCGGCGAGGAACTGATCGTAGGCGCTCATATCCATCAGGCCGTGGCCGGAGAGGTTGAAGAGAATCACCTTCTCTTCGCCTGTTTCCTTGCACTTCAGGGCCTCATTGACAGTTGCGGCAATGGCATGGCAGGACTCCGGAGCCGGGATGATGCCTTCGGACTGGGCGAAGAGCACGCCGGCGGAGAAGGAATCCTGCTGGGCGATGTCGACCGCCTCCATCAGGCCGTCCTTCAGGAGCTGCGAGACGATCGTACCGGCGCCGTGGTAACGGAGGCCGCCGGCGTGGATCAGCGCGGGCTTGAAGTCGTGGCCGAGGGAGTACATCGGGAGGAGCGGGGTATAACCGGCCTCGTCGCCGAAGTCGTACATAAACTTACCCTGGGTCAGCTTCGGGCAGGATTTCGGCTCCGCGGCGATGTAGCGGGTCTGCTTGCCCTCGAGGAGGGTGTGGCGCATAAACGGATACGCGATGCCGCTGAAGTTGGAACCGCCGCCGAAGCAGGCGATGATGATGTCCGGGTACTCCCCTGCCATCGCCATCTGCTTCTCGGCCTCGAGGCCGATGACTGTCTGGTGGAGCGAGACGTGGCTGAGGACGGAGCCGAGGGTGTACTTGCAGTTCGGGGTCATCTGGGCCAGTTCGACCGCTTCGGAGATCGCGGTGCCGAGGGAGCCCTGGTGGTTCGGATCACGCGTGAGGATGTCCTTGCCGGCGCGGGTCGACATCGACGGCGAAGGGGTCACCTGGGAGCCGAAGACCTGCATCACGCTGCGGCGGTAAGGCTTCTGCTCATAGCTGATCTTGACCTGGTAGACGGCGGATTCGATGCCGAACACCTTCGCGGCATAGGCCAGCGCGGCACCCCACTGACCGGCGCCGGTCTCGGTTGTTAAGTTCGTAACTCCCTGCTGCTTCGCATAATAGGCCTGCGGAAGCGCGGAGTTGATTTTGTGGGAACCGAGGGGGTTGACGCTCTCATTCTTGAAATAGATGTGGGCGGGCGTCCCGAGGGCTTCCTCCAGGCCGTAGGCGCGCACGAGCGGCGTGCTGCGGTAATAGGCGTACTTCTCCCGGACGGCTTCCGGGATGTCGATCCAGGCGTCAGTCTGGTTCAGTTCCTGCCGCGCACACTCCTCGCAGAAGATCGGGAAAAGGTCTTCCGCCTTCAGGGGCTGCTTTGTCGCCGGATGGATCGGGGGCATGGGCTTGTTCTTCATGTCCGCCTGGATGTTGTACCATTGCTTCGGAATCTCGGTTTCCGGGAGAATAAAACGCTTCTGTTTCATTGTTGTAAGGTTTTATGGGGAAAATAAAAAAGGCCGTCCTTCCAGGGCGGTCTCGCTACTATATCTTCGCCGGATTATACCCGGCACATACTTGCACGCTTAGTTCCGCCCGGAAATATCTTTCGGACGCCACCAGCTGAAAACAGCCGCTATGGAACTCTTTGCGATCATCACTTCTGCAAAACTATAATAAAATAATTAAAAAAGCAACATTTAAATGTTATCTTTGGACAAAACAAGATTCCAGCTTATGAAACGACTCCTGCTCCTTGCCGTCCCTGCGATGCTCCTCGCAGGCGCGTGCGCCAAGAATGTCCCCACCGTGGTTGAAAGCATCGACGCCTATACGAGCGTCGGCGATACCGGCATCCTCGTGGATGCCATCGAGATTACCGTCGCGGACGCGCGGTCCATCCGCGGCCTGAAAGCGGCCGATTTCGACATCGTCTGCAACGTCCCGGACGGGCAGGTCGACAAGGAGACCGGCGGTCCCCTGAAGGAGTATGAGGACGACGGCATCGTCGTCAGCCGCAAGGGCAAGACCCTCCGCATCGCGGCGAATCCCTTCTCCATCAACGGGATGCGCGGCGAGAACTATCGCCGCCTGCCCTGGAAGCTCGTCTGCAGCGCCGATACGCTCCTCAACGTCGACCTCCAGAAAGTGACCAACCGCCACACGGCGGTCCTGGACGACTGCATCCAGGGTTCCTTTACATACGCGGGTATCACGCGCGAGTATATGCTCTACCTTCCCAGGGACAAGAAGGGTGAGACGCTGAAGAACGTGCCGCTCCTCGTCTGGCAGATCGGCGGCGGCGAATACAACCGCGACCTCTGGACGGCCGCGACCGCCAACCGCTGCCTCGTCTCCCTGCCGACGCAGGGCGTTCCCTGCGCGACCCTGGTCTTCGCCATCGCGAACCCCAACTATACCTACAGCGCCTCCCTCTATCCGGACCGCATCGAGCTCGTGGACCGCAACAACGCCCTCCAGATGGCCTTCATCGACACGCTCATCGCGGACGGGACCGTCGACGGCAGCCGCGTCTTCTGCGCGGGCGCTTCGAGCGGCGGCGGCTGTACGATGCGCTTCGTGATGCAGTTCCCGGACCGTTTCAAGGCGGCCATCCCCTGCTGCTCGATGGACCCGATCGTCCCGATCCACCGCGTCGAGGAGAAGTATCCCGGCCAGTTCGCGGATGACGTCGAGAAGGCGTTCCAGGGCCAGGTATATAAGTGGAACGGCAACGAGATGGCCCTCGCGGACATCGATACCCAGGCTTTCGTGAAGCTCCCGCTCTACTTCGTCCACGCGGAGTCCGACCGGACCTGCAAGGTCGCGAGCACCTATGCCTATTACGAGGCGAGAAAAAGACTGGGCGCCACCAACGACCGGGTTGCGATCTTTGATGACGCCTATATGCAGTCTTATGGCATCAGTCCGATGATTACCCATTTCTCCTGGGTTCCGCTCCTCGACGATTATTCCGAGGGAACGGCCATGGACTGGCTTGTGAAGCAGCTGTAAGCCGCTTTAATCCACGAATTTGATCTTGCTGAGGTCGCGCGGGCGCGGCTCCGGAGACTCGTCCGGATAGCCGATGCCGATGACGTACAGCAGGCGGTAGCCTTCCGGGAAGTCCAGCTTCTTCAGGAACGGGGCCGCCTGCGGATTCGTGTTCATAAACATCACGGGACCCGCCATGCAGCAGGTGCCGAGGCCCAGCGAATAGGCCGCGAGCATAATATTCTCGCCCAGCAGGCCGCAGTCGATCGCGGAGAACTGGTTCTCCGGGGCGGCGACGGCGATGAACGCCGGGGCGTTGCGGAACATATTCTTGAAGTTCGGGTCGTTCTCGACCATCCGCGGATTCGCTTTCTTATAAATCTCGCTGAGATCGTTGATATACTTCGCGTCGTCGACGATGCGGACGGCCCAGTTCTGGGCGTTCATCGCGTTCGGAGCCCAGACGCCGCATTCGGCGACCTGCTGGAGGAGTTCCCGCGGAACGGCGGTGTCCTTGTAGGCGCGGATGGCGCGGCGGTTCATAATGGCTTCGATGACGGGGTTGCCGTCGCCTTCCGCCGGGGCTGCGGAGGCGTTCTTGCAGGCGCCGGTCAGCACAAGGGCGAACAGGGCTGCGCAGGAAATCAATAACTTTTTCATTTTAAAGCAATTTAGAATTATCAGTTGGAACCGGAGTTGACGACCGGCTGGGCGGGTTCGTCGCCGCAGAGGACGACCAGCAGGTTGCTGACCATCGCGGCCTTGCGCTCTTCGTTAAGGTCGACGACGCCCTGGTCCTTGAGCTTGTCGAGGGCCATCTTGACCATGCTGACGGCGCCGTCGACGATCTTCTCGCGGGCGGCGATGATGGCGTCCGCCTGCTGGCGGCGCAGCATCACGGCGGCGATTTCCGGCGCGTAGGCGAGGTAGTTGATCCGGGCTTCGATGATGTGCATGCCGGCCATCGAGAGGCGCTCGTTCAGCGTCTTCTCGAGGCGTTCATTGATCTCTTCGGCGTTGCTGCGGAGGGTCAGTTCGTCCGCATGGTCCGCATTGTCGTAGGCGTAGCAGCCGGCGACCTGACGGAGCGCGGCGTCGCTCTGGACGCGCACGAAGTTCTCGAAGGCCTTGGCGAGGCCGCGGGAGACGCTGCCTCCCTGGGCGCCCGGCGCCGCGAGCGACTGGCTGTCAATCTCGAAGAGGGCCTTGTACGTATCCTGGAGCTTCCAGACGAGGACCATACCGATCATCACCGGGTTGCCGGCCTTGTCATTGACCTTGATCGGCTCCGGGTTCAGGTTGCGGGCGCGCAGGCTGACTTTCTTCTTCGAAAGCAGGAAGCTGACCCAGTAGAAACCGGTCTTGGAGAAAGTGCCCTTGTATTTGCCGAAGAAGACGAGGACGCAGGCCTCGTTCGGCTCCAGCTTGATGAAGCCCGAGCAACCGAAGATGAAGAGGAGCAGGAAGGCGATGCCGCAGGCGACCTTGCAGACCGACTCGCCGGGAACGAGCAGCAGGATGGCGCACGCCAGGATGGCGAGCAGGACGAGCAGGGCGAGGAAGCCGTTGACCACCAAGCCTTTGTAAGAGAATTCCTTGTTTTCCATATCCTTGATTATTAGTTAATTATCTTGCTTTGAACACTTTCTCGTCGAGGATGCCGCCGGTCTTGACGTTGTGGACGCGGACCTTCAGCTGCCGGCCTTCGACGAAGCCTTCGATAACCGTCGGGAAACTGGTCTCGTTCGTGAGGTTCGGGCCGCCGCCGACCATCTGCGCCCATTTGCGCGTCCCGTCGGGGGCGTCGAAGCGGTACTTGTGCTGGTGGGCCGTGATGATCAGCTGGCATCCGGCTTTCTGGAGCAGCGGGGTCCAGAGATTGGCGCAGGTACGCTGCCACATCGCGAAATCGTGCGTGTACTGCGGGTCCTTGTCCGCAGGAGCGACATCGCCGGGGTTCATCTTCGGATCCGGGTCGAAGAGCGGGATGTGGCAGAAGGCGACGAGGAAGGGCGCCTTCGCGATCTCCTTGCGCTTCAGCACGTCCGCAAGCCAGACGGCCTGCGCCTCGCGGTAGGCGGCGCTGTTGAAGAGGCCCGCGAAGATCGGGTTCGAGTCCATTTTGTCCTCCGCAGTGTCGAGGCCGATCATCGCGATGTCGCCCATCCGGACGGCGAAGTTGCGGCCGAGGTCCCAGTCGCGCGGCGAACGCTCCTCCGGCTGGCGGAACATCAGGACGCGGTCGATGTGGCGGTTCGCCATTCCGCGGGAGTCGTGGTTGCCGGGGCTGAAGAGGACCGGGAGCTGCGCGGCATAGTCCGGGCGGTCGATCGGCGGGTTCAGGAAGATGCGGACCTGGCTGTCGATGTTCTCCTCGACGTTGGTCGCATCGCCGTTCCAGACGAGGCAGGAAGGGGCCAGGGAGGCCACCTTGTCGATGGTTTTGGTAAAGGCGTCGAACTTGGCGTGGGTGTCGTTGATGACGCAGAAACGGGCTTGCGCACCGGGGCCGGCGGTCGTAAAGGAATAGACGCGCGGATCTTCCTCGTTGCCGAGGACCTTCATGTCGTAGCCGCCCTTGTAGCTGATGTGGTCGGCGCCGATCCGGTAGTAGTACTTCGTCGCCGGCTTGAGGCCCGTGATGCGGACGAGCATCACCTTGTCGTTGACGTCCGTAATGCGGTAGCCGCCGCACTTGACACGCCTCGCGCCGGACATATCCGGGCGCTCGGAGATGTCGGCATAGCCGTTCGCCATATCGCTGACGCTGAATGCAATGCCGATGCTCGTCGCAGCGTAGTTCTGCAGCATCGGCGCGGAGGTGATGAGCTTCCCGTCAGCGGCGGGAGCGGCGTTCGAAGCGGCTGCCGCCGGCGTCGCCTTCTCCCCGGCGCCCAGCACCTGGGGCGCTACGACGCCCGCCGCGGCCAGCGTCGCCGAATCCCGGAGGAATTGTCTTCTGTCCATTTTCATAGCTTATGAGTCTTTTTCCGTAAGTTTCTGGTAGGCAAGGCGTTCGTCGCCGCTCTCGAGGTAGATGATCCCGCAGTAGGTGAAGCCGTAGCGGGCGATGCAATGCTGCATGATCCTGTTGTCGCGGTGGGTGTCGATGCGCAGGTTGCCGTCGCGCGCGCTGCACCAATCGAGGATGGAGACGAAGACGCCGTGGGCGTCGGGGATGCTGCCGATGCGGTGGATGACGTGGTAGGGACGCGTATCGTCGAGCCAGGCGCCGCCTTCAATATAGGAATAGGTCGGCTCCGGGGACGGACGGAAGGCGAAGTAGGCGACGGGCGCGCCGTCGTCCTCGACGACGAAGCCCGCGCCGAGCCGGAAGTCCTCCCGGAGGACCTCCGGGGTCGGATACCCGTCCACCCACTGGTGGAGGTTCCCGGAGGCGCGCATAATGCCTTTCGCGGCCTCCAGCACCCGGAGGATGGCCGGAAGGTCCGCTTCCCGCGCCGCGCGTATTTCCCGTCTTGCGTCCATATCCTTACAAATATACAAAAAAAACCGTCCCGGGAATCGGGACGGTATCTGGGTTTGTGAGGATTACTGGATTTGAACCAGTGACCTCTTGCCTGTCAAGCAAGCGCTCTGAACCAACTGAGCTAAACCCTCATTGATTTGGGATTGCAAAGTAAGGGAAAAAAACTCAATCCTCCAAATAAAACTCAATCCAAATCGACGATGACTTTCATCGAGGTCTCGCGGTCCGTATCGATGAACTGATACGCAGCATTGTAGTCCTCGAAGGCGAAGTGCTTGCTAATGAGCGGTTCCAGGTGGACCGAGCCGCGGTGGACGAAGTCGATGGCGTCCAGGTAGTCCTCGTGGCGGTACATCATCGTGCCGATGAGCCGGAGCTCGTGCTCGCCCAGGTAGAACATACTCAGCGCCGGATCCTTCTCGAAGACGGCTACGACGACGATGTCCCCGCCCTTCTCGATGGCTTCCATCAGCGAACGGATCGAAGATTCGACGCCGGCGACCTCGAAGCCGACCTGGAAGCCCTCGTCCCCGAAGATTTCCTTCGCGCCGTCCTTCAGGGACTTGTCGCGCACGTTCAGCGTATGCGGAATCCCGCATTCGCGGGCCTTGGCGAGGCGGAAGTCGCTGACGTCCGTAATGAGGACGTCCCGCGCGCCGCGCGCCAGGCAGAACTGTGCGACGAGGTTGCCGATCGTGCCGGCGCCGCTGACGACGACGTTTTTGCCGCGGAGGTCCGTGCGGCGGCTGGCATGCGCGCCGACGGCCGCTGGCTCGACCATCGCCCCGAAATCAGCGTTCATCCCCTCCGGAAGCACGACGATGCGGTCCTCGTCCATCACGAAGTAGTCCTGGGCCACGCCGTCGGCCTGGAAGGCCTGGACGCGCAGGTGCTCGCAGACGTTATACTGCCCGCGCTTGCAGGGGTTGCATTCGCCGCAGACGAGCTGCGGGCGCGCCGTGACGGCGTCGCCGGGCTTGCAGGCACGCACGTCCGCGCCGCAGGCGACCACGACGGCCGAATACTCGTGGCCCTGCACGACGGGATAGAAGGTCGCGGGGTGCGTTCCGTGGTAGGAATGGATCTCGCTGCCGCAGATGCCGATGCGGCGGATGCGGAGGAGGACCTGGTGGGGGCCGAGGCGCTCGGCGCCCGGGGCGGGCACTTCCCGGAATTCCAGGGTCCGGGGTGCGGTCAGGACGACTTGTCTCATATTAACTGGATGCGTTTTGTTTGCGTGCCTGGAGTTCTTCGACGATCGCGTTGTACTGGTTCTTGTTGAGGCGGTAGAAGGTCAGGGCGATGGCTGTCACGATCCAGAGGACGCCCGGGATCGTGCTGAAGCCGTGCTTCATAATGCTGAGGACCTGGGGATTCTGGACGCTGTTGGCGACGTAGCCGGCGGAGCCGAGGGCCAGGGCCAGGAGGGAGGTTCCGAGGGCCATGCCGAGCTTGTTGCCCAGGGAGATGAAGGCGTACTGGAAGCCGTCGTTGCGGATGCCGGTCTTCCACTCGCCGTATTCCACGCAGTCCGGGATGATGGCGTAGATGGCCGTGTTGAAGCCGGAGAAGAAGAACTGGGAGAGGCCGGCGAGGACGTAGAAGCCGACGGGCGTCGTGCCGGGGCTCACATAATAGAGGAAGAACATCGAAACGCCGGTCAGCGCGGCGAAGATGGAGGCCGTCCAGCCCTTGTTCTTCGTCCAGCGGAAGACCATCGGGAACAGGGCCGCGCCGATGATGGAGGGCACGATGATGGCCATCGAATAGAAGCTGAACAGGTTCGCGTCCCCTTCCACATAGGTGAAATAATAGAGCAGGTCCGCGTTGCGGCCGTAGAGGACGAAGCCGAAGAGGAGCTGTCCCAGCAGGGCCAGCAGGTAGGGCCGGTTCTTCAGGACGGCCTTCAGCTGGGTCCCGAGCGGGAGCTTCTGCTCCGCCGGGGCTTCGACGACCTCGCGGGTCTTGCTGAAGCAGAAGAGGTGGCAGAGGGCGAAGATGGTACCGTAGAGGATGGCGACGGAGAGGTAGCCCACCCGCGCGCTCCCCCGGCCGAACCAGGTAATGAGGGGAACCGTGACGATGTTGATGACGCCGATGGCGATCATCGCGCTCACGGAACGGGAGGTGTTGAGCGAGGCGCGCTCGTCGATGTCCTGGGTCATGGCGCCGCAGAGCGTGCCGTAGGGCAGGTTCACGCTGGTGTATCCCAGGACGAGGAGGCAGTAGGTTGCGGACATGTAGGCGATCTTCGCGGCCTGGGGCCAGTCGGGATGAGCCCAGAAGACCAGGATCAGGATCAGGGCGGTGATGGGCGCGCCGAAAAGGAGCCAGGGGCGGTAGCGGCCCCAGCGGCTCTTCGTGCGGTCCGAGAGCGCCCCGATGACGGGGTCGTTGACGGCGTCCCAGAGGCGGGAGACGAGCATCAGCGTCGCCACCGCGCCCATTCCGATCCCGAAGACGTCCGTGTAGAAGATCATCAGGAAATTGCTGACAAACATCCAGCTGAAATTGCAGCCCACGTCGCCCATCCCGTAGGCGACCTTGCTGAGCAGGGGTATTCTTCCTTCGCGTTTCATTTTACGAAAGATAATGCGTATCTTCGGAAAAATAAAAGGGAAGATGAAAAATACGACAAAATTATACCTGATTCCGGGTGCGTTTTTCCTGCTCGCGTGCGCCGTGGACCTGGCGAGCCACCTCTGCGGCTGGAACGCCCATGATACCGTCAAGGGAGCGCTGATTTCCCTGCTCTGCGCGACGACGCTCGCCTACGCGCTCCCGCGCAAGCCGGATGCGAAGAAGCTCGGGATGCTCGTCTGGGCGCAGCTGGCGGGCCTGACCGGCGACCTGCTGCTGCAAGGCCCCGGTTTCGTGCTCTTCGTCTCCGGCATGGGCGCCTTCCTCGTCGGACATGTGCTCTACATCACCCTGCTGGGCAGCCATTCCTGGAAGGGGCTGGGCTGGAAGGTCTGGATGCCGGCGCTGGCGGTGATGGCCGCGCTCTCTTATGTGCTGATCAAGACGATCGGCGTCAACGGCGCGCTCTTCTGGCCGATGATCGTGTACGGCCTCGTGCTGCTGCTCCTGGTGTTCAGCGCGCTCTGCGGAGTCGTGCGCCTGGGCGGCGGTACCTGGTGGATCCTGCTGGCGGCCGCGCTCTTCTTCATCGGCTCCGACAGCCTTATCGCCATCCGCAAATTCGGCGGCCCGAACACGGGCCCGATGGCTTTCGCCGTGATGGGGACTTACCTGGCGGCGCAGACGCTCCTGGCCGTCGGATGCCTCAAACTCATCTGCAAAACAAAAAATTGACCGATATGAAAAAGACTGTTCTCCTCCTGGCCGTCGCGCTGCTGGCCCTCGCCTCCTGCGCGCAGCAGCCGAAAAAAGTGGACTTTCGCCTGAAGCGCGGCGCCAATGTGAGCCACTGGCTCTCCCAGAGCCGCCTCGACAGCGCCCGGCGCGTGACCTACTTTACCGAAGCCGACGTCGCCCGCTTCGCGGAGCAGGGCTTTGACCACCTGCGCCTCCCGATCGACGAGGTTACGATGTGGGACCGCGACCACAACAAGATCTCCGCGAGCTGGGGCTTCCTCCACAACGCGCTCGACTGGTGCGTCAAATACAACCTCCGCTGCATCGTGGACCTGCACCTGCTGCGTTCCCACAGCTTCATCGTGGCCCCCGGCAGCAAGAATCCCCTCTTCAGCGAGCCGGAAGCCCAGGAATGGCTGGCCGAAATGTGGCGCCAGCTGTCCGCCGAAATGAAGGACTACCCGCTCGAGCTCGTCGCCTATGAATTCATGAACGAGCCCGTCGCGGACGATCCGGAAGACTGGAACAAGCTGATCGAGAAGATCCACGGCGTCATCCGCGCCCAGGAGCCGCGCCGCGTGCTCGTGATCGGCTCGAACCACCAGCAGAGCGTCTTCACCTTCGGCGACCTCCGCGTCCCGGAAGGCGACCCGAACCTCATCCTCAGCTTCCACTTCTACCACCCGATGCTCCTGACCCACCACAAGGCCAGCTGGACCGAGTTCCGCCGCTACACGGGGACGGTCCACTACCCCGGCGTGATGGTGACCCCGGAGGAATTCGCGGCGCTGGACGAGTACAGCCAGTCCGTCGTGGGCGACTTCACGAGCCTCTGGGACCGCGCGAAGCTCCAGTCGATGATGCAGGAAGCCATCGACTGCGCCGACAGGCTGAACCTGCAGCTCTTCTGCGGTGAATGGGGCTGCATCAACCTCGCCCCGCGCCCGGACGTGGAGCGCTGGTACCGCGACATGATCTCCCTCTTCGATGAATTCGACATCGCCTGGACCATCTGGGACATCAAGGCCGAATTCGGTTACTGGAACCCCGACGGGACGATCGATCCCGACTTCCTGGCCCTCCTGATGTCCGGCAAGGACATCGACGGCCATTCCCCGATGGACCAGTACTACCCGACCCTTAAGACCGGCAGCAAGGCGCCGGCGCTGACCCTTCCGTCGAGCGACGGCCGGGAAGTCAGCCTGAAGGACTACAAGGGCAAGTGGGTCGTGCTGGACTTCTGGGCCAGCTGGTGCCCGGACTGCCGGGAGGAATTCCCCGCCGTACGGCAGCTGCAGGCTGATTTCGCGCCGAAGGGCGTCGAGTTCCTCGGCGTCTCCTTCGACCACGACGAGGCCGCCTGGAAGGACTGCCTCGCCGCGCAGCAGTTCCCCTGGACCCAGGTTTCCAACCTGATCCGCTGGAAGGAGAATCCCGTTTCGGAGGCCTTCGGCATCCACTGGATTCCGACGATGGTCCTCGTCGGCCCGGACGGCAAGGTCGCCGGCTCCGCGCTGACCGCGGGCGAAATGCGCAAACTGCTTAAATCCAAGCTGTAATGAGCGAAGACATCCTCATCCGCAGCGCGGGCCTGGAGGACATCCCCCTGATCCGCGAGCTCGCGGGCGTCATTTTCCCCGACACCTACGGCAAGATCCTGACCCCGGAGCAGATCGACTATATGATGGACTGGATGTACTCCGCGGCCAATCTGGAACGCCAGATGACGGAGCAGATGCACAAGTACTTCATCGCCGAATCCGGCGGGCTCCCCTGCGGCTACCTCTCCCTGAACCGGGACGGCGTCTCGGAAGACAGGCGCGTCCTGTTCCACCTCCAGAAGATCTACGTCCTCCCGGAGTTCCAGGGCCGCCACATCGGAAGCGCGCTCTTCGACCACGCCGTCGAATTCATCCGGGACGCCGTCAAGGGCGATCCGGCGCGCATCCAGCTCAACGTCAACCGGTACAACACGCGCGCCTACAAGTACTACCTCGCGAAGGGAATGACCGTCGCCTACCAGGGTGACTTCCCCATTGGGAACGGCTACTATATGAACGATTACATCATGCAACTCGACATCTGATGGCAGACGAAAAAATCATCTTCTCGATGTGCGGGGTCGGCAAGACGCTCCCCCACAACAACAAGGTCATCCTCAAGGACATCTACCTCAGCTTCTTCTACGGCGCCAAGATCGGCATCATCGGTCTCAACGGCTCCGGCAAGTCGACCCTGCTGAAGATCATCGCCGGGGTCGAGAAGGGCTACAAGGGCGAGGTGGTCTGGGCGCCGGGCTACAGCGTCGGCTACCTCGAGCAGGAGCCGCAGATGGACCCGTCCAAGACCGTGATCGAGGTCGTGCGCGAAGGCGTCCAGGAGGTCGTCGACCTGCTGGACGAGTACAACGCGATCGGCCTGAAGTTCTGCGAGCCGATGTCGGACGACGAGATGAACGCGCTGATCGAGCGCCAGGGCGAGCTGACCGAGCTGATCGAGCACCACGACGGCTGGGAGATCGAGTCCAAGCTCGAAAGGGCGATGGACGCGCTCCAGTGCCCGCCGCCCGACGCCTCCGTCGCGACGCTGTCCGGCGGCGAGCGGCGCCGCGTCGCGCTCTGAGATCGGAAGAG
>LUZF01000023.1 GCA_001602865.1 Bacteroidales bacterium Bact_14
CGGATACGGTCGTGGCGCGGCCGCTGGACGCGCTCGACGCCGTCGCGGGGCCGCTGGCCGCCTGCGCGGACCTGCACTGCCGGTTCGCGGACCATCCCCACCGCAGCGCGACGCTCTCCCTCTGCCGCAAGGCCGGCTTCGACGCCTCCGCCGAGGAGGTCTATTTCAACGGCGGCATTATGCTCGTGCGCGAGGATCCCCTCGCCCGGGAATTCTTCCGCCGCTGGCGGGAATACTACCTGGAGGGCTACGAAAAAGGCATCAAGCAGGACCAGCCCTCGCTCGCCCGCGCGAACGCAAGCCTGGGCCATCCGCTGCAGGAACTCGACGGCCGCTGGAACTGCCAGCTCCAGCACGGCGTCCGCTACCTCGGCGATGCCTTCATCGTCCATTACGTCTGTACCAACATCTCCAGCGGTGAGGAGCGGAAACTCTTCGCGCTGAACGACCCGGAGACGCTCCTGCGCGTCCGGGCGGAAGGCCCGGCCGCCGTGCAGGACATCATCGAAGACCCGTTCCGGGGCCTCGCCGCCTGTACCCAGCTCTCCGCCGGGGAAGACCTCCACTTCTTCCGCACGCGCCGCTACCGCGCGATGCGCGCCCGCTACCGCCGGGGGCGCTTTTCGCTCCACGAGTTTGTCCTGAAAGTACTCGCCCACTTGAAACTCAGCAAGATATGAGCCCGACCGCCAGCATCATCGTCCCCTGCTACAACCTCGCCCGCTGGCTCCCGGAGACGCTGCAGAGCGTCCTGGACCAGACGATGCGCGACTGGGAATGCCTCATCGTGGACGACGGCTCGACCGACGCGACCGCGCAGGTCGCGGAGGCCTGGTGCGACCGGGATCCGCGCTTCCGCCTCCTGTACCAGGAGAACCAGGGAGTCGCAGCCGCCCGCGACGCCGGCGCCGCCGCCTCTGACGGCCGTTACCTGCTCTTCCTGGATGCGGACGACCGGATTGCGCCCGGCTACCTGGAAGCCGCTGTCGCGGCACTCGAAGCCGATCCGGACCTGACCCTGGTCTACGGCAAGGCGGAGCGGTTCGGAGCCCGGAAATCCTGGAAGGAACTGCCGCCCTTTTCGATGAGCACGATGCTCTCCCGCAACTGCCTCTACGTCTCCTGCGTCCTTCGGCGCGCCGATTTCGACAAGTGTGCGGGTTTCGATCCGGCCTTCGGCGCCGGTTTCGAAGACTGGGATTTCTGGCTCTGCCTCTTCGAGGCGCTGCCCGGCGAACCGAAAGTCCTTTGCCTGGACGAAACGTGTTTCTACTACCGCACGCGCCGGGGCTCCCGCAACGCCGGGGTCACGGACGAAGCCCTCGTCCCCCTGCGCCGCCTGCTCTGGGAGAAGCACAAAACCTTGTATTCCAAGTATTTTCCCAATCCCACCGAAAGCGTGGAATATACCCGGCTCCAGCGCTCGTTCCAGAAGGCCTCGCGCTGGTCGCTCGCCTGGAAGCTCCGGCTCCTCTGGCGAAAACTCCGCTAATAATAGAACGATTTTAAGAAAACGCTACCCGAGGGTATGTTCCTTCAGGTAGGCGTCGAACGCGGCCCGGTAGCCTTCGGAAACGTGCAGGAACTTCTCGCCCGCAACGATATCCCCCGACGGCGAAACTGAACGGATCTGACCCAGCGCGACGATGGCCGAGCGGTGGATGCGCATGAACCCCTGCGAGGGAAGCATCTCCTCCATCGCCTTCATCGTGGCATGCACCACCAGCGGTTCTTTCTGCCCTTCCAGATACACCAGCACATAATCCTTCATCCCTTCGACGCACACGATCTCTTCCAGCGGCACCTTCCGAAACGCCCCTTCCACCTTCAGGAAGATTCCGTCATCTTTCGGACCCGGGACGGCACCTTCCGGCTTCCCTTCTCCTTTCTTCAATTCGAACCACTCCCGCCCCTTCTGCGCCGCCTCCAGGAACTTCTGGTAGCGGATCGGCTTCAGCAGGAAGTCCAGCGCCGCAACTTCGTAACTCTCAAAGGCATACTGCTTGAACGCCGTCGTAAACACGATCTTCGTCCCGGCGGGGATCATCCGCGACAGCTCCATCCCGTCAAGGTCCGGCATCTGGATGTCCAGGAACACCAGTTCCGGCGCCGTCCGCCGGATTTCCGTCAGCGCCAGGACCGGGTCCGTGAACGACCCGGCGAGCGCCAGGTACGGCGTCCGCTCCACGAAACTTTCCAGCATCTTGACGGCCAGCGGCTCGTCGTCCACGACAATGCAGCGCAGTTTTTCCATCCCCTAGACTTTCAGTTTCACATCCACCCGGTAGCAGCCGTCCTCCGCGCTTTGCGCATAGGCGTACCGCCCCGGGTACAGCAGCTCCAGCCGCCGTTTCATGTTCTCCAGGCCGATGCCGGAGCCGATGTGGTCGCTCCCCGTTTTCTCGAAAAGCGAGTTCTCGCAGCGGAACACCAGCGCCCGGTCCTCCCCGCTTCCTTCCAGCGCCATCGCAACCCGCACGAAGGAGGGGTAGCGCGCATTCACGCCATGTTTGAACGCATTCTCTATCAGCGAAATAAACAGCAACGGCGCGACCTCCACCTTCTCCGCCGGCAACGCGAGATCTTTCTCCACCGTCGTCATCTCGTTGCACCGCAGCGCCATCAGGTCCACATAGTTGTTCATGAACTCCATCTCCGCCGCGAGCGGCACCTTCTCCGCCTCGCTGTCATACAGCGCATAGCGCAGCAGGTCGCTCAGCTGCCCGATGCTCTCCTGCGCGCGGTCGGGATCGATCTGCGTCAGCGAGGAAATGTTGTTCAGCGTGTTGAACAGGAAATGGGGGTTCAGCTGGTGCTTCAGCCAGACCAGCTCCGCCTCCGCAGTCTTCCGCCGCTCCTGTTCGTACTGCATCTGCAACTCATTGCTGCGCATCGTGTTGCGCAGCCCGACCGCCAGCAGTACGACAAGCGCCTGGACAATCACCACCATCAGTACGCCGATGGCGTAAAAAGTCCAGATCCGCTGGCCGTCGAAGGCCTCCTGCACTTCCGGAGGAATATCCCCCTTCGGGAAAAGCAGCGCCAGGTCCAGCAGCAGGATCAGCGCCGCGTTCGCCGCAAAAAACCACTTTTTCCGGTCCTCCTTCCAGAGCAGCCGCGGCACCAGCAGATAGTAGTTCACCGCGTACAGCGCGAACAGCGGCAGCAGGAGCCGCACCGTCGTCTTCAGCACGCCCAGCGCGGTTCCCAGCTCCCCCGACATGATCCAGCTGATGATGGCCGGCACACAGAACAGCCCCGCCCAGACCACCGCCTGCGTCACGTCGATGACATAGTTTTTCCGATTCATTCTTTACAAAGATAAACAGATTTCTCGACTTCGCTCCGCTCCGCTCGAAATGACAATCACATTGCGACGACGGAGCCGACGCTTTCGGCCATGGAGGAGGCGTTGAGCTGGGCGTCGTTCTCGATGGTGCGGCGGGCGCGCTTGGTGCTGCCCTGGCGGCCGAAGGTCCAGGAAACGTGGAGCGCCGCCTGGCGAATCGGGACGCGCACCTGCGTCTGGGAGGTGAAACCCTTGCCGGCGGCGTAGCTGTCGAGTGCGAGGCGGCCGCCGTGGCCGAGCGGAGAGATGCCGTTCAGCGACAGGCTCAGGCGGTCCTCCAGGAAGGTTTTCGTCAGCCCGAGGATGCCCATGGACATGCCGCTGCTCCAGCCTTGGAGCGTCACGCTGTTGCCGGCGGCGACGAGGTTCGCGCTGAGGCGGAAGTCGCCGGGAAGCGTCTGCTGCACGCCGGCCATCGCGTTGTAGGTCCAGCCGCTGTTCGACTGGCCCAGCTGCGCGCTGCGGAGGTCGCGGTAGCCGCCCCCGCCGTTCAGGATGAGGCGGGTCTTGCTGCCCAGGGAGACCATGGCGAAGGCGTTGACGCCGGTGTCGCGGCTCTTGACGATGTTGCCGTAGGTCGTGTTCAGCAGGTTGGCGGCGTCGTAGAAGCTGTAGGACTCGATGCCGTTGCCGGTGACGTTGTGGTAGAGCGTCGCATTCAGGGTCAGCTTGGAGGAGAAGTGGTTGAATACCAGGCTGATGTTGTGGCTGCGCTCCGCGTCGAGCTCCGTGTTGCCGTAGCTGCGGGCGGTCGGGTCGGTCGTGTCGACGTAGGGGTTGAGGTAGGTGATGCCGGGGCGGCTGATGCGCATGTTGTAGCTCAGGCCGATGTTGGTGGTCATCGAGGGGCTGAACTGGAGGCTGGCGGAGGGGACGAGGTTGCCGTAATCGACGCTGAAGGGGTTGGCCTGGGCCGAGGAGAGGTACGACTGCCAGGTGTGCTCGTAGCGGACGCCGCCCTTGAGGCCGAACTTTCCGAAGTTGCCGCTGAACTCGCCGTAGACCGCGCCGATGCGGTTGTAGAAGTCGTAGTCGAGGCTGCCGAGAGGGTTCTCGACGAAGGCGGTGCCGTTCCAGAGGTAGTCGGTCTGGGCGGAGGAATTGTGGCGCAGGAGGTACTTGGCGCCGGTCGAGACGGTGATTTTTTCGCCGAGCGGGGTCGTGAAGTCGGCCTGGACCGTGTGGCTGACGGAGTTCTGGAAGCCGTCGGAGCGGCGGTCGGTCAGGTCGAAGCCGGGGAGGGTCGCGCCGCCGAAGGTGTTGCGGGTGTTGCTGGCGGTCGGCGAGCCTTCATACTGGTAGGACAGGATGAAGCTGCGGGCCGGGACGTCCGCCCAGAGGTGCTGGTAGTCCGCGCTGAGGTTCAGGCTCCGGTTGCGGGTCTTCATCCCCGTCGTGCCTTCGTAGCCGAAGGTCGCGCCGCCCGGAAGGGTCATCGCGGTCGCCATCGTGCCGTCGGAATTCAGGCCGAATGCCGTCAGGCCGGCCGTCGCGGAGACGAGGTTCAGGGAGTCGATGTCGTAGCTCATGCTGAGGGTTCCCATGTTGATGGGCGTGCGCATGTCCATGGACGTGGAGGTGCTGGTTTTCATGCCGTTATCCTGGATGCGGGTCACGTCCGTCTCGGTCGTACCCATGTGCATGCCAATATGGTTGAGGTTCGCGCTCAGGGCGAATTTGCCCTTCTGGAGGCCGCCGAGGAAGCCGCCGCCGAAGCCGCGGGTCGAGGCCATCCCGGTGAGGGTGCCGTAGACGCCGTCGGCGACGCTCTGGCCGCCGGTCGCGGCGCGGTTGGTCGTGATGTTCAGGACGCCGCCGACGCCCTCGGCGTCGTAGCGCGCGCCCGGATTCGTCACGACCTCGATGCTCGCTACGGAGCTCGCCGGCATCATCTTGAAGATGGTCGAGGCGTTCTGGGTCATCATCTGGTTCGGCTTGCCGTCGACGTAGACCTGGAAGCTGGAGGAGCCGTTGACGCTGATGCGGTCCTGGCCGTCCACGGAGACCATCGGGACTTTGCGGAGCATGTCGAGCACGGTCGAAGTCTTCGAATCCACATCCGCGGCGACGTCATAAGTCATCTTATCCACCTCCATCTTCACGAGCGGCCGCTGGGCGGTCACGGTACCGCCTTTCAGCATCTCGGCGGCGTCCTCGGCGAGGAATACGCCCAGGTCGATCTCCGGCTGTCCTTCTACACGGAATTCCCGGCGGATTTGTTTGCGTCCGAGGTTGTTGAAGAGGGCGATGTAATCCCCCTGCATGGTAAAGGTGTTCGAGAACCGGCCTTCGGGGTCCGTCGTCGCGAAAGCGACCGCCTTTTCTTCGTCTCCAGCCCTGAAGAACTCCACAATCGCGTAAGGCTCTCCCTCGCGGCTCACCGCATCCAGGATCTGGCCTTTCACCGTCGTCTGGGCCAGTGCCATCACACCGGAAAGCATCAAGGCCGCCATCATCATGATCTTTTTCATATCTGTCGCAGTTTTTTTGTTTCTACTGTTTTCCCGGTCCGCCGGGATCGCTGCGACAAATGTAGAACCGGGTGCCGGTCGTGCCAAACGGCTTTCGACCAACACCCGGTTTTCTTCGACGAACGGAACTTACTTACGCAGGAAACACTCCACGGTATTCTCCATCAGCATCGCAATGGTCATCGGGCCGACACCGCCGGGGACCGGCGTCAGGTAGCCGGCGACCGGTTCGACAGTGGCGGCATCCACGTCGCCATGGAGTTTCCCGTCATCGAGACGGTTGATGCCGACATCGATCACGGCGGCGCCCGGTTTGACCATGTCTCCGGTCACGAGGCCGGCGCGGCCGACCGCGACGACGAGGATGTCGGCCTGAAGGGTCAGTTCCTTCAGGTTCTTCGTGCGGGAATGGGCCATGACGACGGTCGCGTTGCGGTCCAGCAGCAGTTTCGAGACCGGCTTGCCGACGATGTTGCTGCGGCCGATGACGACGGCCAGCTTGCCGGCCGGATCGATGCCATGGGCCTCCAGGAGGCGCATGACGCCCTTCGGCGTACACGGGACGATGCATTTGCGGCCGAGCCAGAGGTCCGCCACGTTGCTCGGATGGAAACCGTCCACGTCCTTCGCCGGGACGATCTCCTCCAGCACCTTGCTCTCGTCGATATGCTTCGGGAGCGGCAGCTGGACAAGGATGCCGTCAACGGCGTCGTCCCGGTTCAGGTCCCCGATGATCGCGAGGAGTTCCTCTTCGGAGACCGACTCCGGCAGCGAGACCTGGCGGCTGTCCATTCCGACATATTCGCAGGCCTTGACCTTGCCGCGGACGTAGGACTGGCTGGCGGGGTTCTCCCCGACGATGATGACGGTCAGGCACGGCACGCGGCCGAACTGCGCCTTCAACGCGGGCATGCGTTCCTTCAATGTATCCTTGACGGCCAGGGAAACCTGTTTTCCGTCCATCAGTATTGCACTCATAGTTCTTTCCTCCTGTCCAGTTCATAATGGGCGATGTCACTCCGGTAGAAGAGCGCAGGGCAGTCGATGCCGCGCACGGCGGCATAGGTCCGCGCCGCCGCCTCCTCGAGCGTCGCACCCCGGTTGATGCACATCAGCACGCGGCCGCCGGCCGTCTTGAGCACGCCGCCGTCGATCTTCGTTCCCATGTGATACACGAGGGTACCATCCTGCGGCATGCCCTTGATCTCATAGCCTTTCTCATAGGAGCCCGGGTAGCCTTTCGAGGCGAGCACGACGCCCATCGTGACGTCGGTGCTCCACTGCGGCTCACGCTCGGGCGCCTTCCCGTCGGCGACGGCACTGAAGATGTCATAAGCGTCGCTCTCCAGCAGCGGCAGCACAACCTCGGTTTCGGGATCGCCGAAACGGCAGTTGAACTCGATGACCTTGACGCCGTCCGGCGTCGCCATCAGGCCACCGTAGAGCACTCCGCTGAGCGGGCAGCCTTCCGCGACCATCGCCTCCGCCGTCCGCTGCAGGATGCGCTGCAGGGCGAAAGCACGCTGTTCTCCGGAGATGAAAGAGAGTCCGGTGTATGCACCCATGCCGCCGGTATTCGGCCCCTTGTCGCCGTCGAAGGCGCGCTTGTGGTCCTGGGCCAGCGGCATCGGATAGACCTTTGCCCCGTCCACGAAGCACATAAAGGAGAACTCCGGACCGGTCAGGTAGTCTTCGATCACCACCTTGCCCGCGCCGAAACGGCCGTCCAGCAGCATGTCCTTGAGGGCGGCTTCCGCCTCCGCAAGATCCGCCGCAATCACGACGCCCTTGCCGGCGGCCAGGCCGTCGTACTTCAGCACGGCCGGGAACGGCCTGCCGGCGACGTAATTCCGCGCCTCCTCATAATCGGTAAAACTCCGGTATGCAGCCGTCGGGACGCCATATTTCTCCATCAGCTGCTTGGCGAACTCCTTGCTGCTCTCGATGCGCGCGGCAGCCTGCGTGTGGCCGAAAATGCGCAGGCCCGCGGCCCGGAAGGCATCCACGATGCCCGCCGCGAGCGCGGATTCCGGGCCGACGACCGTCAGGTCCACGTGGTTCTCCAGCGCAAAGGTTTTCAGCCCTTCCACGTCGGTATCCTTCAGGGGGACGTTGAAGGCCAGCTCCCCGATGCCGGCATTGCCCGGCGCGCAGTAAATCTTGGAAACCTGCGGGCTGCGGCTCAGCGCGCCCACGATGGCGTGCTCCCGGCCCCCGCCGCCGACGACCAGGACGGTCTTCCCCAGACAGCTTTCCAGATCGATCTCCCGGGGCGCCTGGGCGGACCGCATTGTAGGTAAAGGATATACAAGACCCATACTATCAATGTTTAAAATGACGTACTCCGGTAAACAGCATTGTAATGCCAAGTTCGTCGGCTTTCTTGATGGCGTCCTCGTCGCGGATGCTTCCGCCGGGCTGCACGATGGCGGTTACGCCGTACTTTGCAGCCAGGGCCACGGTGTCATCGAAAGGCAGGAAGCCGTCGGAGGCGAGCACCAGCCCCTCGGTGAAGCCGGCGTTCCGCGCCTCGTTGAGTGCGATTTCCGCCGAGCCCACGCGGTTGGTCTGGCCGGCGCCGATGCCGATGGTATGGTTGTCCCGCACCACGGCGATGGCATTGGATTTCACGTGCTTGACTATCTTCCAGCCGAAGTTGGCATCGGCCAGCTGGGCCTCGGTGGGCTTCACCTGCGTCACGCACATTTCGGGCGTCACCAGCTCCACCTGGGTATCCAGCTGCTGGGCCAGCATACCGCCGTTCACGCTGATGAACTGGGGCACGGAGGCGCCGTCGCGGGTCATATCGACCTGCATCACGCGCAGGTTCTTCTTGGTGGACAGGATCTCCAGCGCCTCCGGCGTGTAGTCCGGGGCGATCACGATTTCCAGGAAGATGGGTTTCATCCCGGCGGCCACCTCGGCGGTGAGGGTGCGGTTCACGCCCACGATGCCGCCGTAGATGCTGACCTTGTCGGCCTCATAGGCGGCCTGCCAGGCCTCCTCGATGGTCTTTCCCACGGCTGCGCCGCAGGGATTCATATGCTTGAGGGCCACGCAGAACGGCTCCTCGAAGTCGCGCAGGACGTTCAGGGCCGCATTGGCGTCCTGGATGTTGTTGTAGGAAAGTTCCTTGCCCTGGATCTGGCGGGCGAAAGCCAGCGAGAACGGCGCGGGCTCCAGGGTCGCATAGAACTTGGCGCCCTGGTGGGGATTCTCCCCGTAGCGGAGCCCCTGCTTCAGGTCGTACTCCAGGAACAGTTTCTCGTTCAGGCCTGCCTGCTTGCGCATATACGTCGCGATGCAGGCGTCATATTCGGCCGTATGGGTATACGCCTTCGCGCTGAGCTTCAGGCGCGTTTCGTCCGAAGTGTTCCCGTTTGCGCGAAGCTCGGCCAGGACGGTGTCATAGTCGGCGGGATCGCAGACGATGGTCACGTCCTTCCAGTTCTTGGCGGCGCTGCGTACCATCGACGGGCCGCCGATGTCGATGTTCTCGATGGCATCCTCCAGGGTCACGTCCGGCTTCGCGATGGTCTGGCGGAACGGGTACAGGTTCACGCAGACCAGCTCGATCGTCTCGATGCCGTTCTCCTTCAGGGTCTCCATATGGGCGGGCACGTCCCGGCGGGCCAGGATGCCGCCGTGCACCTTGGGATGCAGGGTCTTCACCCGGCCGTCGCAGATCTCCGGAAATCCGGTCACCTCGCTGATCCCTATTGTTTTCACTCCGCTTTCCTCAAGCAACTTCTGGGTACCGCCCGTGGCGATGATCTCCCAGTCCAGCGCGACAAGCCCCCGGACGAAATCCACCAGTCCGCTCTTGTCGCTGACACTCACCAACGCTCTTTTTCTGTTCATAATCGACTGTTTTAAATTACATATTGTATTCTCTCAGCCCTGTCCCTTTTTTTCGGGCTGAGAGAATACAATATGTAATTCTATAATAAGTTAATAGTAACACCGTTGCCATTAACGACACGGCCGATGACCGTGGCGTGTTCGCCGTGGCCGGCGAGGATGCCGATGGCCTTCTCCGCTTCGGCGGGATCGAGGACCACGACCATGCCGATGCCCATATTGAAGATGTTGAACATCTCCCGGTGAGGCACGCCGCCCCACTTCTCGAGCATCCGGAAGACCGGGAGGATCTCCCAGCTCCCTTCCTCCACCTCGACGCCCTGCCCCTCGTGGAGCACGCGCGGGATGTTCTCGTCGAAACCGCCGCCCGTGATGTGGGCGATGGCGTGGACGTCGCACTGGCGGATGACGTCCAGCACCTGCTTCACGTAGATGCGCGTCGGGGTCAGGAGGGTCTCACCCAGGGTCGCTCCCCCGAACTCGGGAATCTCCGCACCGAGGTCCAGGCCCGCGTCGGCGACGATCTTGCGCACGAGGCTGAAGCCGTTCGAATGGACGCCCGTCGAGGCGATGCCGACCAGCACGTCGCCGACCTTGACCTTGCCGCCGTCGATGAGCTTCGATTTCTCGACCACGCCCGTCGTGTAGCCGGCGATGTCATACTCGCCGCCGCCGTACATCCCCGGCATCTCGGCGGTCTCACCGCCCACCAGGGCGCAGCCCGCCTGGCGGCATCCTTCCGCGACGCCCTTCACGATGGCTTCCACCTTCTCCGGGACATTGTGGCCGATGGCGACATAATCCAGGAAAATCAGCGGTTCCGCGCCCTGCGCGAGCACGTCGTTGACGCACATCGCGACGGCGTCGATGCCGATCGTGTCGTGCTTGTCCATCGCGAAGGCGATTTTCAGCTTGGTGCCGACGCCGTCGGTACCGCTGACCAGGACCGGCTCGCGGATGCCCAGCGCCGAGAGGTCGAACATACCCCCGAAGGAGCCGATGCCGCCCATCGAGCCCTTGCGGGCCGTGGACGCGACGTGCTGCTTGATCCGGCGGACCACTTCGTATCCCGCCTCGAGATTCACTCCCGCTTTTTCGTACGTTTTTGCCATAGCGTTATTCTTCGTCTTGTTCATATTCCATCTGGTACAGGGCCGTCGGGTAATTGCCGTTGAAGCAGGCAAGGCAGAGGTCCGAGCAGCCGAAACTGGAGGCCGTCGCGCCCTCGCAGCTCAGGTAGCCGAGCGAGTCGGCGTTGATGGCCTTGCAGGCCTCCTCGAGGGTGCGGTGGGAGCAGAGGAGCTCCTCCTCGGTCGGCGTGTCCACGCCGTAGAAGCAGCAGTGCTTCATCATCGGGCTCGCGATGCGCACGTGGACTTCCTTCGCGCCCGCATCCCGCAGCAGGTTCACGATCTGCAGCGAGGTCGTGCCGCGGACGATCGAGTCGTCCACCATCACGACACGCTTGCCGTTCACGATGCTCCGCACGGCGGAAAGCTTCAGGTGGACCACGCGCATACGCTCTTCCTGGACCGGCATGATGAAGGTGCGGGCCACATAGCGGTTCTTGATCAGGCCCATCTCATACGGAATGCCGCTCTCCTCCGCGTAGCCGATGGCGGCGCTGAGGCTGGAGTCCGGCACGCCGACCACGATGTCTGCCTCGGCCGGCTGCTCGCGGTACAGGCGGCGTCCCGATTCCTTGCGGAACGCGTGGACGTTGCAGCCGTCGATGTCGCTGTCCGGGCGCGCGAGGTAGATGTATTCCATTCCGCACATCATCCGGCGCTGGAATTTCGAGTACTGGCGCGTGCGCAGGCCGTGTTCGTCGATGGTCACCACCTCGCCCGGCGCGACGTCGCGGAGCATCGTGGCCCCGATGTAGTCGAAGGCGCAGCTTTCGCTGGCGACGACGTAGCCGTCGCCCAGGCGGCCGATGCAGAGCGGCTTGATGCCGTATTTGTCACGGCAGGCGTAGATGCGGTTCTTCGTCAGGATGACGAACGCGAAACCGCCTTCCATCATATTGAGGGCACAGACGATGTGGTAGATGCGCGCCTCGCTGCTGGTCTTCTTGATCAGGTTCGCGAGGAGCTCGCTGTCGGTCGAGGTGTGGAAGATGGCGCCCCGGTTCTCGAGGTAATCCTTGATCTGCCGGTAGTTGACGAGGTTGCCGTCGCCGGCGACGGCGAAGTCGCCGGACTTGTGCTGGAAGAACAGCGGCTGGACGTTGTCCAGGCCGCCCTTGGCGGCGTTGGCGTACTGGGTACCGCCGATGCCGAGGCTCCCCTCCTGCTCCAGGAAGGGCGATTCGGCGAAGACCTCGCTGACAAGGCCCAGGCCCCGGTGGTGGGCCGCTTTTCCGGCCGGGTCGAAGACGACCATACCGGCGCCTTCCTGGCCGCGGTGCTGCAGCATGTGCAGGCCGTTATACATCACACGGGCCGCGGACGCGACTCCATAAACTGCAATAACTCCCATCTTTCTCAGTCAATTATGCCTTCCAGGCGGTTCAACACTACTTCATATCCCTTGTAAATGTCGCCGAGGTCGTGGCGGAAACGGTCCTTGTCGTACTGCTCCTCCGTTTCGAGGTCCCAGAGCCGGCAGCGGTCCGGGCTGAGCTCGTCGGAGATGATGAGGTGGCCGTCCTCCGGGACGCGGCCGAATTCCATCTTGAAGTCGACGAGGCTGATGCCGGCCTTGCGGAACAGCTCCCGGAGCACGTCGTTGGCCTTGTGGACCGTCGCATAGATGTACTTCAGGTCCTCGTAGCTGACCAGCCCGATGGCGACCGCCTGGTCGTCGTTGATGAGCGGGTTGCCGAGTTCGTCGGTGTTGTAGCGCAAATCGACGATGGTGTTCTTCGGGGTGTAGCCTTCCTCGACGCCGAGGCGGTGAGCCAGGCTGCCGACGACGCGGTTGTGGCAGACGGCGACCAGGTTCACCCAGTCAATCTTGCGGCAGACCTGCTCGCGCTCCCCGTAGAGGGAGATGAAATGGGTCTCCAGGCCCGCCTTGGCCAGTTCCTGGAACAGGATGGCGGAAATCTTGTTGTTGAGGCACCCGATTCCCTTGAAGCGGGCGCGCTTGATGCCGCCGTAGGCAGTGGTCACATCTTTGTAATGGATGATGACCTTATCCGGCTGGTCGGTCGCGAAAATCTGCTTTTCGTTGCCGTCGAAGAGGAGTTCTCTTTTTTCGATCTGATTCATTTTCCCTTTCTGAAATAGTTTACGGCATTCTCGAAGAGGGTCTGTTCCTTCGTGCCGCTGATATTCTTAAACATGTTCGTTTCGTAGCGCTCCGAATGGCCCATCTTGCCCAGGATCCTGCCGTCGGGGCTGAGCAGGCCTTCGATGGCGTAATAGGAGCCGTTCGGGTTGGCGGGGGCCGCCATCGTAGGCTCGCCGCTCAGCGGATCCGCATAGCGGAATGCCACCTGGCCGCGGGCGAGGAGTTCCTTCCCCTCCGCGTCGCCGAGGACGACCTTGCCTTCGCCATGGCTCACGGCGATGGCATGGAGGTCGCCGAGGCGGAAGCCGGCGAGCCACGGGGAGGCCGTCGAGGCGACCGCGGTCGTGACCATCTGGGAGATGTGGCGGTTGATGTCGTTGCGGAACAGGGTCGGCGAATCCGCGGTCAGCTTGTCCGGGTCGCCGTACGGCAGGAAGCCGCTCTTCAGGAGGGCCTGGAAGCCGTTGCAGATGCCGAGGACGAGGCCTTCGCGGGCCAGGAGGGCCCGGACGGCCGCGCTGACGCGGGCGTTGCGCAGGACGGTCGCGATGAACTTGCCGCTGCCGTCCGGTTCGTCGCCGGCGGAGAAGCCGCCGCTGAGCGCCAGGATGTGGCTATGGTCCAGGTGTTCCACCATCTCGTCGATGGACTGGTTCACGTCGGCCTCCGTGAGGTTGCGGAAGACGTGGATGCAGACTTCGGCTCCGGCGCGGCGGAAGGCCTTCGCCGTATCATAGTCGCAGTTCGTGCCCGGGAAGACCGGGAGGTACACGACCGGGCGTTCGACCGCCGGGCCGTGGAAGGTCACGGCCGCCGGCGTCGCGGCCGGGGTCGGCAGCATCGCGTCGTGCTGCGGCTTGACGCGGGCCGGATAGACCTTCGAGAAATGGTCCTCGCAGGCTGCCTGGAGGCGTTCCAGCGGCATATCCTGGCCGTTCACGACGAAGCGTCCGTCCGTCACGTAGCCGAGCAGCTCGAAGCAGCGGTCGTTGAGCGCTTCGGTGGATTCGACGACGAGGGAACCGTAAGCCAGGGCGAAGAGGTCGCGCTCGTCGAGCGTGACGCTGACGCCGAGGCGGTTGCCGAACGCCATCTTCGCGAGGGCCTCGGCAACGCCGCCGAAGCCGACGGACCAGCCGGCGACGACCTTGCCGTCGCGGATGGCGGCGGTCACGAGGTTCCAGTTGGCCTGGAGCGCGTCCGTATCCGGCATCCGGTTGGCCAGCGGGGTATGGCGGACCAGGTAGATCCGGTCGCCCGCCTGCTTGAAATCAGGGGATATGACCTGCTTCGCATCGACCGTATTGATGCCGAAGGCGATCAGGGTCGGCGGAACGTTGATGTCCTCGAAGGTGCCGCTCATCGAGTCCTTGCCGCCGATGGACGGCAGGCCGAGCGCGAGCTGCATCTTCAGCGCGCCGAGAAGCGCGGACAGCGGCTTGCCCCAGCTGCGGGGATCGGCGCTCATCCGCTCGAAGTATTCCTGGTAGGAGAAACGCATCCCGGACCAGTCGGCGCCGGCGGCGACGAGCTTGGTGCAGGCCTCGACCACGGCATAGGCGGCGCCGTGGTACGGGCTCCAGGAGGCGAGGTCCGGGTTGTAGCCGAAGGCCATCATACTGGCCGTGTCGGTATAGCCGTCGACGGGCAACTTCTGGACGGAAACCTGCGTTTCCGTGGCCTGGAGGCGGCCGCCGAACGGCATCAGGACCGTCGAACGGCCGATGGTGGAATCGAAGTTCTCGATCAGACCTTTCTGGGAAGTCACGTTCGGGCTGCGCAGCACATTGCAGATGCGGGCCTCGAGGGTCTCCCCCGCCGGCTCCTGCACGAACGGGTCGCGGTCCTCGACCGCCGCGATGCGGGCGGTGGAGAAATGCGGCGCGCCGGCGCTGTCGATGAAGCTGCGGGCCAGGTCCGCCACGGTCGCGCCGTGGTAGAACATCCGCATACGGCCGCGGTCCGTCACGTCGGCGACGTGGGTCACCTCGATGTTGTCGAGGGCGCACCAGCGCTCGAATTCGTCGCGGTCCTTCGCCTCGACGACGACGGCCATGCGCTCCTGGGACTCGCTGATGGCCAGTTCGGTCGGATTCAGACCGGAGTATTTGACGGGGACGCGGTCGAGCCAGATGTCGAGGCCGTCGGCCAGCTCGCCGATGGCGACGCTGACGCCGCCCGCGCCGAAGTCGTTGGATTTCTTGATGAGGCGGGTCACCTCCGGGCGGCGGAAGAGGCGCTGGATCTTGCGCTCCTCGGGCGCGTTGCCCTTCTGGACCTCGCTGCCGCAGGTCTCCAGGGAGGCTTCCGTGTGTTCCTTGGAGGAACCGGTCGCACCGCCGATGCCGTCACGGCCGGTACGTCCGCCGAGCAGCAGGATCACGTCGCCCGGCGCCGGGCTCTCCCGACGCACGTTCTCCGCCTTGACGGCGCCGACGACCGCGCCCACTTCGAGGCGCTTGGCCGTGTAGCCGGGATGGAAGATCTCCCGCACGTGGGTCGTCGCGAGGCCGACCTGGTTGCCGTAGCTGGAGTAGCCGGCCGCGGCCTTGCGGCTGATGACGCGCTGCGGCAGCTTGCCGGGCAGCGTCTTGGAAACCGGGCTCCAGATGTCGCCGGCGCCGGTCACGCGCATCGCCTGGTAGACGTAGGCGCGGCCGGAGAGCGGGTCGCGGATGGCGCCGCCGAGGCAGGTCGAAGCGCCGCCGAACGGCTCGATTTCCGTCGGATGGTTGTGGGTCTCGTTCTTGAACTGGAGGAGCCAGCGCTCGGTCTTTCCGTCGACCACGACGTCGACGAAGATGCTGCAGGCGTTGTTCTCCTCGCTCTGCTCGAGGTTGTCGAGCTTGCCGGTCTTGCGGAGGTAGCGGGCGCCGATGGTCGCAATCTCCATCAGGCAGAGGCTGCGCTCCCCGCGGCCGAGCTCGACGCGCACGCGGTCCAGCTCCCGGAGGGTCTCCTCCAGCTCGGGGCGAAGGAAGGAATCCTCGACGCTGACGCTTTCCAGGCGCGTCGTGAAGGTCGTATGGCGGCAGTGGTCGCTCCAGTAGGTGTCGAGGATGCGCAGTTCGGTCTCGCTCGGCTCGCGGCCCTCGGCGCGGAAGTAGCGGACCACCTCGCGCAGGTCGTCGGTGTTCATCGCGAGGCCCCAGGCCTTGCAGAACGGGGCGAGGTCCTCTTCGCGCATCGCCGTGAAGCCGGTCATATCCGCGAGGGGCTTGACGTCGGCCTGCTCGCTGAAATCCAGCTTCGAGAGGTCTTTCTCGCGGCTTTCGACCACATTGATGTAATAATGACGGATCCGTTCGAGGTCCGCGTCCGCCAGGTCGTCGTCGAAGACAAGCAGGCGGGCGCTCTTGACGCGCACGTCGGCGGCCGGATCGATCAGGTGGACGCAGTCCACGGCCGAGGAGGCCCGCTGGTCGAACTGGCCCGGGATGTACTCCACGGCCAGGTACCGGCGCCCCTCGAGCGGGAATTCGTCGCTGACGCGGTCGGTCACGAGCTCGCCGAAGACCGAATAGCGGCACGCCTCGAGCAGTTCGTCGCTGAAGCCCCAGAGGTCATAGACGTTCAGGTAGCGCAGGGTCTTCAGCTGCAGCGACAGGTTCTCGTTGAACTCGCTGCGCAGGCTTTCCGCCTCGACGCGGAAGGCCGGATTCTTCTCTACGAATATTCTTCTGGTACGGGTCATATCAAATCTGGGATGCCAATACTTTCTCCGCCTGGGCCCGGCGGAAGGCTTCGAGTTTTTCGGCCAGGGCTGCGTCCGTCAGGGCGAAGATGCTGACGGCGATCAGCGCGGCGTTCTTCGCGCCGTCGATGGCGACCGTCGCCACCGGGATGCCGGAGGGCATCTGGACCATCGAGAGCAGCGAATCCAGCCCGTTCAGGGCCTTGCTGCGGACGGGCACGCCGATGACCGGCAGCGTCGTCATCGCGGCGGCCATGCCCGCCAGGTGGGCGGCGCC